>CAJQPW010000181.1 GCA_905480295.1 uncultured Rhizobiaceae group bacterium | reverse complement strand
GAGCCCTCTGCAGACATGAGACCCTTGTCGCATTTTGATCAGTCAAAGATGGTCATTCTGCTCATTATCGACACAATGCGCACCACTACAGATTGGCCATTGCTGTACAACATCTGCTTCATCAATTAGCCTAAATGAGGAAATCATTTTGAGGCAAAAATGGTGGATGAGCGCGTTCAACGCAGATTGGCTGCAATCCTAGCTGCCGATGTGGCGGGTTATAGCCGTCTGATGGGTGTTGGCGAGGTCATCAGGAGCGTCGCTCTTCGGCCTGTCAGGTTGTGGCTTCGACAGCAGGAACGGCAACGCCACTTTGGCTGCTAGAATACGCGCAGCGACGGGCTGCGTAGGATCCAGAGTGATGCGTTCCAGCTCCGTCATAGAATGCATTCGTCGATGAGTGGCAAGGGTAATTGCTATGATAATTCCATGGTCGAAACCGTTTTCAAGACCATCAAATCGGAATTGGTGTAGAGAACCAGCTTCCAAACCAGGAAACAGGCAACGAATGCACTTGGCCGTTACATCGAAGGGTTTTACAATCCCATTCGTCGGCATTCGGCTTTAGCCTATAAATCACCGATCAAATTCGAGGCCGCAATGGCCGAGACAGAGTGAAAGTCTCTCCACTTTATCGGGGCAAGTCCATCGTTCTCTCGCCATCGTTAATGTCAAATAGGGTTTTGGGCACCGACGAAATAGAGAAGCGCTCCTGAGCTGTCGAAGAGAGGTCGGATACGAAGCCTATTCATAAATGGTGTCCCGTCCTTCCGATAGTTCTGGATATCGATCACGAATGTCACCTGAGCCTTGAGTGCATGCCTGCTGTCCACCAACCTTCTTAAACAGACAATTGAGCCATCGTTCAGAACCCCGCTCTGGCCTCTGGTCTTTACTGATCCAGAAATCAAACATTGCAAGTTCTGGAGTCATTTGGAGCAGCGGGTCGATCAACTCGCGCGTCATGTCGTTGAAGTATCGACCCTTGCGTCTCCGTTCATCGGACCCGTATTTGAATGAGGCGTAGATCACGCCATCCGGTGTCAAATTCTTGGCCAGCCGTTGAAACACCATCGGTAGGTTGCGACGGAAAACGTGAAGAAGGGAAGCGCAAGCCCAAACCCCGTCAAAATCTCGTTCCCACGAAAAGTTCTCAAACCTCATCTGCCTGACGGGAAGCCCAGATCTTGATGTTGCTTCCGCCACCATCTCCGAAGAAGCATCAAACGCGCAAACATCGTACCCAGCCTGCTTAAATGCCAAAGCATCACGGCCAGAACCGCAACCTGCATCAAGTATTGAGGCTCCCTTTGGCAAGTTCTTTAAGAACCTCGACCGCAGCTTCGCCATATCAACATTGAATGTCTGTTCGACAAACGTTGAAGCATTGTCATCGTAAAAGCGCGTACTATCCATGTGAGCAGATGCTATGGGCTAATTTATGATTCGCCAATGCCCTAACTGGCTAAGGAATGATTTGCTCCGCCGGAAACGGCATTGACGACAAGCACGCACCCAGTCGCAGCCACTTTTCACAACCACTCGGATCGCCGACAATATCACGCCGGATCTCAATCATAATGGCCGCCGCTGCACCAGCATCAATGACACCCGCATACGGGGTATTGAGACCAACCGTGTAACCGTGGGCCTGGATATGATCTTGCAGAGCCATGATCCACGAAGCGGGCGTGAGTGCTGGATCCGTACCAAGATCGATCTCGGGGCGTTCACCGTCCTGGTTTAGTTCCACAGACCATGGGTCAACGGGATAGCTGTGGAGATCAATCAACATGGCGCCCGCCGCGGCACGGCGCAGACGGTCCCAGTGAGGGTTGTACCAAGTGTCCTTTAGACGGTGTCTTTCGTCGTCTGACAAGCCGCAGCGCATGCGGGTGCCATCATGACTGTGAGAATATACCATACCGCGACCACGCTGAGCCATGACCTCATGTTCGTCGTCAGCGTAGCGCTCTACATCAACAACGATCCGCGATACTGGGGCGGCTACAATTGTAGCGGTGGGCCATATTACCTGTGCTAGCAGGTCAGTGTGCAGATCGGCGGATGTGCGAGCCTCATCCTCCAACGCCCTACCTGAGAGCTGAAACTGCGCGATCACATCCTCTGGAATGTGTGTGGACGCGTGCGGAACGTGAACGACCAAAACCATTTGTGAAATCCTAACCAGGTGTCGGTGGGTCAGCATGACCCCTCACCATGCAAACACTGAACCGATGCCTATTACCACCCTTCCCATAGCTGTGTTCTGTTGTTTCCTGGTTGCTGTCATCGCCAGATCTTTTTGGGGAACGCTGATTAGCAGGATCGCAATTTTGCCACCCTGTCATGTAAAGCTCGCTCACGAGACCAAGGACGGTCTCCGAATACGGTCGATTTGATAATCCAGCTTGTGAACCGTGGCATCTGCCAAATCACTAAAGAGGAGCATTCTTCTATGACAAAAATAGTCAAAGCCCGTAGAGTTGATCACACCCATGAACCGCGCGATGGTGCACCAGAAGCCATTCCAACCAATGACAGCGTGCGCCTGGAGAGCCTCGTCAAACGTCAACTGTTTGGGGTTCTGGGTGTTCCAGCTGAACGGCAGTTACTCAGACATCTTGCGGGCAAGTATCCTGAAGCCCACCAAGATTTAGCCGAAAGATTCAGACGCCAGATCAAGAACACCGCCGATCAATATGAATTGGAAACACTCGAACTTAAGGCACGTTGCCGCAATCAAGACCCATCAACGCTTCGGATCGTAGAGCGCTGGATCTTCGAAAAACGGGAGATTGATTTTATGAAACTCCATGGCCGGTCCGCATACGTGGGGTCACCATGGACGGGGCCTGACAGAAGAACATTCATGAATTAACCGGTGCCGCTCATCTCGACATTGGCGATGTTGTGGATACGATGTCGCCTACTCAATGTTCGAGTGTGGGCAAAATGGACCCGGTAATTCTCATTACGTGCATCGCACTGACGGTGTATGATGGCGACACAGTACGCTGTGACGGCCAATTGCTTCGCCCCATGGGCGACGGCGCACCATACGTATCCGGTTTTGATGCACCCGAAATCGGGTGGCGCGCAAAATGTGAGAACGAGCACGAACTAGGCATGAGGGCGACCCGGCGTATGGAAGCCTTGATCAAAACGCCGGGTCTAACGATTGAGGACAGCGGAGAAGTGGACCGCTTTGACCGCCCACTCGTGGTTCTTAGATTGCCGGACGGTAGAACAACCGGGCAGATCCTGATTGATGACGGCTATGCGAGAATTTGGTTGCCAAACCGTCGTCGTCACGATTGGTGTTTGGGGCAATGAGAAGACATTGAAAATCAAATCGCTTTGCACGGTTCATTAAATGCTACCAAGTTTTGATTGAGATCAAGTCACTGATTGCGGCTCAATCTATTATGTATCGATTGCTAATTGGCATTAGGATATTCACAATGAACCATAAAACTTTAACTGCGGCCCTGCTATGCACGGCCTTCAGCGCTTGCACATATGTAGCTGCCGCGACGAATGGCTCCTATGCCCACAATAACCCACGAACATTTGCACAAGAAGAAATCAAGCACAGCGGTGGCTGCCGAAAAAGTTCACCTGCTGGTCAGTGTTGCCACGCTGGGTCACGACCATACCACTGTCATTGACCAGAAAGTGCATATCATGGGAAGATGGACCATCGCAGCCATACCTGCGGCAATGCTTATTTTTGCCTTGGTTCCGTTACCGTATGGCTATTACACGCTGCTTAGACTTGTCGTCACGGGTTGCGCCCTGGTATTAGCCTGGTTCGATTATCAAGAGACGCAAGGCGTTTCGATTTTCGGTGCGGTTTTGATTGGAATTGGCGTTCTCTTCAATCCAATTGTGGCAGTCCATTTGTCTCGTGAGATTTGGATGCCGATTGATATTGGAGCTGCAGCATTTTTCACATTCATAGGTATTCGTCTCTACAGCAGGAACTCGTGAAACGCGCTATTAAAGGTCATTTTTCGAAAGCCGCGATGTCCCTAGTCGGGAAATTCCACCGTGTCGGAATTGCTGTTGGCGTAGGCGGCTTTTGTTGATCCGATTGCCAGTCCTACAAACACAAAACCCCGCATTGTGGGAGACCAATGCAGGGCTTTGGGATTGTCGCCGGTTTTGGACTGGAGATCAAAACGAGGCAGTGTGCTGTACATGGAGGGCGAACATTGCTGTCAGTGCTATGGCTGCGATTGTGATTATCAACATGGTCATTTTCTCCTCTTTTTGGGGCTGCTTGTGGAAGATCAAACAGCCAATGTGTATTGGACTTGCTCAACAAAGGCAGATGCCTGGATCGCCAGATCGTAAAAGGCTGCTGAAACGATGGTGGCGAACTGTGCAAACATTTTGGTGTTCCTGGTTGGCTTGTCTATGAACAAACCATAGGCCAGCACCGATCAGGCTTCCGTGCGTTTTGGCACACCCCTTCTACAGGATCACGCCACACGATGGCTATGGACATACAACAACGAACGCCCAAATATGGGCATCGGTGGAATAACACCGATACAGAAACTTAAAATGGCAGTATAGATTCTACAATC
>CAJQPW010000180.1 GCA_905480295.1 uncultured Rhizobiaceae group bacterium | reverse complement strand
GTTGGAAAGCCGGTCGGTTCTGGCACTTCTACAACCGCTTTTTCCTGCTGACGTTTGAAAAGGTTTTTCACGGAACGGATCATGCGGCGTCCCCCTGCTTTTCGGCACCTGCTGTGGCCTCTGAATCGGCAACGGCATCAGCCACACCATTGGCCGTTTCCAGCGGGGGCACATCAACCTGCAACCGCTGTCGACCACCAGGCTTTTGTGCAGGTGGTCTCGAATAGTCGGTGATTCTTCCGTCGCGGATGGTCATCACCCAATCTGCGATCTTCAGCACAGACCGCCGCTGGGTCACGACGATTATCGTGCGACCGGCTTCGCGGGCGCGCTGCATCGCCGCCATCAGCGCCGTTTCACCGTGAGCATCGAGATGCGCATTTGGTTCGTCCAGCACCAGCACTTTCGGATCGGAATACAGGGCTCGCGCCAATGCCAGCCGTTGTTTTTGTCCACCGGACAAGATCAGTTTGCCGGGTCCGATTTCGGTCGAATATCCATCAGGCAGCGCGGTAATCATTTCGTGCACACCCGCAGCCTGGGCGGCGGCAACAACCTTTTCAGAATCCGGTTGCACCTCCAACCGGGCAATATTTTCAGCAAGCGACGCCGGAAACAGCGTGACTTCCTGGCTGACATAACCAACGGATTCACCCCATTGATGTTCCGGCCATTGTGACCGCTGCGCACCATCCAGCATAACCTGTCCGCTGTCGGGTGTGATGGCCCCCACCAGCGCCCTCGCCAGGGTTGATTTTCCGGCACCGGACGGGCCGATAATGGCAAGAATTTTACCCGCTTCGAGCTCGAAGCTGATCTCGTCGAGGATCGGCCTGGCACTGGAACCAGCGGAAGGATTGTAGACCAGCCCCTGAACCGAGATCTGACCGGTTGGGTCGGGCAGGCGAACCGTGTCAGCCGGTGTTTCGCCGTCAGCGAGAAACTGTTTGAGATTGTCATGCGCCATGCGGGCATGGGTGATGCGGTCCCAGCTGCCGATAACCTGTTCGATCGGCGTCAGCGCGCGGGCGGTCAGCATCGAAGACGCAAAGATGACACCGGCTGATATGTCACCTCGGATCGCCAGATAAGCCGCCCATGCCATGATCACGATCTGCACGATTTTTCGCACCGACTTGGAAATACCGTAAAACGTTGCCGTCTGGTTGGCCGCCACGTCTCCCGCCTGCAGCGCATCGGCCATTCGGTTTCCCCAGCGGGTCATGATCGCCGGCAGCAGGCCCATGGCGCGAATGTCTTCTGCTCGCATGAAAACGGTCTGCGCGAAGGTCAGCGCCTCCATGTCCGATTTTTTGGACGCTGCCGAATTGCTGGCAGTCAGCGTCTTGTTCAGCAGCGCCACGGCAAGCAGCGCCACCAGACCGATCAGGGTCAGAACGCCGAGGCTCCAGTGCAGCAGAAACATCAAAAAGATGAAAAACGGGGCAAAGGGCAGGTCAAACAATCCCATAAGGGCACGGCTTAAGATAAACGAGCGTACAGAATTGAAGTCCCGAAGAACCTGTGTGGCACCGCCTGCGGCGTTTTTATTGCGGGAGAGTTTCGAAAAGATCGGGTCTGAAAGGGCAATTGTATACTGTGCCGAAGCACGGTGGGCGAGTTTGCCGCGCACCGTTTCTGCCACCCCGTAAAGCACCAGGGCAGCAACCGCGATAAGCGTGATATAAATCAGTGTTTCCAGAGAGTTAGATGTTAATACACGGTCGTATACCTGCAGCATGTGCAAAGGCGGCACAATCATCAGCAGATTCACCGCGACGGTAAAGATCGCGATCCATTTTAACGGCAGACGTCCCACAGCACTCATCCCTACTCAACCAACTCAACTCGTACTGGCTCCATTGTGCGATAAAATGCCTAACAAACTCTGCAGAAACCGTTGGAAATACGGGCATCCGACCCGCCCGTGCCACGCCGAAGTCGCAATTGCCGGGGACCCTGTGTCGCTCTAAGCTGATCGTCACAGCCGCGAACAATCTTGACCCAGGAGACACCGATGTATCGAATTTCCACCAAGCTCATAGCTCTTCTCCTCACCATGGTTCCCTGCGCTTCTGTTTTTGCCCAGCAGGCCGCAGATGGGGTCGCTCCCGAAGCCGCCATTGCGCTGAAGGCCAAAGCCGAAGGCAAACCGGTTACCGGAAAGGACTGGATGGTCGCGGTTGCCAACCCGATTGCGGCAACAGCCGCCGCAAAAGTGCTGCAAAATGGTAGCACCGCGATTGATGCTGCGATTGCGGCACAGGCCATGCTGGGACTGGTAGAGCCGCAAAGCTCCGGTCTCGGTGGTGGTGCGTTCCTGGTCTATTACGATGGAAAATCAGGGAAACTGACCACGCTGGATGGCCGCGAAACCGCACCCTCTGCCGCGACACCGCAATTGTTTCAAAATTCCGATGGCGAGCCGCTGAAATTCTTTTCTGCCGTCATTGGTGGCCGCTCCGTCGGCGTTCCCGGAACCCCCGCATTGCTTGCCGACATGCACAAACGCTGGGGCCGCACACCATGGGCAGATTTGCTGCGTCCGGCGATCGACCAGGCGCGAAAGGGTTTTGCCGTGTCACCGCGCCTGTCCGGGCTGATCGAGCGTGGTGCCGAACGCCTGTCCATGCACGAACCGACCAAAGAGTATTTTATGCCGGGTGGCCAGCCGCTGCAGACCGGAGCCATGCTGCGCAACACCGCCTATGCCGATACGCTGCAGGCGATTGCCGACAACGGGGTAGAAGCGTTTTATCAGGGCAAAGTTGCAGCATCCATCGTTGATACGGTCCGCGGTTTCACCGCCAATCCCGGCGTCATGAGCCAGGCGGACCTGGCGAACTACAAGGTGATCGAACGCAATCCGGTCTGTGCCGATTATCGGGGACACGCCGTGTGCGGCATGGGCCCGCCTTCATCCGGCGCGCTGACCGTTGGTCAGATTCTGGGCCTGCTGCAACCCTATGACCTGAAGGCGCTCGGCGCCACAAACCCCGAAAGCTGGCGGCTGATTGGCGATGCGTCGCGTCTCGCCTTTGCTGATCGCGGACGCTACATGGCGGATTCAGACTTCGTGAAAATGCCCACCAAGGGATTGCTCAAACCGGGCTATCTGAAAACACGGTCCGCACTTCTGAACGGTTCTGCTGCATTGGAATCGGTACAACCCGGCTCCCCGGACTGGGACGATGCCAGTCTGCAGCGGGCTGATGATGAATCGCTGGAATTGCCCTCCACCACCCATTTCTCGATTGTCGATTCACAGGGCAATGCGGTTTCCATCACGTCGACCATTGAAAACGGATTTGGCTCACGTCTGATGACCAATGGCTTTCTGCTGAACAACGAACTGACTGATTTTTCCTTCCGCGATCAAAAAGACGGCAAACCCATCGCCAATCGGGTGGAAGCGGGAAAACGGCCACGATCCTCGATGTCACCGACCATTGTCATGAAAGACGGCAAGCCCGCCCTGGTGGTTGGTTCGCCCGGTGGCAGCCGCATCATCGGCTATGTGGCAAAGACCATCATCGCCTATCTGGACTGGGACATGAACATCCAGCAGGCGATCTCCAATCCGCATCTCGTCAACCGTTTTGGCAAATTCGACGTCGAGGCTGGCACGTCTGCAGCGGCGATGGCACCGCAGCTTGAAGCGCTTGGCTTTGAAGTCGTGGTGCGCAACCTGAACTCCGGCCTGCATGGCATTGCCATCAAACCAGATGGCATGGAGGGAGGTGCCGATCCGCGTCGTGAAGGCGTTGTTC
>CAJQPW010000179.1 GCA_905480295.1 uncultured Rhizobiaceae group bacterium | reverse complement strand
TGAATTGGGATTGCCGACAAACGTGAGTAACACCAGGCCGACCATGAAAGGATAAAATCCGCCGGTCAGCCGTGTGTGCAACTCGGCACGGAAGCGACCCTGGTCGCGTTTATAGAGTGCTGATTCCCGGTCAGGGAAAATCAGATCCATGGTGTCGATTTCCATCTGGCTGAAGTTTTTCGATTGTTTGCCACCGGAAAAATCGGACAGGTTAAAGGCATAAGAGTTAAATTTAACAATCGACAACAAACCGTCCGAGTTGGAGCGACGCTGAATCTGGCCTTCCTGCAAAACCAAATAGGATTTTTCGTCTATCTTCGAAACTGCACCCTCACGTGCCAGATACGAAAACGTTTGCTTTTCATCGCGATCATCAACAATCAAAATTCCCTTCAAAACGCCCCCAGGAGCACGGGCCGCCAGATGGAAGGTCAAGCCTTTTCCGACCTGCTGAAATACCCCCTCGCGGACGACGATGGTAACCAGATCCGCCCGCACCTTGGTGACATACGTTCGCAAAGTCTGCATCGATACCGGCGCCAACCACAGCTGTAACACCCAGACGAATAAGGTCACCAATATTGACAATAAAATGAAAGGCTTAAGCAGAGACAGGCGCGATGCTCCAGATGCATGAATCACCACCAGTTCAGAGTCGCTGTTGAGGCTGTTTATGGTTTGGATCAGGCCGATTAGAAGGGCCAGTGGTGCTACCGCGACGGTCAGCGTTGGCACGCCCAGAGTGGTCATATTCAGGTAGGTGAAAATGCCCTGACCCTTTTGCAGCAGTACATCGACTTGCTGCACAGCCCGAACCACCCAGATCACTGCCACAAGGCCGCCCCCGGCAGCGAGAACGGCAATCAGCGCTTTCTTAAAAATGTAGCGTTCAATCAGGGTGAGACCCATGAAGAGCTCCGGAGAAATGGGCTGGACAGCTTGCCATTGTTGACGGGTGCAATTTTAACAATTTCATTAAGCACTTGTAATGGCTAAAAAGCGGCGAATGAACACGGTTAACGGAATATTGACAGCAGATGGTCTCGACGTCGTTTGATGTGCAGAACCGGGCATTTACACAGCGGTTGCAAACGGCAATCATTACCACCAAATAGCGATTCCCCTTCAATGATCCGGAGATCTTATGACCAATATGCCCACAATCCGCATTACGGCGGCCGCCGCACCCGACAAGGGGACGCTGGTGGTCCTGTGCGATGGCGATAATAATTTAAGCAAGAGCGCTCAGGCGCTCGACGCATCAGGCCAAATCAGTCGGGCAATCAAGGCCGCTGCCTTTAAGGGAGGGTTTGGAAAGGTGCTTGACCTTGTGGCTCCAGCAGAAAGTGCGCTGGATCGCATTATCCTCGTGGGCCTGGGCGATGTCAGCACGTTGGGTGAATATCACTGGTTGCGCTTAGGTGGTAAAGTCAGATCTGCCTTGATCGGCGTTGCCAAAGCCGCAGTGATGCTCGACATGCCACTGGTCGACGGCGAAAAACCAGCTTCCTTTGGCGCGCGCGATGCCGCTGGCGTCGCGCAGGGCATGCAATTGGCCAGCTATCGGTTTGATCGATACAAAACCAAGAAGAAAGACAAAGCCAAGACGCTTAATGTCGCCGTGCACACCAAAGCTGCCAGCGCTGCCAAAAAAGCCTGGGCCGATCAGGAAGCCGTTGGTGACGGCGTCATGTTCGCCCGTGATCTGGTCAACGAACCAGCCAATGTGTTGACGCCGAAGGAGTTTGCCAAACGGGCAAGCGCGTTGAAAAAACTTGGCTGTGTGGTTGATGTGTTGAATGAAAAGGAAATGAAGGCGCTCAAGATGGATGCCCTGTTGGGGGTCGCCCGTGGGTCGAGAAATCCACCACGCATGGCGATAATACGCTGGAAAGGTGGCCCGGCAAAACAAAAGCCCGTCGCTTTCGTTGGCAAGGGCGTCACCTTTGATACAGGTGGTATTTCCCTGAAACCGGCTGGTGGAATGGAGGACATGAAGGGCGACATGGGGGGAGCAGCGGCAGTCGCCGGATTGATGCATGCTCTTGCTGCCCGCAAAGCCAAGGTCAATGCGACCGGCATCATTGCCATGGTAGAAAACATGCCCGATGGCGATGCCCAACGTCCGGGTGATATCGTAAAATCCATGTCTGGACAAACCATTGAAGTGTTGAACACAGATGCGGAAGGGCGCCTCGTTCTTGCCGATGCCCTGTGGCACTGCAACAAGAAGTTCAAACCGCAGTTCATGATCAATCTGGCAACATTGACGGGGGCAATTCTCGTTGCACTGGGCAACCAGCACGCCGGATTGTTTTCCAACGATGATGAATTGAGCGAGCAGCTGGCCAAGGCAGGGCAGGATACCAACGAAAAGGTCTGGCGCATGCCGTTGACGGCCGAATATGACAAGATGATCGATTCAAAAAACGCTGACATGAAGAATATCGGCGGTCGACATGCGGGCTCAATTACTGCCGGACAGTTTCTGCAACGGTTTGTCGGGGAGACACCTTGGGCGCATCTCGATGTGGCTGGAACCGCAATGGGGTCACCGCAGAATGAAATCAACAAGTCGTGGGCCAGTGGTTACGGTGTGCGCCTGCTCGATCGGCTGGTTGCCGATTGTTACGAAAGCTGAGCCTTTTTACGGCAAGCGAGCTTCCGTCAACTTGAGAGTATTGCGCAATCGGCGGGGCCATCTGTGTTGGCTGACGAGTCCCGCCGGATACGCATATGAGGTCGGCGTTGAAAATTCCGTACTCAGTAGTACGCTTTTTACGGAGTAAATAGTAATTAAGATCAATTTCTTACGGGTAGGGCGATGGCAATTCGAGACAATGTTCTGGCATCGGGTCGTCGCATTTGTACCCCATCAAGCACCATTCCGTCTCAATACAGCACAATCAAATCATGGGTTCGGCTTTGACTGGGACACCCAGACTGAGGAGTCCCACACAGTTCTGTCGGGTCAATGCGGTTTTACTTTCCCCCTCTGCTGGCCCTGTGTATGGGTAGGGTATGACTGAAGTTCTGTTTTATCATCTCACCCGCGCCCGTGCCGATCAGGCTCTGCCCGGATTGCTTGAACGCAGTTTGGAGCGGGGTTGGAAAGCAACGGTGCAGACGGAGTCAGAAGAACAGCTCAAGGACTTAGATCAGAAATTATGGACCTACCGGGACGACAGTTTCCTGCCTCATGCCAGTCAACAGGGGGCCGCCGGCTCGCATGACGATCAGCCGATCTGGTTGACCATTGGCACCGATAATCCCAACAATGCCAATATCCGTTTTGTGCTGGGAGCTGCGGTTCCCACTGGCATCGAAAGTTACGAACGGGTCATCTACATGTTTGACGGTCATGATGAAAACGCCGTGGCGGCGGCGCGCGAGCGCTGGAAGATCGAAAAGAAAGCCGGGCATGAACTGACCTATTGGCAGCAGGACGAAGAAGGACGGTGGAAAAAATCGGCGTAAGCCGCTGTTTCGCATCAAGTAAGCTTCCATCGACATGATTCCGGTTGAACTGCACCGAATTGCAGGGCAACAATCACCCAGTCGCATAGTATCCCCGACTCGACCACCCAATTCAGAAAGGCCCTGCCAAATGGCGTTGCAGCCCCCACAAGTCGATCCCGATGGATTGATGGAATTTTCGGTTGTTTTCACTGATCGTTCACTCAACCACATGTCCAAACGCTTTCAGCAGGTGATGAATGAGATTTCATCAACCTTGAAACAGGTTTATAAGGCTGATGCGGTTGTGGTCGTCCCCGGTGGTGGAACGTACGGCATGGAAGCTGTTGCCCGTCAGTTTGCCACGGGTAAAAAAGCATTGGTTGTGCGCAATGGCTGGTTTTCTTATCGCTGGACGCAGATTTTTGAAGCCGGTGACATTGCCAAAGAGCATACGGTACTAAAGGCACGGCGTTCAGGAAATGAAGAGCCGGCTGCCTTTGCCCCGTGCCCGGTTGATGATGTGGTCAAAGCAATCCGCGAACAGCGTCCTGAGGTGGTGTTTGCCCCTCATGTGGAAACATCTTCTGGCATTCTTCTTCCTGATTCCTACATTGAGGCCGTCAGTGATGCGGCCCATGATGTGGGTGCCCTATTCGTTCTTGATTGCGTGGCATCAGGCACGCTCTGGGTGGATATGAAAGCCCGTGGTGTCGATGTCCTGATTTCAGCGCCGCAAAAGGGCTGGAGTGCGTCCCCTTCAAGTGGACTGGTGATGCTGAGTCAGCGCGCTGTCGATGTGATGGCGGATACCCAAAGCAGCAGTTTTGCCATCGACCTGGCCAAATGGCATCAGATCATGCAGGCCTATGAAAATGGTGGACATGCCTATCACTCCACCATGCCGACAGATTCTCTGACCGGGTTTTGTGAAACCATGCTGGAAACCCAGGCCTATGGTTTTGATAAAGTGTGTGAAGAGCAGCTGGAACTCGGGCGCCGGGTTCGAAGCCTGCTGGCGGATTATGGATTCAAGAGCGTCGCTGCACCGGGGTTTGAAGCGCCAGGTGTTGTGGTCAGTTTCACCGATGATCCGGAGATTCAGTCCGGTCGGAAGTTTGCAGAACACGGCATGCAAATTGCGGCAGGTGTGCCCCTGATGTGCGACGAAGGGGAGGGATATTCCTCTTTTCGCATCGGATTGTTTGGTCTGGACAAGCTCCACGGCATTGATGGAGCTGTGGCCCGCATTGAGACGGTTCTGGAAGCCGTAGCGCCACGCTGATAGCCGTTTGACATTCGAACATGATCCGGTTCCGCAGGGGCCGGATCAATGCCATTCCGATTGTCGATTCGAGGGCTTAAGCCTCCTGCAGCGCTTCGCTCAAGTCCAGCCATTCTTCTTCGACATCGGCAAGCCGACGTTCAAATTCGGCCTTCTTGGTGGCCAGGTCACGAATCCGCTTTGCGTCCCGTTCCGTGCTGGCAGTCGCCAATAATTTGTCCAGCTTTTTGATTGCTTCAGAAGCTTTTTTCATAATGCTTTCAAGCTGCTGAATGCGCTTTCGGGTTTCCGACTGATTGAGACGAAGGCTGGCCTGCTCCCGCCGCTTTTCACCCGCAGACTTCTCCGGTTCTGGCGTGGAGGCTTTGGCTTTTTCGTGTTTTTTGGAATTGGGTGAACCGGGTCCCTTGAGGATCAGGCGTCGATAGTCTTCCAAATCTCCGTCATAGGGACCAACGGTCCCGTCATGCACCAACCAAAGGCGCTCCGCGCTGGCTTCGACCAGATGGCGATCATGTGAAATCAGTATGACCGCCCCGCGGTAGGCGTTGAGTGCCATAACCAGCGATTGCCGGGTGTCGATATCCAGGTGGTTGGTCGGTTCGTCAAGAATAAGCAGGTGCGGCTGGTTGAAAGTCGCAAGCCCCAGCAACAATCTGGCCTTTTCGCCACCAGACAAATTCTTGGCCTTGGTTTCCATCTTTTCGGCACCGAGTCCCATGCGGGCAACCCGTGCGCGAACCTTGGAATCCGGCTGGGTCGGCATCAATTTGCGAACATGATCGACCGGGGTCTGATCGGGGACGAGGTCGTCCATATTGTGTTGGGCAAACATTGCCACACGTAGCTTTTCAGAGCGGATCACGCGCCCGTCCATCGCCACCATGCGTCCGGCAATAAGCTTGGCGAAAGTTGATTTGCCGTTGCCGTTGGCGCCGAGCAGGGCGATGCGATCGTCGGCATCAATGCGCAAATCCATCTTGTCGATTACAGGATGTCCGGCTTCATACCCGGCTGCTGCCTGTTGCAGGTTTATGATCGGCGAAGCGATTGGTTTTTCCGGGCTGGGGAAACTCAAAGGTGCTACTTCCGTTTCCTGCACAGCGGAAATGACGGCCATTTTTTCCAGCGCCTTGACCCGGCTTTGCGCCTGGGTTGCCTTTGATGCTTTGGCTTTGAAGCGGTCGACAAAGGCTTGCATGTGAGCACGTTTGGCGTCCTGCTTGACCTTCATCTTGGCCTGTAGCGCCATGCGTTCGGACCGCGTCTTTTCGAAAAAGTCGTAGTCACCGCGGTAGGAAGTCAGTTTCAGATGCTCAAGATGAACAATCGTATTGCAGCATTTGTTGAGCAGGTCCCGGTCATGGCTGATGATGATCACGGTATGGCGGTAGCGTGCAATATAGTTTTCAAGCCACAGCGTGCCTTCCAAATCCAGATAGTTGGTCGGCTCATCGAGCAGCAGCAGGTCAGGTTCGGAAAACAGCACCGCCGCCAAAGCCACCCGCATACGCCATCCGCCAGAAAAATCGCTGCAGGGGCGGGCCTGGGCTTCACCATCAAACCCAAGGCCATGCAGAATGGCACCCGCCCGAGCCTCGGCGGAATGGGCATCGATATCACCCAGTCGGGTATGGATATCAGCAATGCGATTTGGGTCGGTTGCTGTTTCCGCCTCCCGCATCAGTGCCATGCGTTCGACGTCAGCTTCCAGCACTGTATCGAGCAGCGACTGATCCGAGCCCGGGGCTTCCTGAGCGACCTGTCCAATGCGCATATTACGGCGCAGTTTGAGCGAACCGGTTTCTGGGCCGTATTCGCCTGTAATCAGTTTGAACAGGGTGGTCTTGCCGGTACCGTTACGCCCAACAAATCCCACGCGTGCACCCATCGGCACCGTCAGAGACGTATTGTCCAGCAGCAGGCGGCCCTGCAT
>CAJQPW010000178.1 GCA_905480295.1 uncultured Rhizobiaceae group bacterium | reverse complement strand
GGCGCATCCAGAATCGGCCTGGTGCCGAAACGCCGCACCGTGATGACCGTCCCCCAGCCCTCCGGTTTCGATCTAGATCACGCCCCGATTGCCGTCGACATCGACGAACAGTTTTATCTTAAACCCGATGCGGGGCAGCTTTTGATGTCACCGGCTAATGAGGATCCCTCACCCCCATGCGACGCTCAACCGGATGAGATGGATATAGCCATTTGCGCCGAGCGGATAGAACAGGCGTTTCAACTGACCCTGACCCGCTTTTCCAACAAATGGGCAGGCCTGCGCAGCTTTGTTGCAGATAAATGTCCCGTATGCGGATATGATCCCAATATCGAAAATTTTTTCTGGTTGGCCGGGCAGGGTGGCTATGGCATTCAATCGTCCCCCGCCCTTGGAGAACTGGCAGCCAGCATGGTGATGAACCATGCGGTGCCCGGTTACATTCAGGATCAGGGATTTGAACTCGAGACCGTGAAGCCCGACCGGCTCCCCGTTGAATAGCCGCATCTTGAATGCCGCGCTACGCTTCTTCAGCGCATAAGCCTGGGAAAGAACTGTCCGGTGTTTGCACGATAGTTGCGGTATTCTTTCGACATTTCGGTGCGTGAAAATTTTTGCTCTTCGTCTCGAGCGGCAACCCAGTAGGTGGTGACCATGGCGACCGCCGGAACCACAGACCAGACATGCCATGCGGCAAGGGCCCAACCGCACCAGTGCAGCATATAGGCGGTATAAAACGGGTGGCGGACATAGCGATAGGGGCCGGTCTTCAGCAGGCCATGCGGCAGGTCTTCATCGAATACCGCCAGTAAATTTGCTTTCGAGCTTTCTTTGATCGTGCGCCAGAAAAGGACCAGTCCAGCGAGCATCACCGCCGTTCCAGCCCACGCTGCTGGCATCGGTTGGGGTTTCTGCACAGACAGATAGGTCAGCAAAAGGGCGCTGGTAATCACCATCACCGTAATCAGCTTGGCCCCCGGTGGAACTTTCTCGACATTGAAATGATATTTTACGGCCCAGGTCTGGCATCCGATGGAAAACCAGCCAATGGTGCAGACGATGATGTCCAGCATGCAGAATTTTAGTCCAAGTTGCCCATTCAAGTGCTCTAATATCTGCACGACAAAAGGTCGAAACTCCAGACCTTGTTAACACTATTCCTTCAGGCCCGGTTTAAGAATGTGCGGTATTTTCCCAATATTCCAGTCACTCTTTTGGGCAAAACACGGCTTTGAATATCAGGACCTCGAATTTTGAACGCGATGATTGCGCACTTTCCTATCGTGAACGGGAAGGCAGCGGTGGCACGCTCGTGTTCCTGCACGGGTCCGGCTTTTCAAAAGAGATATTTGACCGTCAGTTCGGCAGTGACAGGCTCAAGGATTATCGCCTGATTGCCGTGGACCTGCCGGGCCATGGCGGTTCAGCTGATGCTGAAGATCCGGCAACCCACTACACGTTTTCAGGATTTGCCCGTGCCATCGAACACCTGCTTGTCAGGCTGGGCGTTGAACAATGCGTTGTGGTCGGATGGTCGCTTGGCGGTCACGTCGCCCTGCAGATGGCGTCAAGCAGGCCGCTGGTGAAGGGCGTGGTGACCTTGGGCACGGCACCGATTGATGGTGGTCCGCTGGGCATGATCCGGTCCATGCATTTTTCCAAGGCGCTGTTGCTGGCGGGCAAGGCCCAGTTCAGCGAAGAAGACGCGGTACTGTTTGAACAACAATGCCTTGAGCATTTGGCACAGGGCCGGTTTGTATCGAGCCTGATGCGCACCGATCCGCATATGCGACCCAGCCTGTCGAAAGCAGCGCTGACAAGTTTCGGGCCCGGCCAGTATGCCCAGATGATGGAGTCGGAGGTCGAAATCTGCCTGATCCACGGTTGCCACGATCCGTTCATTCGCACCAATTACATGAAATCCCTGCGCGGGCCTTCCCTGTATGGTGGTGGAGCGATCCTTTTTGAAGACTCCGGCCACGCCCCCTTTCTCGACGCCCAGGAAGAGTTTGAATCCCTGCTGTGCGGGTTTTATCAGGGTTGTTACCTGCGCCGTCACCCGGCTGCACCATCGCTTCGCGCCGCCTGACACGCCACCCGGTTGGCAACCTTTGCTGCCGTGCGGCTGATTTCCCATCTTGACGCGGGCCGTCAGATGATGTGCCAATCAGCAAAGAGATGACCCCCTGTGGAATTCGATCTGCACGCCTTCACAAAACCGCCCGGTTTTGTGGGCAAGCGCCCGGTCGGTAGGAGAATGAACCATGCCAGACATATCCCTGGACGAGATTGAATCGGTTACCGCGCAGGCGCTGGAACGGCACGGGGCTCTGCCCTGGATTGCCCACGCAGTTGCCGATGCGGTGCGCAAGGCGGAGGCCGTCGGCAACCGGATCTGCGGCCTGTATTATCTTGAAAGCTATTGCACCCAGTTGCAGTCGGGCCGGGTCAAGGGCGACGTGGAGCCGGAGGTGGCGCGCCAGCGCCCCGGCGCGGTTACCGTGGATGCCAAATTCGGTTTTGCCCAACCCGCCTTTGCCCGGGCGCTGCCGGAAGCGCTGGATGCGGCCCGCGAATGCGGTGTTGCCAGCCTGTCGGTCGGGCATGCCCATACTTGCACTTCGTTGGGCTATTTCACCGAGCAGATCGCCCAAAAAGGAATGATTGCGCTGGGCATGACCAATGCCTCGCCGATCGTCGCTGCCCCCGGTGGCAAGACGCGGGTGATCGGCACCAACCCGATGGCGTTTTCTGTTCCCGATGGTGCCGGCGGCATTGCCATGCAGTTTGACCAGTCGACCACCACCGTTGCGCTGGGCAAGATCACCATGGCCAAGGCTGCCGGTGAACAGATCCCGCTCGGCTGGGCGATTGATGCCGATGGCAATCCCACCACCGATCCGGAAGCCGCGCTGGCCGGTTCGCTGGTCAGCATGGGCGGCTACAAGGGGTGGGGCTTTGGCCTGATGGCCGAGGTTCTCGCCGCTGGCATGACCGGTGGCGTGGTCAGTCAGGATGTCAAACCGCTGAAGGCACCGCAGGGCGACCCGCATGATCTGGGCCAGTATTACCTGTTGATGGATCCTGGCACGTCGGAGGCGTTTTTTGACCGGCTGAGCCAGATTGCAAGCGGCGTCGCGCAGGACGAAGGCGCCCGGATGCCGGGTCAGGGCAAACAGGGGCAGGATCCTGTCACGCTGGAAGCGGCGGTGTGGCAACAGGCGTTGGAACTGGCCGGTCGGGGCTGATCGTCGCCTCGCTCCGGAGGCGGTGGGATTGGTTCTTGTGGGTTTGGGTTTTCGGGTTTGAGTTTGCGGGTTTGAGTTTGCGCGAGGTTTTTGATTTGCGCGGGGTTTGAGTTTGCGCTCACGCTGTCGGGCTTTGCCACTTAGGTGGCTACGCCCTTCGCTCCGCGGGGGCGGTCCTGACCGGACCGGGCGGCTCTTCGCCGCCTTGCCGCCTTGTCGCTGTCATCCCCACACAAACCCCACCCGTGACCGGAGCCGGTTCAAAAGTCATAATCCTGTGAAAGAATGGTGCTGTTGAGAGGAATTGAACCTCCGACCTCTTCATTACCAATGAAGTGCTCTACCCCTGAGCTACAACAGCATACCGAACGCGCTCGCTCATGCCATATGGGGCGAGCGCTTGCAAGCGAAGATCACGGGTAAAAGCGCAAGAAAACCGACATTTCGACTCTGGCCTTCCCGGCCGCCCCATGGCAGATAAATGCCCCATGCAGGATGATCGCGAAAATTCCACCGGCCCGGCGAAAAGCAAACCAAACCGGCCCAACAACCGTGACGAACGGCTGAAACAATCCCTGCGGGCCAATCTGCAACGGCGCAAGGCAAAAAAACGAGCCCTCAATCAACAAGAGCGGCAAGAGCGGCAAGAGCAGCAAGAGCAACAAGACGACTAGGAGCGGCCAGACCGGCAACACCGGCAGGGGTAATTGATTCACAGGGGAAAATGTTTTTCGGCCATTTCTCTCCACAATCTTGGCTTATGGCAGCCTTTGCATTAAGCCTGCGACAATATTGGGAACCGGCATAGCGTTGGATTGTGGGATTCAACGATCTGCGGACCGACTTCCCCCTTCATGTTGGGAAACTGAGTTATGGACAAGCTGATTATTCGTGGAAATGGCGCCCTGAACGGCGAGATTCCGATTTCTGGTGCCAAAAATGCGGCCCTGCCGCTGATGATTGCATCGCTGTTGACCCGCGAACCGCTGACGCTGGAAAACATGCCACGGCTGGCCGATGTGGAAGCGCTGAAGAGCATCCTGTCCAACCACGGTGTTGACTATCGGGTCAAAGGCAAACGCGCCGGCGATACCGCAACAACCGGTCGACGCATCGAGTTTCAGGCCTCCGAAATCGTTGATACCAATGCACCCTATGATCTCGTGCGCAAAATGCGCGCCAGTTTCTGGGTGATCGGGCCGTTGCTGGCCCGGGCCGGGGAGGCGCGGGTGTCTCTGCCGGGCGGATGTGCCATCGGGACGCGGCCCATCGACCTGTTCATCGAAAGCCTGCAGGCCCTGGGTGCAACGATCGATATCGATGCGGGTTATGTCAACGCCAAGGCCCCCAGTGGCGGTCTGAACGGCGCCCATTACCGCTTTCCCAAAGTATCCGTCGGCGCAACCCACGTGATGTTGATGGCCGCCAGTCTGGCCAACGGAACCACCGTAATTGAAAACGCCGCGCGTGAACCGGAAGTGACCGACGTCGCCGAATGCCTCAACGCGATGGGTGCCCGGATTTCCGGCATCGGCACATCGACGCTGACTGTAGAAGGCGTGACCTCGCTGCATGGTGCCACCCACAAAGTGCTGCCGGACCGGATCGAAACCGGGACCTTTGCCGCCTGCGTCGCCATGACCGGCGGGGATGTTTTGCTGAAAAATGCACGCGCCAACCTGCTGCAGGAAGCGCTGGATGTTCTGGTCAAGACGGGAACCGAAGTGGAAACCGGCAATGAGGGCATCCGCATCCGCCGCAGCGGGGGTGAAATTCAACCGGTGGATTTTTCAACCGATCCCTTCCCCGGCTTTCCCACCGACCTGCAGGCCCAGTTCATGGCTCTTGTCACCCGGGCCAACGGTGTGAGCCACGTCCGCGAAACCATTTTTGAAAACCGTTTCATGCATGTGCAGGAACTGGCCCGGCTGGGGGCCAATATTGCCATTGATGGGCAAACAGCAACGGTCACCGGCGTTGACCGGCTGTCGGGCGCACCCGTGATGGCAACCGACCTGCGGGCATCGATGTCGCTTGTGATCGCCGGCCTGGTGGCCGACGGGTCAACAGAAGTGAACCGGGTCTACCATCTTGATCGTGGGTTTGAATTGCTGGAAGACAAGCTCTCCGCCGTCGGTGCCGATATTCAGCGCATCTCTTCGGAAGGCTGAACGATCAGTCTTTCAACGGCATCAGCGTTCGGGCCAGCACCGATGTGTGCGGCCTGATGATGCTGCCGATACTGGCTTCCAGCGGCAATTCGTCGGATCGGCCACGCGCCGCCAGCGCCATCACCTCGTAGAGCGAGGCAGAACTTTTTTGCAGGGCATCGACCGGGTTGTTGGAGTCGAGCAGATTGCCCACCATCAGCGCAGCGGCCAGATCGCCCATGCCGTTGGGCGGGCCGCTGGCAATGCGGTGTTCGGCCAGATGCGCCCGTTGCCGATCAGCTTCGTTGAGCATCAGCAAATTACCGATATGTCCTGCCATCAGCGCCGGAGCCGAAGTTGCCAGGATCTGGGGCACGTCCATTTGGCGACCGGCGTCACGCAGTTTTTCCTGACTGTCGGGCACGCCATGACCGGTCAGCCACCCAAGCTCAAACGGATTGGGTGTCGCCAGATCGGCCAGCTGCACCAGATGATCGCGCATGCTGCCAGCCTGCGCCTCACTGACATAAAGACGGCCTTCTCCGGTTTCTGTCGTATCGCCAATGACCGGGTCCAGCGCATAGAGAGCCTGCGGGTTTCTCTGCTTGACCGCCCGCACCAGCCGCGCCACCGGCGCGACCTGCTGCTCGCCCCCCAGATAACCGGAAAGCACCGCTCCGACTTCACCCAACCAGGGCGACTGGATCAGATCTGACATCAGCTGATCGAATTGATCAGACGGCGGGACAATGCGGTCTGCTGGCCCGTGGCCGGGGTGCCAGGGCAGCGTTACGGTTGGAACGATCCATACCGGGAAGCCCAACAATTCAAGGGCGAAGGCGGCGGCGCGATTACCCACCGTGCCGCGCACGACGTGGCTGGAAATGACAATAATGGCAGGCTTTTTGGCCGACATGACGCTTCTCGTATTCATATCACGCCTTCGTCTTCCACCGCGGACGCAGCTATGGCAAGCTTTGTCTTGTGAATCACAGCAATTCCGGAAAACACACGGCCATGCGTTCCCTGTCTCTGATCAACAAAACCGTCCCAATGTCCTTGATAGTGATTGTCTTTTTGGCATCTCTGCTGAGCGGTTGCGGGATTAACAATATTCCAACATTGGAAGAAAACGCCAAGGCCAAATGGTCCCAGGTGCTCAATCAATACAAGCGCCGATCCGATTTGATTCCCAATCTGGTCGAAACGGTCAAAGGGTTCGCAGCCCAGGAAAAAGACGTTCTGACCGCCGTGGTTGAAGCCAGAGCCAAGGCCTCCAGCGTGCAGGTCAGCCCCGATATGTTGACTAATCCGGATGCAGTGAAAGGGTTTTTGGAAAATCAGGGGGCGTTGGGTGGCGCTTTATCAAGGCTTCTCGTCACCGTTGAACGCTATCCTGAATTGAAATCCAGCCAAAATTTTCTGACCCTGCAGTCGCAGCTGGAAGGCACGGAAAATCGCATCAGCGTGGCGCGGCGCGACTATATCGAGGCCGTGCGCCTGTACAATACGGAGCTGAAAACCATTCCCGGTCGCTGGTGGCGCAGTCTGATGTATTCAGACAATGATCCGATGGCGACCTTTGATGTGGCGCCGGAAGAAACGGTGACACCCAAGGTGAATTTCGACAACAATTGATCGCATCATGCACCATTCGATAAAATTGAGCCTGGCCTGTGTGCTGGCCACATTGATGGTCATGACAGGCTTGCCCGCGCTGGCGCAGAACGCGGCTCCGCTGCCGAAACTCACCGGGCGGGTGGTCGATCTCGCCGGCATGATCGATCCGTCAAGCGAAGCGGATCTGACCGCCAGGCTGGAGGCCCATGAGAAGGCGACGGGCAATCAAATCGCAATCTTGACGATCGAGTCACTGCGGGGTGAAGCGCTGGAAGATTATAGTTTGCGGGTGGCCAGGGGTTGGGCGCTGGGACAAAAAGACCGCAACAACGGCGTGCTTTTCCTGATTTCCAAGAATGACCGTAAACTGCGCCTGGAAGTGGGGTACGGGCTGGAACCTGAGCTGACCGATGCGATGACATCTTTTATCATTCGTCGCACCGTAACCCCGTTTTTCAAGAAGGGATTGTTCAGCGGCGGAATCGTTGCCGGAACAGGACAGGTCATCGAGATCCTGGAATCCGATGAAAGCGGTCTTAAAACCTGGAGAGACCGGACCGAAAAGACCGAATCCGGTGGCATGCCGGACTGGCCGGTTCTGTTGTTCATGTCCCTGTGGGCGATGATATTTTTTGGTGGAATCCTGTCCAACATTCTGGTGCGCGCATTTGGTCGCAAGATCAAACCTGGCCATTACCGTTGGTTGGGCATGGATGCCGGGCCCAACGCGCCACGCTCCAAACGCCGCAGCCGCAGCGGCAGCGGCGGCAGCCGCCGGGGCGGAGGATGGTCCGGCGGTGGCAGCAGCGGTGGATTCAGCGGTGGTGGTGGTAGTTTTGGCGGCGGCGGTTCGTCGGGGGGATGGTGATGAGCGATCAACAGAAACAGAGTCGGATCAGCGAAGAAGATCACAAGCGCATCAAGGACGCCATTGGCGAGGCTGAACGCCATACAAACGGCGAAATTTTTGCCGTGCTGGCGCGGGAAAGCGACGACTATTTTTACATTGCCGGTTTCTTTGCAGCGCTCTGGGCGCTGATGATCGGGTTTGTCGTGGCGGTGATCGGATGGTTTTCACCGGTGGTGATCAGCCTGTCGGCGCTCGCAGCGGCTCAATTGGCCAGTTTTGCCCTGTCGATTATCCTGTTTCATTTCTTTTCAGATATTCGCATGTGGTTTGTCCCCCGTTCAATCGCCTATCAACGGGCATCCAACAATGCGGTGCGGCAATTTCTGGCCCATGGCATTCACACCACGCAACAGCGGACCGGCGTTTTGATCTTTGTTTCGCTGGCCGAGCGCTATGCAGAGATCGTTGCCGATGCGGGGATAAATGAAAAGATCGAGCAGCAGCAGTGGGATGATCTGATGGCCCAATTGTTGGACAAGGCAAAATCGGAGCAGCTGGCGGATGGATTTGTAACCGTGATTCAACAGACCGGCTCGTTGCTGAGCGAGCATTTTCCAGTCACCGGGGAGGTCAGAAACGAGCTTGATGACCACCTGATCGAGCTGTGATCCACTTTTCTTGGGCCAATTGGCTTGAGCTTCGGCGCGACAGTGCATAAGTGTTTTGCGTCAACTTTGGAGTGAACCATGCAGGCAATTTTTTGGGTGTTAAACGCCGTTCTCGATATTTACTGGTGGATCGTCATCATCTCGGTCGTGTTGTCGTGGCTCTATGCCTTTAACGTGGTCAATCCGGGCAACCAGTTTGTCCGTGCGGTCGGCAATTTTGTGCACGAAGCCACCGAACCCCTTTTGGGCCGCATCCGGCGCTTTATGCCCAACCTGGGAACCTTAGATATTTCGCCAATCGTATTGTTGCTGGGCATCCCGTTTCTGCAGATTTTCCTGCGCACGACGATTGCCCCGGCCTTTGGTGTGATGCGCTATTAGGCTCAGTGTTCGTTGGTTTAGACGGTAGCCTGGGCGACTTGAAGACCAAAACGGACGCGCTATGGCAAGGCAAAATGTGGATATCAAACCGCTAGCCCGGTTTGTGAACGCTCATCAAACTGGTGGCCAGCGCGGTCTGACTATTTGTTACCGTTTTCTCAAAGATCCGTCGAAGCTGGGTTCGAATGGTTGAGAGTTGCATGCCCATTTCTTCGGCAATCCCACGCAGATCCAACCCGTTTAAAAGAAGGGTGACCAACCGCTTTTGTGACGGGGAAAGCGCGAACAAGTGGTCGGCATCTTTTGTCATCCACACGGATGACAAATGGAATTAAATCCGAACGGACGTTTGGACGAAATGTGTCTTGGACACTTCAAAATGGTTCTCACGTCCTGTCTTGGGCTGTTTCGGGATGGCCAGGGACGTTCAAAGGTTATTATTGTCCGCCAAGCTCAGGAAATGCGATTCCATAATTTTCGCGCATTCGGCGGGGTGGGTTGAGATCAGGAAATGATCCGCACCCTCAACGACCTGCGTGCAAACGTTGGGAATATGCTGGGCGAGCTGATCGGTGACGTCTACAATCGGCTTGGGGGTTGCATCGCCTCTGGCAAGAGTGACCGCAAGATTCAACTGGTTAAATTCATCAAATCTCGGCGTGAAGGTGGCAGCTGAGAACCAATCGAGCAGGTTTGTCGGCGCCGTCGCCTGGCAGAAGGATCGAACAGAACCTGGCATCGACTCGAAGGCGCCAGTGCGGCTGTAGAAGTCTATGATGATCGCCGCAGCATTGGGGTCTCCGGCCAACAAAGCTGCCTGAAATTGATCGATTATGGCATCGACGTCGGCGCGCCACTCAAATGGCTTACCCAAAGGCCGGGCATAAATTGGATTGGCTTCGAAACAGACGAGGCTAAGTGGGGAAATGCGACCTCTCAATATCGCCGCCAACGCAAGATGAGCACCCCATGAGTGACCGATGACGTGCACAGGTTCCCCCGCTGCATCGACGACCTGACCCACAAATTCGATCATTGGATCAACGTGAGGATGGTCTTCCACCCGTATCTCGGCTGTTGATCCATAGCCGGGCAGGCTGGTTGAAAAAATGCGGAAGGAACTGGTCAGGCTTGCCCGGATTCCTTTCCAGGCTGCCGGCGTCGCATAGGAGCCGGGCAGCATGAGCAATGCAGGGCCCTGTCCGGATACGGACAATTCAAACTCGAACTTCTGCATCAGCCCAACGTCCCATCACCAAATGTGAAGCCTATCCCGATGCCTCCAACAAGTGCAATCAAGTTTCAGAGTCATAGTTGCCAGACCACATACATCGATGACAAAGCCACCATTGGCCGGGAAGTTGGCCGCAAGGGCGGAGAGCGGGGATAGGTTTTTTGGATTTTTCTGGGGGCGACAATGCGGATGTTGAAGGGAGCAGGAACACAGGCTGGTCGAAGGGTAGCTCCGGGCCCATAATTACCACATTGAAGATGTCGCAATTTGA
>CAJQPW010000177.1 GCA_905480295.1 uncultured Rhizobiaceae group bacterium | reverse complement strand
CATAAGGTCGAAAACATGTTTGGAAGGCTCAAGGATTGGCGCCGTATCGCAACCCGATATGACCGAAGAGCGGACATCTTCATGGCAGCAATCACGATCGCAGCAATCGTAATATGGTGGATTTAACGAGTCCTGATCCTAGCAATTTACCGGGTGTTGCGGACCACTTATACAGTGACGGTTTTGATCAACGTCTCCAAATAGTCCCGGGTTTCCTGGTCCCAATCTGCCGGGTTTTCGCCATGGGCAATGCTGGCGTGATGCGACATTAATTGCCAAAGCTCATCCTTGGTTTCAGCCACAATGCTCGCCGGACAAGCCTCCATTCCTTCACAATCTCTGCATGCATATGAATAGGCTTTGGTCATCTTTATCTCCTTACTGGCATTCCATCGTTATGGTTTCATCAGGCAGACATTCCTGGCTTCCCGTGAAATTTTGCTTAGGGAAATTCCGGTGATTCCTTCAGCGTTTCATCAAGCGCAATCCAGGGTTGTTTGTGAGATGTAAATACATTGCGAGTGGGTGTTGCCGTTGCGGGATCATCCAGCGTAGCCGACAGGATTGCATAATCGGTCCAAGCATCACCCCAATAGCTCAGCGACGTACCGCAGGTCTTGCAAAACCCACGATAGACGCCGGGAGATGAATTATAGACCGCCAT
Source organism: uncultured Rhizobiaceae group bacterium (assembly GCA_905480295.1). Taxonomy (GTDB): domain Bacteria; phylum Pseudomonadota; class Alphaproteobacteria; order Rhizobiales; family Rhizobiaceae; genus Pseudahrensia. The sequence goes on along the minus strand of CAJQPW010000177.1, from coordinate 10,588 downwards.
ATCACCCTTGATGATTTCAAAGTTCTCCGGAGTGACGGCAGAAAAGGTTGCATAGCCTGCACCCAACGCCTTCTGGCAGGATCGACAATGGCAATGTGCAGAATAGGTGAAAGGTCCCGTCAGGCGATAACGGACGGCACCGCACATGCACCCACCATCCTGAAAGGTTGAAGGTTCCGCCATGCTCCGCCTCCTAAATTGTAATTTTTTCTAACTGAATTTTGCCAAGCAGGTTTTTCTGTTCGCCATCCTTGAACAATGAATAAAGAGATGCGACTCAAAAAATGCGATAAACTGTAAGAAAAAATTACATATGGACTGGACCGACCTGCCATCTCTCAATGCACTCAAGGCGTTTTCTGTACTTGCAGAAACGAGGAATTATTCACGGGCTGGCCATGCGCTCAACGTTACCCATGCTGCCGTGATCCAACAGGTTAAAGCCCTGGAAAACCATTTTGGCGTTGCGTTGGCGATGCGGGCAGGGCGCGGTGTCACGTTCACACAGGAAGGGGAACGACTGGCGCGGGAACTGGAGGCGGGTTTTTCCTACATTCATCGCGGTGTGAATGCGCTCAGTGACGCCCGGCACCAACAACCGGTGCAGGTTACGACCTCCCCGGTCTTTGCCGTTAAATGGCTGATGCCCAGAATTGCCGACTTCCAGACCCTGCATCCGGATGTCACCCTGTTGATCAATCCGACAGGCCAAACCATTGAGCTTCGACCCGGCGGAATCGATCTGGCGATCCGCTATGGTCGCTACGACCGGGTGACCGACGTGCAGGATGTTCTGCTGCAACTCGACATGGTTGTAGTCGCCTCCCCCTCCTGTCTGGGCGATGAGCAAGTCACAACACCAGCGGATCTTTTCCGATTCCCCTGGTTGCAGGAATTGGGAACCACGGAGGCAACCGATTGGTTTGGTCTTCATGGGGTCAATCTCGACCAGCCGTTAATGATCACGCATATGCCCGGCAATCTGATCATTGATGCCGTGAAACGCGGGGATGGCGTTACCTATACCTCCCGGCAATGGTTTATGGATGAAATTGAGTCCGGTGAATTGATTGAATTCTTTCCGGAGGAACGGGCCGGATTTTTCGCCCTGCACACGCAACCCGGCGAACCGCGCCGCGCCACACGGCTCTTTTTGGAATGGCTGCAGCAGCAGGTTTGAACAAACCCCGAGTCGGTGTGATCGATGATCAAATGGTTACCCGGGCACGCCATCGCGCCCGGGTATGCTTTTCGGATGAAATTATGCTCGCTCCCCATCGGGTGATAGGAAAGGAGCGCCTTAAAACGCGGCTTTCCATTGTTCGGTATCGATAAACCAGCGCTCTTCTTGCACTTTCGAACCTTCGAACCTGAACAGTACTGCGACCTGACTGCCGCCGGGAACCTTGTCGCTCGTCCAGTCGATGATGGACACAACCTCGCCATGTTCGCCGATCTGGCGAATGGACTTTATGTCAAAGCCCGGAGGCAGGGCCGCACCGAGATTTTCCAATGCGTTCTGGAAAGCGGCTTTGCCTTCCAGCTCATCGTTTTGTCCGGGCATGGCAAACACCATGTCATCGGTATAGTCCGCAATCAGGGTGTCCCAATCTCCCTGTCCCACTGCCTGCCAGCCTCTGTTTACAATCTCAGCGCTGCTGACCGTTTGTGTATCCAACATTTTCCAACTCTCCAATTCGTTCGTGAATGTTGCAAAGTTAGGACCGGAGCTGTTGGATGGTAATCGACCGTTTGCTGTATTTTGACTACATCAGATGTAGTATTTTTCGCTCAGCACCTGAGCAGACATGAAAAAACTGGCAGAGGTGCAGAATAATCGTTGGGATTCGACTTGGAAAAACCTTTGCCGACCGATGAAGCCCTGAGTTCTCGTGAACTCGAGATTGCACAGGCTTATTCCAGCGGGGAAACCTATCAGCAAATCGCCGACCGGCTGTTTCTGGCTCCGTCGACGGTTCGAACCCACCTTTCAACGGTCTATCGCAAGCTGGGTGTCTCGTCGAAACTGCAATTGCATCGCTATTTCGAAGACAGACTTCAGTCCGACAATGTCGAGGACACTCTGGCCACCCCATTGCCCGACAAACCATCGATCGCCGTGCTGGCATTTGAAAACATGTCGCAGGACCCGCAACAGGAGCATTTTTCCGACGGCATGAGCGAAGACATAATTACCGCTCTCTCCCGATCTCCATGGCTCTTTATCATCGCTCGCAATACGACTTTCACCTACAAGGGTGAGAATGTGGATGTGAAGCGCGTCGCCCGGGAGCTGGGTGTTCGCTATGTGCTGGAAGGCAGTGTCCGCACGGCTGGCAACCGAATTCGGGTCACCGCCCAGTTGATCGACGGCATATCTGGCGGGCACGTCTGGTCCGAACGCTATGACGGCGATCTGGCTGATGTTTTTGATCTCCAGGACGAAATCACCCGCAATGTGGTGGCTTCCATTCAAACCAGCGTGCAACTCACCGCAGGCACCCGCATCGAACGCAGTTCGCGCCCAGACCTGACGGTTTGGGAACTCACGATGCAAGCGTGGTCGCTGCTGTATGATTTTTCGCCGCAAAGCTATGCCACTGCCGAGGACTTATTGAACCGGGCGCTGCAACGCGATCCAAACAGTGCCGAAGCAACATTGCTGCTGTCACTGATCTATCATCACAACGCATTAATGGGTTTCAGCGATGACTTTCTGGCGACGACCAAACGGGCAAACGAATTGGGACGTCAGGCAACCCGTTTGGATGATCGCAATGAATATGCCCATTGGGCTTTTGGCATCAGTTGTTGGGGTTTGAACAAACACGAGGAATCAGTTGCAGCTCTGGAGCGCGCTGTGGAACTCAATCCAAACTGCTCCCTGGCCTATGGCAGTCTGGGAACTGTTTTAAATCTGGTTGGTCGCCATGAAGAGGCCATCGCCAACCAGCAAATCGCCATTCGCTCCAATCCGCGCGACCCCAGTATATTTTTCAGGTTTTCGGGCATCGCCTTTGCCCATTATCTCGCCGGGCGCTTCGACGAGGCGATCCTCTGGGCCAACAAGTCCATACATCGCCGGGCGCGATGGTATTTTTCCCATTTTGTGCTGGCCGCCAGCCACTGCAGCGCTGGCCGTCCAGACGAAGCAAAAATGGCCATTGATAACTGCCGCACAGCACTGCCCAGTGCCAGGGTCGCCGACCTCGAACGGGTCCCCTTGAAAAATATTGAGGATATGGAACACATGCGGCAATGCCTGCGTCAGGCGGGCCTGCCCGACTGAGTTCGGTTGACGGAGCCATCGCGACATGATGGCAATGGTCTCTTCAGGTGGCAGTGAACGTCGCAGCAAAAATGGGTCCTTTGATGGAATTTGACTGGCAGGCATATTTACGACGGATTGGTTTTGAAGGCGTCGTCGAGGTTGACCATGCAGGTTTGACCGAGCTGCACCGGCGGCAGGCGCGCAGCATCGCGTTTGAAAACTTTGACATTCTTTTGGGGCGGCCGATCACTTTGGATCCCACCAGATTATGGGAGAAAATGGTCGATAACCGACGCGGTGGATATTGTTTTGAGCTCAATGGTCTGATGGTGATGGCCATGCAGGCATTTGGTTTTCATGCACGCCCTCTGCTTGCCCATGTTCACATGTCCGGAGAGGTGAACCCCCTGCGCACCCATCAGTTCAGCCTGGTGACACTGGATGGAGAAGACTGGTTGAGCGATGTCGGCTTTGGTTCCAGTTCGCCCCGTGCGCCAGTTCGTTTTGCTCTGGATCAGCCACAGCAACAGGATGGTGAGTGCTTTCGCATCATTGCCAGCACGGATTATGGCTACATGCTTCAATCCCAGTTGGAGGGAGACTGGCAGGATCTCTACAGTTTTGATCTGGACACGGTCGATCCGCAGGATATTTACAAGGGCAATCAGTTCACCTCTACCCATCCCCACTCATTCTTCACCCATACCGGTGTTGCCGCCATCCAGAGTGAAAGCGGACGAATGGCACTGCGCAATCTGGACCTGAGGGTAGTGGAAGGGGGAAACGAGACCCTGCAGAGCGTTGCCCCCGGTGCAGACTATATCAAAATGTTGGATGATTGTTTTGGACTGCAGATCGACCGGCCGTTCGACGCGCTCAACCTGCCGGATGAGGCGCAACAATAACGCCTTTCGCCCCCGAGGACTGACTCCGGCCATCGCAAACTCCTTTTGAGATCAATTCGACGCAAAGCGTCGCATTTCGCGAAAGCGCTCCTTCTTTTCCCAATCTAGACTTTCTGAAGATCAGTATGACCCTTCATTGAGAGGTATTCGATGAACGCGCATGTTGGAATTTCACATTTGAATATTGTGCTGACGGCTTCCGTCAGCTCGCTTTGTGTAACCGACCGATCGACGGGTCGGGCCGCCGCGCCACATTTGTCGAATTTGTGGGGGCGTTGAGATGAGCGCCAAATTGGAATTCATGCGCAGCGCCCTGAAAAACACGGCAACGATGCCGGACGATCGGCCAATTGGCCTGCCCGGTGCATTTTACACGTCGACTGAGTTTTTCGAGCATGAGCGAACCGGTATCCTGCACGATGGTTGGCATTGTCTGGGACGGGTGGATGAAATCCCCAATTCAGGCGATTTCTTTACCAGCCAGCTGCTCGGTGAACCGCTTCTTGTTGTCCGTGGCAATGATGGCGTGATTCGTGTGCTTTCCAATGTCTGCCGGCACCGGAGCATGCCGGTGGCCGAGGGCAGGGGGAACCGAAAGCTGTTTGTCTGTTCCTACCACGCGTGGAGTTATGGGCGCGATGGGGCCTTGGTGCGGGCACCGAACATGTTCAATGCCAGTTTTGATCAAAGCAAATGTGGCCTGCCTCAATTGCGAAGTGAAGTCTGGCGCGGTTTCATCTATGTCAGCCTGAACGATGACGCTACCCCGCTGGCACCGCAGCTGATGCCACTTGATCACATGATCGAAGATTACGAGACGGAATCCTTTCGCATCGTCCATGCCGCTGAAGAGGAATGGGCCTGTAACTGGAAATGCCTCGTTGAAAATTTCATGGAAGGGTATCACCTTTCCGTGGTCCACCCGGAAACCCTGCGAGGCTACACGCCAACCGAATTATGCAGCAAGGCCGTGTCAGGAGACTTGTTCACCAGTTATCATGCGAACTATCCCAACAATATTCCGGCCCGCGGCAGGGGTGCGCCCGGGCTCGATGACGGCCAACGCCATCGCTCGACCCTGTTCAGTATTTTTCCGACCCAGGTGGTCAGCCAATCCGCCAGCCTGCTGGTCTCGCTGAGCCTGCACCCGATATCAGTCGACCGCATCAACGTGCGCTGGACCATGTCTGTCTATGGGGATGACCTGTCACCGGAGATGATCGATCAGCGCATTGCCCTGTGGACCAGGGTCAATCAGGAAGACCGCGATAAGTTGATCCGGCTGCAGGCCGCGCTGGCCTCCACCCGCGCCGAAGCCGGCCCGCTGGCCAGCGACGACTTCGAAGGCACAATTCGGGACTTTCACCGGTTCCTTGCCGGTTATGATGAGATCCCCGTGCGCAAAAACTAATCAGGCGTGGGTCCTGGACTTGTTGGAATCATAAATCGGAGTGGCAACAATCTGAGCTGTCGTATCGACACCATCGCCCACCAGCCGAAGCTCGGTGCCGATCGCCGCAGCGCCAGGCGTCACATGCGCCAATGCCAGAGACTTTCCAAGTCTGTGTGAATAGGCCGGGCTGTTAACGATGCCCACTTCGCTGCCATTTAGATGCAGATTTTCACCTCCATTGACCATGTCGCTGGCATTGATGTCGAGACACACGGTGTTGATCTTTTCATGACCCCGACCCGCCATTGCGGCAGCGCGGCCCCTGAATTCTGGCTTTGTTTTGCTGACCGTAAAGCCCAGTCCAACCTCCCAGGGTGTGTGGTCCGTCGTCATGTCATAGCCGTAAAACAGCAGGCCGGCTTCGATACGAACCTTGTCCAGCGCTGTAAATGAACAGGGCATTACTCCGGCTTCAGCCAACCTATCCCAAATGTCCCCGATGACATCGGCAACGGCAAAAATTTCGTATCCGCGTTCACCGGAATACCCGGTTCTGGAAATCCGACAGGCATGACCGAACAGTGTTGCTTCGGCATGGTCAAAATAGGCCAGCGACGACAGGTTGATATCGCAATGGGCGTCGAGGATATCGAGTGATGCCGGGCCCTGAACCGATATGTCATGCAGATCATCGGTGAATTCGATTTCTACATCCTTGCCCGCGGCAGACTGCTCCAACAACGCCATCGTATCCCCCGACCCGTGCACGATCATCCACTCATCGCTGCCATTGTTGGAGACGATGGCGTCATCCGCCATCGTGCCCTGATCCGTCAATACGCTGAGATAGGCGGCGCGACCGGGCTTTATGCCACTCATGTCGCGGGTTGTCAGGTGATCAAGAACACCTGCTGCCGCAACCCCCCGAACGAAAACCTTTTTCAATGGAGACATGTCAAACATGCCCGCGGCATCGCGCACCGCATCATGCTCATCATTGGGATCGCTGTCATAGGTCCAAGCGGTACCCATGCCGTTCCAGTCTTCAAGGCCCGAGCCCAAGGCACGATGCCGCGCAGCAAGCGCGGAGGTGCGGCTTAATTCTTCAGTCATCAGTCTTCTCCCGGTTCTTCAATACCATTCGTCCTTCATCATCGCCTTACGTGCGGCCACGAATTCATGCAGATCGCTTCGAATGTCAGCGTCCAGATCGGGCTGCTGATAAGACTTCAACATGGATTTCCATTCAGCATTTGCCCGCTGGGCTGCCGTCAGCGCACCCCCGTCCATCCAGGTCTCATAGGGACCCGCGTCCGGCAAAAGGGATTCATAATTGGCCTCAGCAAAGTGGTTGACCGTGTGGGTGGTCGAAAGGAAATTCTGTCCCGGCTCAACTTCCCGATAGCTTTGCCGTGACAGGTTCTCGTCATCGACAATCATGCCCTGAATCAGACGCAGCAACGCACCGCAATTGTCCAGATCCATGACAAATTTCTCGTAGGACATTGTCAGACCACCCTCCAGCCATCCGGCGGCATGCCAGATCTGATGAGAACCGGAAATCACGGTGGTCCACATGGCGTTGGCGCTGTCCTGCATCGCCTGGCCATCCGGTGCATTTGCTGCGGTAACCTGACCACCGCCCGACCGGAACGGAACCCTGAGTCGGCGGCCCAGCTGGGCCAGCGCCATGTTAACAAGATTGGCCTCCGGCGTGCCAAAGGTCAGCGAACCCGTTCGCAGGTTCATCGTCGAATGAAAGCTGCCCATCACAACCGGGCAACCGGGACGCACGGTCTGCGCCAGGGCAATTCCGACCATCGCTTCTGCATAGGTTTGTGCGGCAATCGCAGCCGTGGACACAGGCCCCATGGCGCCGCCGAAAATGGCCGGCGAAACACAGACACACTGATTGGCACTGGCATATTCCCGCAGCACCGATGACATCACCCCATCAAACACGAACGGGGAATTGATGTTGATGTTGCCCTGCATCACGGCGTTCTTGTCAACAAAGGTTTTGCCGAACACCAAACGTGCCATGTCGATGGAATCCCGGGCTCGGTCAGGCGCGGTAACCGAGCCCATGAATGGTTTGTCCGAGCAGGTGAGATGGGTGAGCACCATATCGAGATGCCGTTTGTTCACCGGCACGTCGACCGGCTCGACCACTGTGCCACCCGAGTGGTGCAGAAACGGGGTTTGGTAGCCGAGTTTCACAAAATTTCGAAAATCCTGCAGCGTCGCATAGCGGCGGCCACGATCCAGATCGGTGACAAAAGGAGAGCCATAGCCCGGCATGAAAACAATGCCATCGCCGCCAAGTTCAACCGTGTGCAACGGATTGCGGCCATGCAGCTCAAACGTCGGCGGCGCTGTCGAACACAACGCCCGGGCAAGGCCATCTTTAAATCGCACACGCTGCCCATCGACCCTTGCCCCGGCTGCGGCCAGGCGATCAATGGCTTCCGCATCGCCGCAGAATTCCATGCCTATTTTTTCCAGCAACCAGTCTGCCTGATCTTCAAGTCGGTCAAGATCGGTTTCGTTCAGCAGGCAATAGGCAGGGACTTTTCGGAACTGGGTTGGCTGAATGGTCTCGGGTACCCGTTGCATCGCCCGACGACGACCTCCCGACCGCCGTCGGCGGCTTTCGCTGTTTCCTTTCGAAGCAGAAGGCTGGTTTTCGCGCTCAGGTGCGTTCAATTTTTTTACCACAAAACAAGGGGTTTTCGCCCAATTGGGCGCCTATTAACGAGAATACAGCTGGAATTCACGCTGAAAATCGAAAAATTTTGCCTCCAGAGTATAAATTTTTTATACTCTGGAAATGCGCCTAAGACAGTATGACAACCTTCGAACCTTCACAATTGTTGCCCGACATCAAAGTCTGGCAGCCGCCGCGCAGGAACTGTTGCTGACCAAAGGCGCCTTGAGTCACCAGATCCGCAATCTGGAGCAGGAGCTGGGCTTTCCGCTTTTTCACCGCCATTCCCGGGGTATTGTTCTGTCCAACAGGGGACGTGAAATTCTTGCAACCGCGGAAGCCGCCTTTGAGCAAATTGAGCGACAGGCCGCCGCACTGAAAGGGGACGTTCAACAGACACTGACGATTGGCACGACAACCTATTTTGCATCCCGCTGGCTTTCTTCGCGGCTGATGGACTTCATCCAGCATCACCCTGATATCCGATTGCGAATTCAACCCATGGTGAAACTCACCAACCTGCGCCAGCAGGGCGTCGATCTGGCGATTCGCTGGGGTACTGGTCGCTGGACGGATTGCCGGATTGAAAAGCTGTTCTCCTGTCCCGCCTGGCCAAGCGGAAACATCACGGCATTGCGGGCGATCGAACGCGTGGGCCTTGAAGAAGCATTTTCGAACTTCACCCTGTTGCGTGACCACGAGGACAGCAATTCATGGAGTGAGTGGTATCGGCGGGCCGGACTGATGCCGACACAACGCTCCGACACGCTGATCATACCCGATCCAAATGTACGGGTTCAGGCCGTTCTGGACGGTCAGGGCGTAGCGCTCAATGATGATCTGGTCGATCAGGAAATCAAGGACAGGAAACTGTTCCGACTGAGCGAAATTGAGCTGGAACAATACGGCTATTTCCTCGCCTTCGATAACCACACCACCGAAAATGAAAATGTCGATCTGTTTGTCGATTGGCTACGGTCGTTGGTCACCTGACAGTCAGATGCAATGCGCATTTATGTCGCTGTGTGGGTGTTTTCGTGCGATTACACTCCTGACCAATCCAGATATAGACAGAAAATTCGCCCACCGGCTTTCCATCTGTGTCGATGCAGCTATCCTGTTCGACGCGCCCCCTGGGCATTTGGAAATAATTCGGGAAGTAAAATGATAAATCTTGTCAAACTGGTCACATCAACGGCTGCGCTCGCAGCAACAATTTCCTTTGCAGCCAACGCCGCTGCTGAGACGCGCATCACCTATAAATCAGCCAAGTCAACATCCTCCTACTACCAGATGGGTGTTCAGATTGCTGAAGCGATGAAGGCCGGCTCCAGTGGCGAGATCATCGTCACGGTAGAAGAAAGCCAGGGCTCGGTGCAGAACGTGATGGAAACACGGGCCCGCGGGGGCGACTATGTGTTCACCACGCCGCCCGTCCTGGTCAAGCTGGCACAGGCTGGCAAAGCCATGTTCAAGGGCAAGAGCGATCCCAAATTCAAGGACATTCGCGCCCTGTTCCCCATTCCGTCTCTGACCATGCATTTTGTCATGGCGTCCAAGAGCGGTGTCAGCGATTTTGCCGGTATGGAAGGCAAAACGATCCTGTTAGGCAAAGGTTCATTTGGTGCGCGCGAAGGTGAAAAATATCTCAAGCTGTTCGGCCTGGAAGGAAAAGTGAAACTGGCTGAAGTAGAGCTTTCAAACGCCGTACCGGCTTTGAAGAATGGCCAGATTGACGGATTTGTAACCGCCGGTTCATGGCCTGCTCCCAATGTGATCGAGGCGGCTGCTTCGACCGGAGTCAAAGTCATCTCGCTCAATGACGAACAGATCGCCAAATCGAAACGGGCCAGACTGACCATTCCCGCTGGCACCTATGCCGGACAGGACGCGGATGTGACCACCACCTCACTGCCGGTTGCCGCCTTCACCACGACCGCCATGGGTGATGATGCTGCCTATGCGCTGACCAAGACATTTTGGGAAGGCAAGTCCTCGATGGGCAAAGCTGCACCATGGTGGAATGGTGTCGATAAGGGTCTGATGGCCAATATCACTGGCCAGATTCATCCCGGTGCTCTTCGTTATTACATGGAAGCGGGCTTCCCCCTGACCGACAATCAGAAGTAACGATCCAAATTCCGGTCCGGGGCAATTCCTGTGTTGGCACATGTTGAGACCCCTGCGCAGGGTCCAAATTGGAAAGCACTGTGGATTGCCCTGGGCTCTCTTTCTATCCTGTTCCATCTGGGACTGATTTTCTATGGCCTGGTGCCCAATCTGGTAGCGCGTCCCCTGCACATGGCGCTGGC
>CAJQPW010000176.1 GCA_905480295.1 uncultured Rhizobiaceae group bacterium | reverse complement strand
TTTACGTCACCATCAAGACGGATCACCCATTCAGATCGAACGGCTTCGGCGGTTGCAAATCCGTCAGAATCCGGGTCAACCACAATCTGTGTCACGCCATAATGGTCACGCAGGTCGATAAACAATACGCCACCGTGATCTCGCACACGATGAACCCAACCTGACAAGCGGGTGGTTTCACCAACATCGCTCAAGCGAAGGTCGGCACAGGTTTGGCTACGGTAGCGGTGCATGGTTTTTTCCTGCAAAATTTGAAGGTTTATCATACCCGGCGGATGGGTATCAAAGTTTGCGCGGGTTTGGCCACGGCGAGCAGATAAAGTCAAGGTTATCTTGCCTTCAGCTGCACAATCCGTCGTGGGCGAGAGCTGAAAACTCATTACACGGCGGTGAACAGAACCAACGGAACGAAATTGAATCACACCAATACAGCTCCTGTCTTTCGGACCGCGCGTTTGGGTGCGTAGATGCAAATCCGACATGCAAGTGAGTTTCATGTCGGGTTTGGCCATATCGCGATGTCGTTAAAAGGCGCACCCATGCAGTGATCCCTTCCCAACTCCCGCCCTGTTCATGCGCGCCGTCCGTCCCCTCATCCCCTTGCTCATGGCAGCTGGATTGCTGCTGGGCGGCAACGGGCTGTTCAGCACATTGATTGCGGTTCGTGGCGCCCAGGAGGGCATGAGTGCCGGACAGATCGGCTGGATGGGAACCACCTATTTTATTGGCTTCCTTTTCGGGTGCATAACCGTGCCCAAACTGTTGCAGGCCGTGGGGCATATCCGAACATTTGCCGCCCTTGCCTCTTTGGCAGCTTCCGCCACATTGATCATGGTGATGGTGGTTGATCCCTATCTGTGGATGGCCTGTCGACTGGTGATCGGCATTTGTTTTTCAGGCCTGTTTACGACGATTGAAAGCTGGTTGAATTCCGGAATTTCCAACAAGGATCGCGGTCAGGTTATGGCCGTCTATCGGGTATTGGACATTGTCGTGGTTTCCGGTGCGCAGTTTTTGATGCCGATCTTTGGTACCAGCGGTTTTACTCTTTTCGGCATTATGACCTTGATGATATCGCTGTCACTGGTTCCCGTCGCCATGGGTGATCGCTCGAACCCGAAGCCTCCGGAATTTGTCAAATTCGACATCCGGGCAATTTGGCAGATATCCCCTCTTGCCAGCATCGGCTGTGTTACCATTGGCATGACCAATGCGGCCTTTCGCTTTGTCGGACCACTTTATGCCGAAACTCTGGGTCTATCGCTGGCCAATGTCGCGACCTTTATCAGTCTTGGCGTTATCGGCGGGGCCATTTTGCAATATCCACTGGGGCTGCTTTCCGACCGCTACGACCGGCGCTGGATCCTGATCGCCGCAACCTGCGGCGCCGTATTTTCTGGCCTGTTTATCTCCCTCATTGCCGGGTCGGATATCGGCATGGTCTATATCGGGATTTTCTTTTTTGGCGCGTTTTCACTGCCTCTCTACTCGCTCTCTGCAGCCCATGCCAATGATCGCGCCAACAAGGATCAATTTGTGCTGCTGGCAGCCGGGTTGATGTTCTTTTATGGGCTTGGAGCTTCAATCGGCCCACCCTTGTCTTCGCTGATGCTCGCCTTGTACGGACCCGGTTCACTGTTTGCATTCACCAGCGCGGTGCACGGAACTCTTGTGATCCTGACACTTTGGCGAATGCGCAAACGTGAAGGTGTACCGCTGGAGAATCGCGGGCGCTTCAAAATGCTGTTGCGAACATCGCCGGTTATGCAACGTCTGGCGCGGGGTCGCGGTGGCAGTAATGGAAAAGGCAAAAACGCCGGCAAGAATTAAGCACTGGTTTTGGAAAGACACGTTGTTTATACCGCGATTATGAAGATTATAAAAAATACTGCTTCGCTGGCCGAAGCCTGTGCCGAATTCGCAAAACATGACTTTGTTACCGTGGACACCGAGTTTCTGCGGGAAACAACATTCTGGCCAATTCTGTGCCTGATTCAGATTGCTGGCCCTGATGATGAATGCATCGTCGACCCGATGGCAGAGGGCATTGATCTGGCGCCATTCTTTGAACTGATGGCGGATGAAAGCGTTGTCAAAGTGTTCCACGCAGCACGTCAGGACGTAGAGATCATTCACAATCTGGGTGGATTAATTCCCAAGCCACTGTTTGACAGTCAGGTCGCGGCGATGGTCTGCGGATATGGTGATTCCATTGCCTACAACATGTTGGTTGCCAAAATTACGGGTGGTCAGATCGACAAATCGTCCCGCTTTACCGATTGGGCGCGACGCCCGCTTACCGATAAGCAGCTTGATTATGCATTGGCGGACGTCACACATCTGAGAGATATCTATCTGCACCTGAGAGCAGATCTGGAAAAGCAAAGCCGGACCGATTGGGTCAACGAAGAAATGATGGTGCTGACGAGCGCAGAAACCTATGACCTTCCGGTCGAAAAAGCCTGGACACGGTTAAAGATGCGGGTGCGCAAACCAGTGGATCTGGCCGTTATGAAATCTGTTGCGCAGTGGCGTGAGCAGGAAGCCCGTGATCGCAACGTTCCGCGCGGTCGGGTGATGAAAGACGATGCAGTATACGAGGTTGCACAACAGCACCCGCGCGACACATCGGCATTGGGTCGATTGCGTGCCTTGCCCCGGGGTTTCGAAAACTCACGCTTTGCAGACAGTCTGCTGGAAGCCGTGGAAACGGCGTTGGCAATTCCAAAGGACGACTTGCCAAAAGTCCCACGGCCGTCCCGTTCACCGGAAGGCACGGGAGCTGCAACCGAGATGCTGAAAGTGCTGCTGAAAGTCGTTGCGGAGCAGCATGGCGTGGCAAGTAAAGTTATTGCCACTGTTGATGATCTTGAAAAAATTGCTGCAAGCGACGACGCAGAAGTAGCTGCTTTGCAGGGTTGGCGCCTGGAATTATTCGGCAAACAAGCCCTGGAATTGAAACGCGGCGACATTGCGCTGGGGTTTGAAGACCGCAAAATCCAGGTAATCGAGCTCGAATAACGCGGGTTGCATCACCCAAATTCCTGCAAATCTGATTGTTTGAACACTGCGAAGAAACGGCTTCAAAGGTTGTTTGACGGTTGTCGCGCACCCTGGAACGGGCCATAATTTGCTCTGGTCCACTTAAATGCAGGTTGATCGATCAATGTTTCCGCTATCCCACATGATGAAAGCCTTCATCAAAAGAGGTTCGCTTGAAGTTATCGACGCAGCAGGTAAGCGTCATATCTTTTCGGGAACTGATGGACCCCGGGTGGTGATGAAACTGTCCGACAAACAGCTATATCGGGACCTGGTTTTCAAATCAGAAATTGCAGCGGCCGAAGCCTATATGGATGGCACCATGACCTTTGAAGAAGGGTCGACACTGCGCGACTTTCTGCATCTGTTTTCGATCAATCGGCTTTCGCTGGCAGCCTATCCATTGCAGAAATTCATTCGCAAAGTCAGCATGCTCACCCGGCGTAAACAACAAGCCAACAAGGTTGGACAGGCGCAGCAGAACGTGGCCCACCACTATGATCTGGGCAATGAGTTTTACAAACTCTTCCTCGACAAGAACATGCTGTATTCCTGCGCCTATTTTCAAAATGATCAGCAATCGCTGGAACAGGCCCAACGCAACAAACTGCGTTTGATCGCTTCCAAGCTCAATCTTGAACCAGGCCAAATGGTGCTCGATATTGGATGTGGCTGGGGCGACATGGCGCTGTATTTGGCTTCTATGGAAGATGTGCGCGTGCTTGGTGTCACCCTTTCAACCGAACAACAGAAACTGGCAACCAAGCGGGCTGCCGACATGGGGTTATCGGACCGGGTAGATTTTCGCCTGCAAGACTATCGGGATCTCGACGAACAGTTTGATCGGATTGTATCGGTCGGCATGTTCGAACATGTGGGTGTTGCCCATTATGACGAGTTCTTTGAAAAACTGAATCAGCTGATGCCTGATGATGGCGTGGCGCTGATCCATTCCATCGGCCACATGAGCCCGCCCGGCATGGCCAGCAAATTCATGCGTAAATACATATTCCCCGGTGCCTATTCCCCCGCGCTGTCTGAAGTTTTTGAAAGTGTTGAAAGAAACTCCCTCTGGTGTCTCGACCTCGAATTCCTGCGTGTCCACTACGCCGAAACCCTCAAACACTGGGAACAGCGGTTTCAGGAGAATCGCCCTACCGTTGAAGACATGTATGATGAGCGGTTCGCCCGCATGTGGGAGTTTTATCTGATTTCAGCGGAGGCGATGTTCAGGACCGGGTCTCAGCTGGTGTTTCATATGCAGCTGTCGCGCAACCGTGATGCAGCGCCGTTGTCACGCGACTATATGGTGGATTACCAACGGCGCTATGAAAAACTCGAAGGCGAACGTCTGCCTGCTTTGTAAGGAGCCTATGACCCAACCGCGGCGCTCTTGCGAATGCCGATGCGGTTCACAATCTGCCCAATCTTTGACTCCATTGGTTTCAGAAGTCGGTTGAGATGGCCTGCAACCGCCCGCTCCCAAAAGCGCCAGATAAACCATGACATTGCCAGCACCAGCATCATGGTCAAAGCGACCGCAAGCCACTTGTTCATCGATTCAGACAGGCGGGATATGAACATA
>CAJQPW010000175.1 GCA_905480295.1 uncultured Rhizobiaceae group bacterium | reverse complement strand
TTGCACTCGAAATACCGATGATGCATCTGGTGATGGAAAGTGCCGAGCGCCAGCCGGCTCTTGTCCTTCACAAGCAGGTCTTCAAAACCGGTATGGGACGTGGCCGCAGTCAGCGCCTGATGCTGCATGTGGAACAGGATATGGATCGGGTGCGCCGCCACGACCCAGTGGATCAGCACAGATGACAGGAAGATAAAATGCTCGATCGGATGCATGGAAAAGCCGGACCACGGACCGACATTGGTGTTGCGGTGATGCAGCGCGTGGGCAAGGCGGTACAGCGGCGGCCAGTGCAGCCACCGGTGCACCCAGTAGAAGTGAAAAGAAATCCATACCGGCGTGAGGAAGAACAGCGCCACGAACCAGACCGGATTATCAGCCCATAACAGGCCGGGCGCGTATCCGTTGGCCATGGCCCAGAACATCAACACCTCATAGGCAGTCCAGAACGCGACCCCGCTGGTCAGCGACCAGAACATGTTGTCGCGTACCTGATTTGAAAAGTTCCACAAACGGTTGTTGACCGCCTGTTCCCTGTGATCGAATTTCAGCTGCTTTTTCTGACCGCGCCGGATGTAAAAATACCAGTGCAGCCCCCCGGCAATGACGATCATCATCAACAGGTTGATCATCCAAATTTGTGCGATCCAACCAAATGAAAACCGTTGTGTCTGATCAAGCGATGGATAAGCGAAATGCCAAAGCGCAATGGCGAGCACGACCATCATCATGCGTTCGCTCAATGTAAGCCAGTTGCGGGCAAACCAACCCAACAAGAATGAAATGTCCGGTGGCCAACGAAAAATCGATGGATTGTGCAGGGGGAGTGATGGAACATAATTCCATTCCCGGTTTGCGCGTTCCTCAGAAGGTGTTTCGGTCATGCGAGACCTCAATCGTTTTGCTGCGATTGAAAACCAACCTTCGGTGCGGGTAAAGACAGGATTGCGACTTCGGCTTTAGCTATCGAGGTCGAATAAATGGCAACGGGAGCGCGGTTGGGTACCACCGCGCTCCCGTCTCTTTGATCGCCGACAGGCTCGTCGAGATCACTGTGTTGGTTGCAATACCTTTCACCGGATCTGCGTCTTTATCCCAGTTTTGCGGTGCCAAGAGGAACGGAAAATTTGCTGCACCAAACGGTGAAGGCATCATAGGCACTCAAAACAATGCTGCGGGGTAATTCGTAACGTTGTTTTCCTTTAAGCGACTTCAACTTGGCGAATTCAGTGGCTTTGTCGAACGTGCCGGCATTTGAAAAACCGAGCGTCGGGGCAGGGGCTCCATCGAGTGAAAAGTCGTTGTGAAGCACCACAAATGTGCGGTCTCCGTCTTTCTCAATCGAAACTCCGCCGGTCGTCACATGTTTGCTTTGACCGACAAAAGTGCCGCTCAGCAGGCGCTCACCCGCGTTGGAAGGGGTTACCGGGGTCGCCAGCGTCAAAGCTGTCGCCAGAGCTACGGCGGCCAGTGCTGTGGAAAGGAAGGGGCGGGGAATGCGTGAGATGTGGTTTGACATTGTTCGTTTCCTTCTTCGGCGGGATGAAATAATGGGCGCAGGGCCAAATGCCGATGAACAACAGATAGTCGTTAGGAACTGATCGGTCTAATAAACTGTGGTACACAAATTTGTGAATTGTTGACTGATTGGTTCCTAATAGATTAAACAGGCAGAACGATCCACTTTTAGCGTGTGTGCTCCCGAGGAAATTATCGATGGCCCGACCGAGAGAATTTGACATTGATACAGCGGTTGAAAACGCAATGCTGGTGTTTTGGAAAAATGGCTATTCTGATGCGGGGCTGAGCGAGCTTTGTCAGGCCATGGGCATTGTTCGAGGCTCGTTCTACAAAGCTTTCGGTTCTAAAAAATCGCTTTTTTTGAAAGTCTTGCAACGTTACGAGCGGGACTATGTTGATGGTGCCGTTGACGAACTGAAGAACGGAAGCGGCGCAGGCGCCACCCGCATCGAGCAAATTTTCAACGGCAGTCTGGGGGTGATAAAAGGCGGTGATATTCGAGGCTGTCTGTTATGCAATACGGCCTCCGGCACGTCCATGGAAGACAGCGAAATCCGACAGGCCATCACCGGACAACTGGAAAAACTGACGGATGGTTTCCAGTTTGCCCTGCAGGCTGACCAGCCAGAATTATCAGCTGCTTCTCCGGCGAACCAGAGTTTGCGCGCTCGTGCACGTCAATTGACATTGCGATATGTCGGATTGCGCATTTTGGGGCGGGGCGGTTTTGACTCGGCGGCTTTGGAAGATGGATTGCGCGACCTGGCACCTCTTTAAAGTTGCTCCAAACCCAAAAAAAAGGCCGAAAGGTTTCCCTTCCGGCCTTTCTGCTAAGATCATAAACCCGCTTAGAGCGAGTAGTACATGTCGAACTCGACGGGATGAGGCGTCATTTCGTAACGATCGTTTTCCTCTTCCTTCAGCCCGATATAGGCTTCGATCTGATCTTCGGTGAACACGCCACCTTCGGTCAGGAACTTCATGTCTTTGCGGCAGGCATCCATAGCCTCGCGCAGAGAACCACAAACGGTTGGGATCTTTTTCAACTGTTTTGGCGGCAGGTCGTACAAATCCTTGTCCATTGGCTCGCCGGGGTGGATTTTGTTCTTGATGCCGTCAAGACCAGCCATCAGCATTGCTGCAAATGCCAGGTACGGGTTGGCCATCGGATCAGGGAAACGCACTTCCATGCGTTTGCCTTTGGGGGAGGCCACGTGTGGAATACGGCAGGAAGCGGAACGGTTCTTGGCGGAGTAGGCCAGCAGAACTGGTGCTTCATACCCGGGGACCAAACGCTTGTAGGAGTTGGTCGATGGGTTGGTAAACATGTTCAGCGCTTTGGCGTGCTTGATGATACCACCGATGTAAAACAGGCAGGTTTCAGACAGACCAGCATACTGATCACCAGCAAACAGTGGTTTGCCGTCGCTCCACAGAGATTGGTGCACGTGCATGCCGGTTCCGTTGTCGCCATAGACTGGCTTGGGCATGAAAGTGGCTGATTTGCCGTAGGCGTGAGCGACGTTTTGAACAGCGTATTTATAAAGCTGTACTTCGTCGGCCTTGCGGGTCAGCGTGTTGAACAACATGGAAAGTTCGTGCTGCGCTGCTGCCACTTCGTGGTGGTGCTTTTCAACCGGCACACCCATTTTACCGAGAACCGTCAGCATTTCGGAACGGATATCCTGGGCGCTGTCGACGGGATTGACGGGGAAATATCCGCCTTTGGTCCGTGGACGGTGGCCCATGTTGCCGGCTTCATATTCGGCGTCTGTATTGGTTGGCAGCTCGTCGCTGTCGACTTCAAACCCGGTTTTGTAGGGATCTGCGGAAAAACGCACATCATCGAACAGGAAGAATTCTGGTTCAGGACCAAAATAGGCCGTGTCACCGAATCCACCGGACTTGATATAGGCCTCTGCGCGTTTTGCGGTCATGCGTGGATCGCGCTCATATCCTTCGCCAGTATCCGGCTCAAGAATGTCGCAGAAAATTGCCATTGTGGAATGGGAATAGAATGGGTCCATGTAGGACGTTTCCAGATCAGGCATCAAAACCATGTCTGAATCATTGATCGCTTTCCAGCCTTCGATGGAGGAGCCGTCAAACATGGCGCCATCGGCAAACAGGTCTTCATCGACCTGACTGTGGTGGATCGTGACGTGCTGCATTTTTCCGCGCGGGTCGGTGAAACGCAGGTCGAGATACTCGACATTGTCGTCCTTCATTGTTTTCAAAAGATCATTGGCAGTAGTCATAGTCGTCCTTCCTGACTGGGCATGCTCGTGGCAAGAATGGGTAAATTAGACAGCTTCCGCACCGGTTTCACCGGTACGAATGCGGATGGCTTGTTCGATGGCGGATACGAAGATTTTTCCATCCCCAATGCGGCCGGTTTCAGCCGCTTTGCGAATGGCTTCGATGGCGCTTTCGACCTGATCGTCATTGACGACCACTTCAATTTTTACTTTGGGCAAAAAGTCGATGACATATTCGGCCCCGCGATAAAGCTCAGTGTGTCCCTTCTGGCGGCCAAATCCCTTGGCTTCCAATACGGTTATGCCCTGAAGGCCCACTTCCTGAAGTGCTTCTTTTACTTCATCGAGTTTGAACGGCTTGATGATCGCTTCAATTTTTTTCACGCAGTCGCATCCTTATCCAGTGGCGTCCAACAGGAACGCGTGGTGTTAATGGATAATCGTCGAAGGGCAGGACTAATCACGAACACGCGCCACCCACAGCCGACGATTGTCTTGTCCTATGCACGGTGCGTGCCAGTTTGACGTGGAGCCGGAGATAAGTCGCAAAGTGCCTGAATTCACGCCATTTGGCACCATTTTTAGCGTTTTCGCCGTGTCCAGACGAATATTCTTACTGGTATCTGCACATATTTGTGTCAGCTTGCCTAAAATTTGAGCAGACCGTGCGTTGCCGCGTCCGTCCGCTGAAGGATGATGACAGAATATCAAGTGGCATTATTCTGTTCCCGTGAACTCCAGATTGGCCGCAGCACAGGGCCAGGCGGGCCGAAAGATAAGAAGCCAGGCAAGAATGAATTATCGGTCTGGACTTGTCGCAACGCTTGTGGCAATCAGCCCTCGCTGCGGCTGTGGCGGAACTGGTAGACGCGCCAGATTTAGGTTCTGGTATCGAGAGATGTGGGGGTTCGAGTCCCTTCAGCCGCACCAATATCATTTATAAAATTGATATATTTCAGGATCTTAAGATAATTTGATATTTTTCTATCCCCCAAAATATCCCCCACTACTTACTCGGTACCTGCGCTTTTTGGTATTGAATCTCGCAATTGTGGGTATTAGTGGGAGCGGTAGGCTCCGAGGCGCAGAAACAAATGGCCAGCATTTGCTCTGCCCGGATTGCAGACTTTTATGCCGCAGTTGATTGTGACATTTTAAAAATTGCTTGAGCACTCAGACCCAGATGATCCAATGGCGGATTATGATTTTGGTTGGATGTGGAAAGAGTTGGGGATCGATAGATCAACACTTTGATGAGCGTTTTGCGCATAATCGCCGCTGCATGATTGAAGCCTGAATGCTGCGATGCAAAACTGTATGAAGCTGAGTTCAAATGTTTTTCATTGATAACATGTTG
>CAJQPW010000174.1 GCA_905480295.1 uncultured Rhizobiaceae group bacterium | reverse complement strand
AAGATTGCTTTTCCAACAGCCTGCCCACAGCGCAGAATGCTTGTCATGTTGATGGGCCGCATCAAAGCGCAAAGCCCGTGACCAACGCGGCATTAGCCGCCGCCCGAACCCCAAATACAACCCTCAACGCGTAATCAAAGTTCCAATCACACCACAGCCGTCAACCCGGCCGATCTCCTACGCTTGATCAAAAACCGAATAGGCTTGGTGAATAATTCGGGTTAGCAGGCGGAGGACCTGCTCTGGAACCATGCCGCCATTGGCGTCGGCGAGAAACCATTCCCCCGGCCTGCGATCAGCCAGACAGGCGGTGAGTCGTTCGCTGTCCAGCGCTGGCCCTCCTTCGGCTTCACTGGCTCCGATCTTGACGGAATGACCGATGAATCCCTGCTGCCGCATCGAGGCAACATGCGCCCTCATCGCTTCCGGCGTATCGCTTGGAATGGAAGATATCAACGGCACAGGTTGCTCAATACGTCCGCCCAACAGATCACACACTGCAAGACCGGCCGCCTTGCCCGCAATGTCCCAGCAGGCAACATCAAGGGGACATTTTGCATGATTGTGACCCAGCAGCGCACGGTTCATGGCGTCGTTGATACGGTCAAACAGACGGGGATCAAGCCCCAGAACAGCGGGAGCCAATTCGTCCAGACCAGCGCGGACGCCCCTGGCGTGTGCTGCGATATAGCTTGCACCAAAGGGTGTGGATTCTCCCCACCCGGTCAGGCCGCACTCCGTCGTGAGGCGTACGATTGTTGCATCAAAGCTGTCGAATGTTCTTCCCTGGGAAAGACGGTAGGTGCCACCAGAATAGGGCAGGTCAACCTGATACACATCTATCGAAGAAATTCTCACCGTGTATCACCAACCGTCACAACAATATTTCCAATATGTTTCTTGTCGATAAAGGCTTGCTGTGCTGCATGCAGTTGTCGCAACGGGAATGTTTCTGCCAGCACGGGCCTGATTTCCCCGCGCTCAATGTATCCGACCAAATCCCGAAATACGTTGGTGGTTGTAACGGTGCATCCGTGAAATCTAAGGTCTCTGAGATACAAGGTACGCAAATCCAGTTCGACAATAGGTCCGGCTATGGCTCCAGAACAGGCATAACGACCTCCGCGGGACATGACGTCGATGAGATCTGGAAAGGCCGGCCCGCCAACAATATCGGTTACAACATCTACGGTGTTTTCACCTGTTGTCTGGGCCAGTGCATTGGCAAGATGGTCAGGTGAGCGCGGCAGCAGATGGGACGGGTTGAGCTTTGCCACATCTTCGTGTTTGTCGACGGATGCCATCGCAATTGTGATAGCACCACGACGATTGGCCAGTTGGATCAACGCTGAACCGACACCGCCGGAAGCGCCGGTGATCAGGACCCGATCCCCGGCTTTGACCTGGGTGCGGTTGAGCATGTTTTCAGCTGTCGTGTAAGAGCAGGAAAACGTGGCCAGCTCAGCGTCGGTTAGGGAAGAATTGACCGGCAGAACATTGCGGTGATCAACCTTGGTGTATTCAGCAAATCCACCGTCACATTCAGACCCAAAATAACCGGTGTTTTCATAGTCGGTTGGGTCATCCCAATTGCGCAGCCAGGCATCGGCCATCACTCTTTTCCCAATCAGGTCGGCATCGACGCCCGCACCAACCGCTTCAACGGTGCCGACAACATCGGCGCCCTGAATGCGGGGGAAGTGAATGGCACCACCACCCCATGTCGGGTCTTCCTCATGGACCACGCCATAGGCGTCACCGGTTGTGGCTTCGGTAACCGCCTTGGAATACCAGCCGCTGCGTGTATTCACATCGGTGTTGTTCAGTCCGCAGGCATGCACCTTGATCAGCACTTCACCAGCGCCAATTTGAGGGCGTGGCCAATCGTCGTGCCACACCAATTTATCCATATTGCCATGACCGGTCAGCACATAGGCTGCCATTTTCTTATTGGTGTTCATTGTGGGTATCCCCATTTGCGGCATCGGTTCTTGGTTTCAGATTGTCGGGATCATAGGCCGGTTTGGCAAGCACCTTTGCCGGCCGCGGACCGCCTGCGATGACGACCTGTAAGTGGGTTTCCGCCTTGGCGGCAGCGGGGTCGATATAGGCAAATGCCAGTCCCGTTCCGACCGTGTGGCCGTAAACAACTGAAGCGGTCGAGCCAACTACCTTTCCATTGTGAAGGACGGCCTCACCCCCGTGACCGTCGACA
This sequence comes from uncultured Rhizobiaceae group bacterium, assembly GCA_905480295.1. Classification (GTDB taxonomy): domain Bacteria; phylum Pseudomonadota; class Alphaproteobacteria; order Rhizobiales; family Rhizobiaceae; genus Pseudahrensia. The sequence goes on along the minus strand of CAJQPW010000174.1, from coordinate 18,924 downwards.
ATGCCGTCGCCATCGATTTCCAGATAGGCGCAGACCCAGGGCAGGTCGCCTTCGAGACTGGTCTGGGTTTGTGTTTTACCAGCAAACGCCTTGTCCATGCGCACAAACCGCATCACACCAGCCTCCGGCAGGGTCACTTCATTGGTCAGTTCCCCGGCGCCGGGAAACATTTTTTCCATCCGCAGAATGTTCATGGCGAAAGATCCGTAGTCGGCGATGTCATAACGCTCTCCGGCGCTCCAAAGCGCGTGGTAGACGTTAAGCATTACGGTGCGAGGCATATGAAATTCCCAACCCAGTTCCCCGGCATAAGACATGCGCATGGCCCACACATCCTGTCCGGCCACAGTGATATAATGGGCTGACATCCAGCGGAAATTGGCATTGTCGAGCCGGGCGCTGGTGCATTGTGCCAGTACATCGCGGGCCTTCGGGCCATTCAGCGTTAGCGCAGTCCAGTCATCGGACAGGTTGGTGATGGTGAGTTGCTCATCTTCCACTCGTTGATTTAGATGATCGAGCAGACGTTGTTCAAAAAATGCTGCGCAGACGAGATAGAACCGCGCCTGTTCCAGGCGTACAATCGTCAGCTCAATCTCGATCCGGCCGCGTGGACCGAGCAAATGGGTCAGTGCAATGCCACCCTTCTTTTTGGGCAGGTTGTTTGGACTCAGCTGATCCAGAAAACGCTCAGCATCGCTTCCGGCGACTTCCACTTTCGTGAAACCAGAAATGTCCATGATGCCGACGCGCTGCCGCACCGCCTTCACTTCCTGTGCCAGCAGATCGTGCAGTAGGTTGCGTTTGAAGGAATAGTGGTCTCGCTGTTCGACCCCCGGTTTGGCGAACCAGCGGGGCCGTTCGTGGCCATAGACTTCTTCAAACACCGCCCCCTTGTTCTTCAGATGCTCGTAGAGGGGGCTGGGCTTTACCGGTCGCCCGGCCAGGCGGTTGAAATGGGGGAAGGGAATCTCGTGGCGCAGGCAATAGTCTTCCTTGGCCTTGATCACCTGCCAAGGTTTGTCGGCATAGGCGCCAAACCGCCGCGGATCGTAATCGCGCATGGATATATCGGCGGCTCCGTGGACCATCCAGCGGGCCAGTTCGCGGGTCAGACCCGGTCCCCAACCGATCCCAATCTGGGTGCCGCAACAGCACCAGTAATTTTTCACCGAAGGGGCCGGTCCGATCAGCGGGTTCCCATCGGGTGGGTGCGAGATTGCGCCGTGCACTTCCCGTTTGATGCCGAGGTCGGCAAAGATCGGCATGCGCCCAAGCGCATTCTCCAGCCACGGCATGATCCGCTCATAATCCGCATCAAAAAGCTCGTTTTCAGCTTCCCAGGGGCAGTGATCTTCCCAAACAGGGTTGGGGTTTTGCTTTTCGTAAATGCCGATCAGACCGCTCTTCTGCTCCATGCGGATATAACCTGAAACCAGGCGATCATCTCGAATTACCGGCAGTTCACGCTCCAGATCAACAAACTCTGGCACCGTGTCGGTTACAAAATAATGGTGGGTCATCGACGTCATCGGAAGCTGCAGGCCGCTCCACTCCCCCATTTGCCGGGCATAGGTGCCGCCGGCATTGACAACATGTTCACAGGTGATGGTTCCCTGTTCGGTGGTCACCTGCCATTCACCACCAGGCAGTTGCTGAATGTCGGTAGCACGACACCGGCGAATGATCCTGACGCCGAGTTTGCGAGCGCCGATTGCCATGGCCTGGGTCACACCCGACGGATCAGCATGGCCATCATCGGGCGTATAGAGCGCACCGATGATTCCTTCGAGATTGTAAAACGGGTGTTTGCTGGCAATGAAGTCGGGACCGACCAACTCAATGTTGAATCCCAGCGCACGTCCGACGGACAGGGTGTGACGCAACCAGTCCATTTCATCTTCTGTGTAAGCGACACGAAACGACCCGCAGCCATGCCAGGTGACGCTTTGCCCGGTCTCACGCTCCAGCTGTCCGGAATACAGGCCGATGTTGTAGTCGACGCATTTTCCCAGGCCAAAACTGGACGTTGAATGGGTAATCTGTCCGGCTGCATGCCAGGTTGATCCCGACGTGAGTTCCGCCTTTTCCAGCAGAACCACATCGCTCCACCCTTCATGGGCTAGGTGATAGGCCAGCCCACACCCCATGACTCCTCCGCCAACGATGACCACCCGTGCGTGAGTGGGAAGTTTGGAACCATTTTCAGACATTGAATTCATCTTGCACTGGAACGGGAAAGCGGTTGCAACGCTAATCGTATATATGTACGATAGTCAACCATGAATGATACAAACGTACCAAGCACATCGGAACCCGCCAGTGAAACTGTTCTGGCAGCCCTGTCTGCGTTGATGGGAGAGTTGGATAGTTTGACGCCTGAAATGCGCAAGGCCGCTGCCTATGTGCTGGAAAACCCCAATGATGTCAGCGTTTCCTCAATCCGGGAGATGGCCGATGCGGCGGCGGTAAAACCAAATACGCTGGTGCGCATGGCCCGAACCGTCGGTTTTGACGGATATGAGGATTTTCGTGATCCGTTCCGTCAGGCGGTGCGGCAGGGCGCACCCAACTTTCCCGACCGTGCACGCTGGTTGCAATCGATCCGACAGCGGGGTGAACTGGGCACGCTCTATGCTGATATGGTTGCCTCAGCTTTGAGCAATATTGAATCAACCTTTGCAGGCATCGATGAGAACGAACTCAAATCTGCGGCTGAGGCGATCTGGGCCTCACGCAATACATTTACCCTTGGCGTCGGGGTTAATTCGGCCAATGCCCAGAATTTCACCTATCTGGCTTCCACCGGCATGGTTCAGTTCCACGCCATTCCGCGCATGGGCAGCACGGCAACCGATGATCTGGCCTGGGCTGACGAACGCGATGTGCTGATTGCTATTACCTGTAAGCCTTATCGCCGCGAAGTTATTGAAGCCATCCAGATTGCCCGTGATCAAGGAGTGAAAGTCATCGGCATCTCCGACAGCCCTGCATCGCCGGTGATTGCCGGTTCCTGCCACGGGTTTGTAGTTGCAGCCGACACCCCCCAGTTTTTTCCTTCTTCAGTGTCGACCATAGCTTTGCTGGAAACCCTGCTCAGCTTTGTCATATCGGTTGCCAGTCCTGAAATTGTCGATCGGGTGGACACATTCCACCGCCGCCGCCACGAACTGGGCATCTATCTGGAGGGCGGCTGATGAGCCCACCCCATACCCACGCGCTGGATGCGCGTTATTACACTGACCCCGAATTGTTTGAAATTGAAAGCCGGGGCCTGTTCAGCCGGTCCTGGCAATTCGCCTGCCACGCCAGCCAGTTGGCAGAAATCGGCGATTATGTAACCTTTGCATTGAACGGCGAGAACCTGTTCTGCATTCGTGACCGTTCCGGTGATATCAAGACTTACTATAACGTCTGCCAGCATCGTGCCCACGAACTGCTGCGCGATGCTGGCAATACAAAGCTCATCGTCTGCCCCTATCACGCCTGGACGTATGAATTATCCGGGCAGTTGCGGTCAGGTCCCAACATCACTGCAGTTCCCGGATTTGACCGCAGTAAGGTCTGCCTCTCCGAAGTGCGGTTGGAGGAATTCTGCGGATTCGTGTTTGTCAATCTGGATCCGCAGGCGGAACCAATGGAAACCTGGTTCCCCGGTGTCCGCGACGAGGTGTCGGCTTTCGTGCCCGATCATGGTCATCTGAAACCGGTGCAATGGGTCGAGATTGCCGAACGCTGCAACTGGAAGGTCTCGGTCGAGAACTATTCGGAATGTTACCATTGCCGCCTCAATCACCAGACCTTTTCTACCGGAGTGGTGAGGCCGGAAACCTACGACATTCAGCCCCAGGGCCATTGCCTTCGGCATACCACAGAGTGCCAGAACCTCGACCAGATGAGCTATCCGATCGACCTTGATGCCAACCCCCATGCCGGGCACTATTCATCGTGGTTTCTGTGGCCGATGTTTTCCTTTCAGGTCTATCCCGGCAACATTCTCAATACCTATCACTGGCGTGCCGTTGACGTGGACCATGTTGTGGTGTGGCGCGGCTGGTATGCCGTCGACGGCATGTCCTCAAAGGTCTTGGCCGATCTGGCCCAGCAGGATCGCCAAACCACCGTGGCGGAAGACATTGATCTGGTGGAGTCGGTGCAACGCGGGCTTCGGTCGAGGGGTTATCGGCCCGGTCCGCTGGTGGTCGATCCCGCCGGGGGAGTCAATTCCGAACATTCGGTTCAGATGCTGCAGCAATGGATGCGCGATGCAGTCGACAAGGACAGCAACATCAACAGGCAAAAGCGCAGGAAACTGTAAGTCGGAAGCCCGAGGAATTCTTAAATCAGGAAGGACAGGGTGAGGATCGACAACAGGGTGGAAAACAATATTGCTTTGGCGATCCGTTCAATCGCCACACCATATTGTACGGCAATGACAAATGGCATTGCACCACAGGGGCCGGCGGCAACCAGAATGGCAATATCCTGCCAGCCGGCGTTGTCGCCGAAGGCCGAAATGCCAACAAATACCAGCAGTGGATGCAACAGTAATTTTGCTGCGATGATGATGCTGATCAGCCACCCAATAGGCCACAGCGGCACTCCGGCCAGAACCACACCAAGTGCAAACAGTGACACCGGGGCAGCAGCGGCACCTGCAAAATCTGCAAAGGTAAAAAGACCAGTGGGCACATAGCCGCTGAAATACCAGGCCAGAACACCCAACACTGGCGTGATCACGAAAGGATTGCGCAACAGGCCCATCGCAGCAGCTTTGATCTGAGTGGACCCCGAGGTGACGGCATCCACCATGAAGACGGTCAGGCAGAAGGCCACCACGTCGATAATGATGATGCCGCCGATCGGCAATACAACGGATTCGCCATAGACCAGGATGGCGATTGGCCGCACAAAAAACACATGATTTGCAAAGATCGCTGTCATGCCGAGCAACAGGGATTCGGCAAGCGGCAGGTGAAAAAATTTTCGTGCCAGCACCGCGATGCTGCTGTAAATGATCACTTCGGCGGCGAAATAGCTGGCCAGTACCGGCAGGTTCAACTGACCCAATGGCGCGCGGGCGAAGATCACAAAGACCAGCGCTGGTGCAGCGAGATAGAATACAAAGCGGTTAATCGCGGTGGCATGGGTGGCATCAAAGATCGCCACTTTGCGCAATATGTACCCGACGGCCAGAACCGCAAAAATCGGAAGAATGGGATCAAAAATAGCCTGCAGCATGGCCCGTCAGTGCCCTCGCGACAGGCAGGTTCGTCGCGCCAGATGTATCGCGAATACCATTTGCAAGCGATTATCCCTTTGCCGTGTGATCCGCGATCACAAATACCCCACGCCATTGATAATCCACCCCATGGCCACCGTCCATCCCCGGACCAGTTTGACGCACGATCGCAGCGCTTACCAACGGTTGCAATTTCCCAACGCTGGGCCGAGCTGATAGGCTGGGTGCAATGTCGACCCCCGGCAGTTAGAAGATGGAGACGTGGTGTGGAACCGAATTTTTGGCATGAACGCTGGCAGCAAAATCAGCTTGGTTTTCACGAAAGTGAAGCCAACTCTCTGCTGGTTGCGCATTTTGACGCTCTGTCGCTGGCTCCAAACAGCCGCGTCTTCGTGCCCCTCTGCGGAAAAACACGGGATATTGCCTGGTTGTTGTCGAAGGGACACAGGGTGGTCGGTATCGAACTCAGCCAATTAGCGATCGAGCAATTGTTCACCGATCTGGGGGTCAAGCCAACGATTGAAACGCGGGGCAGCCTGATCCATTTCGGTGCGGAGAACCTCGATATCTTCGTCGGTGATATATTCGATCTGTCCAGCAATGGGATCGGACCAGTCGATGCGATCTATGATCGTGCGGCGCTGGTGGCGCTGCCGACCGACCTGCGCGACAGATACGCGGCCCATGTCAGGGACATCACAAATGGGGCACCGCAACTGCTGGTCTGTTTTGACTATGATCAGACAGAACTACAACCGCCGCCGTTTTCTATCCCTGCGCTGGAAGTGGAGCGGATCCATGGCGCTCATTATGGGATCAACCTGCTTGCAAGCATCGTTGTTGAGGGCGGTTTGAAGGGGACCTGTCCGGCACAGGAAAGTTGTTATCTGTTGCGCCGGAAGTGATAGGATTAACGGGTTTATCCGAGAGATTTTGAACTTGATGACCGCGCGGTGATCATCGTAATCCTGTGGAAACGAAGCGGGTTGATATTAACTACGTATCCACCATTTGCTTCGCATCAAACCTCCGTGCCGCTATTATTCTTGCTTGAGACAGCATGGCAACTGCTGAAACTTAGTAGGTCGGAGAAACTTGGTTGAGTGTGCAACAGCAATCCATCATGACCAAATTGGGCTCGCCATTTGAACAGGTCGTGCGGCCGTCGGATGATTCTCATCCGGCACGAGTGGCTGTCGACACACAGCGCATCAGTTTTGTCTTGTTTGCAATCGCTGCTGTGTTGGCGGTGGTTGGCGCCTTTGCGAATGTTGTAATCTATCAAATTGCAGACAGCCCTGACGCTGATATTGCCAGAATCATGACGCGATTTGATCTGGGGCACGAACCGAGCCTTCCTGCATGGTTTTCCTCACTGGTCTTATTTTTCAACAGCACCATGCTCATCTTGATCAGCAGAGTAAAATATTCCAGCAAGGATGCATTCTCATTCCACTGGCTGGCGTTGGGAATAATCTTCCTTGGGTTGTCGATCGACGAGTCGGTGATGTTCCACGAAATGCTCGACAAACTGATAAGCTTTGCCGTGAAAACAAGCGGCTTTTTACTATTTCCCTGGGCCGTTCTGGGTCTTCTGTTCGCGCTGACGGTTTTTATCGTTTATCTGAAGTTTTTGTTCCATCTGCCGCAACGCTTTGCGTTCCTGTTCATCACATCCGGGGCGTTGTATGTCGGTGGAGCGGTTGGCATGGAGTTTATTGCCGCCAGAATAATAGATGGCTTCGGCGTGGCCTCAATTTATCATACGATTGTCCAGACAATTGAAGAATCACTTGAAATGATTGGCGCGATTCTGTTTTTCTATTCGCTCACTGAATATTGGAACAACCGATACGGGGGTATGGAAATCAGCAGCCCCAAACAATCCTGACCTCCCCGGGGCGATCTGTGTTTCAGCCTGCTCTGATCCGCCACGCGAGCTGATTCAAGCGGTCCTGGCCGTAAAACGGTTCACCATCCCAACAAAACAGAGGCACTCCCCAATGGCCGGCTGTGTTCATGGCGCGGTCATTAGTTTCGAAATAGGTTTCGGCTTGTGGCAGAAGCCGGTTCGGTTGGTCGACCAGTGTTTCAGGTAGATCGCAGAGCATCAAACACCGGGCCAGGTGGTCCAAGCGATGCCAGTTTTTCACCTTTCCGGACCATATCGATCGCATCAGCGCTGCATATAGCTGAAATTCCCTGCCCTGCTGGCTGGCTGCGAAAAGCATATTGTACAGCTGCAACACACGATCTTGCTGTGGTGCAGCGACCCAACTTCCCTCTCTGATCCAGTTTACGGGAGAGGGGTTGGCCTGTGAAAAGTCGAGATCGAGGAATTGAGCTGTCCGATCGACGTCGCAATCGAAATAGGCCTTTTCCAATTCTGATCGATCACTGAAACTGTCCGGTATCCGGATGACCCCCGGCAGCACGCTGCGCATCACCACTGGTATACTCAATTCCTCGGACAGTTGAGTGAGGCGGTTGAGGGCGAAGTAACAATAGGGACTTTGCAGAGATCCATAAAATTCAATTGGTTCTACTGACGTCACACTTTTCTCCTATGCAAAGGAACAACTGACGGATCCGTAGGGGCCGAAATCAGCTTCGATCTCGGTGTGATGCAGCAGTTCTACGGGGCGGATGAAGGATCCGGATAAGACGATCTCTCCCGGTTTCAACCCCTGGCCGTAACGCGCCAGCCGGTTGGCGAGCCATGCAATGCCAAGGGCCGGATCATTGAGCACGCCGGCACCGAGGCCGGTTTCTTCAACTTCTCCATTGCGCGAAACGATGGCCCCCATCCAGCGCATGTCGACTGTGTTCGGGTCAAGCTGTTGATCGCCCAGTACGATTCCACCATTCGCTGCATTATCCGAAATCGTATCGCAGATATTGCGGGTTCTGCCCGACTCCGGGTCAAAACGCAGGATGCGCGTGTCGAGAATTTCCAACGAAGGTGCGACATAGTCCGTGGCGGCCAGCACCTGCTCCGCTGTCACGCCGGGGCCATTGAGCTCGCTTTTCATGACAAAAGCCACTTCTGCCTCAATGCGCGGTTGAATGAACCTGTCAGCGGCAATGTGCGCACCATTCTCGAATGCCATGTGATCCAGCAAAACTCCCGAATCTGGAATATCAATGCTCAGTGCCGCTTGCATGGCCTTGGAGGTCAGTCCGATCTTCCAGCCGATGACCCGACGTCCAATGGCGCGGTGATGTTTGATCAGCGCCGCCTGCACAAGATAGGCATCATCCATGGTCATGTCAGGATTGGCGATGGACAACAGCCCGGTTTGCTGGCCTGTCTGGTCGGCTTCAAACAGGGTGCGGGCAGCGGTTTCGATTTCTTGCGGGGTCATCGCGGGGTCCTGCGGTTCGGTGATACAAGCATAGTTTATAGGATGGATTGTTGAGCGATGAACTTGTTCCTTGCAACCAACATTTGAATTTTATCCCACGGCCTCGGGGTCCCCCCATGTCCGATGTGAAATTTCTTTGGCATGAACGGCATAATTATGCCATGCGATCGGCCATACACCCTTGACCACTGATTTACCTTTGTGATGACACCGCGATGATTGCCCAAAAACGAAAAATCGAACTCCTGCAAAAACTAATTCCGGTGGCTGCCGCTGCTGGAGAAGCCATCATGGACGTATATCGTCAGGGGGTCTCCGTGACCGACAAGAGTGATGGTTCGCCGGTAACCGAGGCTGATCGTCGCGCTGAAAAGATTATTTTGGCGGGATTGAAGGAACACGCACCAGACATTCCCGTTGTGTCGGAAGAAAATGCCGAGAGTCACGGCCTGTCACCATCGGCCGCCTATTTTCTGGTGGATCCGCTCGATGGCACACGGGAGTTCATCAAGCAGGATGGCAAGGGGGAATTCACCGTCAATATTGGTTTGATCGAAAACCGCGAGGCGGTGTTTGGCGTTCTCTATGCTCCCGCTTTGGATCGGATGTTTTCCGGTCTGGTCGGCAAGGGGGCATTCGAAGGCGACGTCAAACTCAGTTCCGGACGTGAATCGATTCAAGACCGGGTGGCGGTGGCCAGTGTTTCACACCGTGATGAAAAGACAGAAAATTGGCTCAATCAGCATCAGATCAGCAAAACCCGCGGCATAGGTTCTTCGCTGAAATTCTGTCTTCTGGCGACAGGTGATGCGGATGTCTATCCGCGATTTGGACCGACGATGGAATGGGATACGGCCGCTGGGCACGCCATATTGAACGCGGCAGGCGGCCGGGTGGAAACCCCTGATGGCCAGCCATTCCTTTATGGCAAACCAGATTACCGTAACACCGCCTTCATTGCCTGGGCGAACACGGATCGTGACGCCATCTGAGGATTGGCCAGATGGGTCCATATTGCCGGGTTACGGATTCAATGGGGCCTCGCGCCCATACGCCACCAATCGCTGATTGATGGCGGGCATTGCCGGGTCACCGGCTTCCAACGCAAACACATAAGCATGGACCAGATAAAAGCAGGCGCCATCGATATCGTCGGCCGATTCCTTCTCATCTGCGGCCTGAACATACAGACGCACCAGACTCGCGAGGTCGTTTTCGGCATGAGCTTTGATCAGGTCGTCGTCGAGCACGGACCCATCAGCCTGAATTTGTGTCGACCAGCTGACTGGCCACCCAATGGTGGAAGACGTGGGTGGGGCTGTCCATGGTTGGGGAGAACTTTCCTCCGTCAAACAGGGGCCCTCGTCGTCCACGCTGCATGCCCTCGACAACAAATATGTCTTCCTCGAAGACTTCTTTCCATTGATCGAAATTGGCCTGCTTCAAGGAAGCGCTGTCGTCCATGTCAGCTTCGCCCTCGGCATAATACAGCTCAACATGTTCGCGGGTTTTCTCCTTGGATACAGGCTCCAGAAGGATCGCAAACGCATGGTCACGATGCACGCCAAACAAAACATTGGGGTAGAGCGCAATATATTCAGCACCCTCGTCCCAGTGTTGTGAAAGGGCGTCGAAATCGGGGAATTTTTGGCCGCTATCACCCTGCAGCTGACGATAGACCAACGTGCCCTGTCCAGAAAAGGCCTGTGGTTTTTCGATGTGGTAGTGGTCCTCCAGCCGGGAATAGGAGTTCAAGCCGGGGTGAACCCAGGGCAGATGATAGCTTTCGCAGAAATTTTCGACCGCCAGCTTCCAGTTGCAGTTTACATCCAGCTTGAACGACGAGGCTGTACCACCCGGTCGCAGGGGTTGATCAAACTCTTTCCAGCGCTCGATCAGATCGGCGGCGTAGTCGGTAAATTCTTCTGCGTCTCCCGACACGTTTACAAACACCACGTCACGCCAGACATAGGAACGAATCCGAAACAGGCCGAGTTCCTCGCGTTTAATGTCGTCATGGGTGTTGTGTCCCGGGCCACCCACATGAGGGGTTGAGCGCAGATCGCCGTTTAAGGCGTAACACCAACTGTGATAGGGGCAGCGGATGGCGCCGCGTATGCGGGTTGGCTCCTCCACCAGAATCATGCCGCGGTGACGGCAGGTATTTTGAAAAACACCAATCGAACCGTCCTTGTCGCGCACGATAAGCAGCGGCATGCCGAGAAAGTCCACTGGCTTGGCGTCACCACTCTCCGGAACATCCTTTCCAAAACCGATGCCGGACCAGTTTTTAAACAATACGTCGTTCTTTTCCCGCTGGAACATGTCTTCGCTGACATAATGTTCGTTGGGAAGGCCTTTGGCCTTACTTACCGGGACCAGAACGTCCTGCAGTGATGAACCCTGATTTGACAACATGCCCTACACCTCCGGACTTTATGAGTTGGCCGATCTTTGGATAGAACGAGGGCGAGTTCAATAGGTGTAATCTTCAGTCTGCGTTGAAATTAATTCATGTCAGATGGATTGAAGCAGCCAGTTCAGCACGGTCGAGGCATTGGGTGAGAGACGGTTTGGATCCTGCGTGTGAATATAAAAGCTTCCCGGTGCCTTTAGCGAGTTTTTTCCAAACCGAACCAATTCGCCGGATTCAAGCAGCGGATGCACCAATTTCTGCCAGCCCAGAACAAGCCCCAGGTCATCTCGGGCGGCTTGCAAGGCAATCGTATAATTGTTGACGATGATTCCGGTCGATATCTTTCCATTGTAGTTCAACTGGGAAAACCATGTATGCCAACTCGTCCAGTCGGTGTCGCGGGCCCCGAGGTGAATCAAGGGTAGATTGGCCAATTCCTGCCGCGAACCCGGGCGATGTTTGTCGGCAAAAGACGGGCTGCAGAGCGGGATCAATCGGTCTTCAAACAACAGGTGATGAGTGGGATCAGCCGAACGCATCTCACCATAACGAACCACAAAATCAGTGACACCATCTGGCCCGGCTTGAGTATCCGAGATCTTCTGATTGACGGGGATGTTACCGTGCTGTTTCCAAAATGAACTCAGGCGTGGCGTGAGCCAAAGCGAAGAGGTTGCGGTTGTTGCGCCAATGGTCACCGATGCGTCATCGTCTGCCTTGCTGATCTGATCCAGCGTTGATGCAATATCTGAAAGGCTGTGGTGCATGACGTCGGCAAGGGTCTCCCCATGAGCGGTCAATTCGACACCCCGATGCCGACGATGGAAAAGATCAATGTCGAGAAGCTGTTCAAGCGCTTTGATCTGATGGCTCACCGCACCCGCGGTGACATTCAGTTCTTCCGCCGCCAGCTTGAACGACCCGTGTCTTGCCGCTGCCTCAAAAGTGGACAAGGCGGTTAGAGGTGGAAGATCTTTAAAGGGGCGGGCCATGAACAATTGGGGGTTGGTTGGGCTGAGCTTAATTCAATTCGGTCTGGCCTGTCTTGGCATCCGGTTCCAGCCCTCAACTTGCCGATTTGCGCCGCCGAATTTGTTCGATCAGCCTCATCTAGAGAATGCCGGGCAGATTAAGTTCGTTCTCACGGGCGCAGTCGCGGGCAATATCGTAACCTGCATCGGCGTGACGCATTACCCCTGTTGCCGGATCGTTCCACAAGACGCGGGCGATGCGTCGGTCAGCATCTTCTGTACCGTCGCAGCAGATCACCATGCCGGAATGTTGCGAAAAGCCCATGCCAACGCCTCCGCCATGATGCAGCGAAACCCAGGTAGCCCCGGACGCGGTATTGAGCAGGGCATTCAGCAACGGCCAGTCGGACACCGCATCGGAGCCATCTTTCATCGATTCGGTTTCCCGGTTCGGGGAAGCCACAGAGCCGGAATCCAGATGATCGCGCCCAATCACAACGGGTGCGGACAATTCGCCATTGCGAACCATTTCGTTGAATGCCAGTCCCAACTTGTGACGAACGCCAAGACCAACCCAGCAGATGCGGGCGGGCAGGCCCTGGAAGGCGATGCGTTCACGCGCCATGTCCAGCCATTTATGCAGATGCGGGTCGTCAACCAGTTCGCGCACCTTGGCGTCAGTTTTATAAATATCTTCCGGGTCGCCGGACAAGGCGCACCAGCGAAACGGGCCGACACCACGACAAAACAGCGGTCGAATGTAGGCTGGGACAAATCCGGGAAATGCAAAGGCGTTCTCCAGGCCTTCTTCCAGTGCGACCTGGCGAATATTGTTGCCATAGTCGAGGGTCGGGATTCCTGCATTCCAGAAATCCACCATGGCGGCGACATGAATTTTCATGGATGCCCGGGCAGCCTTTTCCACTGCTTTGGGGTCACTTTCCTGACGGGCTCGCCATTCGGCAACTGACCAGTTCTGGGGCAGATACCCGTGAATCGGATCATGGGCGCTGGTCTGATCGGTGACGATATCGGGCCGCACACCACGTGTCACAAGTTCAGCAAAGATGTCGGCGGCGTTGCCAATCAGGCCAACGGATTTTGCTTCACCAGTGGCCGTCCAGGTTTCAATCATCTTCAGCGCGTCGTCGAGTGAATGGGTTTTTTCGTCGAGGTAGCGCGTGCGCAGGCGGAAATCAGCGCGGGTTTCATCACATTCTACGGCAAGACAACAGGCACCGGCCATCACTGCAGCCAGTGGTTGGGCACCGCCCATGCCGCCCAGTCCGGCTGTCAGAATCCATTTGCCTGAGAGGTCGCCATCATAGTGCTGACGGCCAGCCTCCACAAAGGTTTCATATGTACCCTGAACGATGCCTTGGGTGCCGATATAAATCCAGGACCCAGCGGTCATCTGGCCATACATGGCCAGACCCTTGCGATCCAATTCGTTGAAATGATTCCAGGTGGCCCAATGCGGCACGAGATTGGAATTGGCAATCAAAACGCGGGGGGCGTCTGCATGGGTGCGAAACACACCAACCGGCTTGCCGGATTGCACCAATAGGGTCTCATCATCTTCGAGGGTCTTCAACGCCGACACCATTTTGTCGAAATCGTCCCAGGTTCGCGCAGCCCGTCCAATGCCTCCATAAACAACAAGCTCATGCGGATTCTCGGCCACATCAGGATGCAGATTGTTCATCAACATCCGCATCGGTGCTTCGGTCAACCAGCTCTTGGCTGAAATCGTGCTGCCGGTATCGGGAAAAACGTCTCTTTGATTGTGGCGTGGGTTGGTCATTGTGTTGTCCCTGACTGCGCGGCTGATGAAAATCTGTCTGGTTGAAATATTGAGATCATAGTGTTTGTCCGGTCACGTAGCCGGATATTCCAGCGGTATCGGCCAAAGTACCGTCCGCCACCAGTGCCGATGCGGCGTCAATATCGTTGGCGAGATATCGATCCTGAACCAGTGTGGGGATGGTTTGTCGGGTAACGGCCATACAGCGCTGCAAGGTCGGGCTGGTTTTCAGTGGTGCCCGAAATTCTATTCCCTGTGCCGCACACATCAATTCAACGGCGACTATCGTGTTCAGATTGCGGTTCATGCGGGTAAGGCGCAAAGCTGCGTGTGCAGCCATCGACACATGATCTTCCTGATTGGCCGAAGTTGGGGTTGAATCAGTAGAGCAGGGGTTGGCGAGATGTTTATTCTCACTCATCAGAGCTGCGGTTGTGACTTCGGCAATCATCAAGCCTGAATTCAACCCTGGGTCGGGCGTGAGAAAAGGTGGCAGATCAAACGACAAAGTCGGATCCACCATCAGTGCCACCCGCCTTTGTGCAATGGCCCCAATTTCTGCAATTGCCAGCGCCATCTGGTCGGCGGCAAAGGCAACCGGTTCCGCGTGAAAATTGCCCCCGGATACAATCCGGCCCTGGTCGACCAGTACGAGGGGGTTGTCAGTCACAGCATTGGCTTCGATCTCCAATGTCCTGCCGGCGAAGTGAAGCAGGTCTATGGCGGCACCCGTCACCTGCGGCTGACAGCGAATGCAATAGGGGTCTTGAACCCGGCTGTCGTCTTCACGGTGACTTTCGCGTATTTCGGACCCATCCATAATTGATCGCATGGCGCGGGCCACAATGATCTGACCCTGATGGCCACGCAGGGTATGAATTTCATCCACCAATGGTGCGGTTGAACCCATGATCGCATCGGTCGACAGCGCAGCGGTGACGATGGTGGCTGCCGCGTTGCGCCAGGCTCCAAAAAGCCCGGTCAGAGCACAGGCGGTGGAAAACTGGGTCCCATTGATCAGGCCGAGTCCTTCTTTGGGGCCAAGGGCGATCGGTTCCATCCCGACTTCAGCCATGGCCTGCCGGGCCGCCATGCGTTCGCCCTTGAACAATACGTCGCCTTCACCGATCATTGCCGCTGCCATGTGCGCGAGCGGAGCGAGGTCACCGGATGCCCCCACCGAACCCTGTTGGGGCACAACCGGGGTGATCGAATGCTTCAACATAGATTCGATCATTTGCATGGTTTCCCAACGCACACCGGACGCGCCGCGGGCGAGGGACAGCAGTTTCAACACCATCATCAGCCGCGCGGTTGCAATGTCGAGAACATCACCAACACCACAGCAATGGGACAGGATCAGGTTGCGCTGCAGGGTGGCGGTGTCACGACTGGCGATTTTAACACTGGCCAATTTCCCAAAACCGGTATTGACCCCATAAACCGCTTCCTCTCCCGTTGCGGCACTGGCGACCAGTTTGGATGCGGCATCGACATGGGTCTGTGCCAACGGGTCGATGCGCACGGCGCATTGGGAACGCCAGACTTCTTCCAATTGTGTCAGCGAGGCATGGCCAGGAACCAGTATCAACATTTCAAACCCCTCCAAACAGGCGCTGATACAGCGGGTTAAAACCAATCCGGTAAGCCAGTTCGGCGGGATGTTCGACATCCCAGACCGCGAGGTCGGCACGTTTGCCCTCTGCAAGAATACCGCAGTCTTGCAATCCAAGAGCACGTGCCGCGTGCACTGTCACTCCTCTCAGCGCTTCTTCCGGAGTCATGCGAAACAGGGTGCAGGCCATATTCATGGTCAGCAAAAGCGAGGACAGGGGTGAGGAGCCGGGGTTACAGTCTGTCGCCAGGGCTATGCCGACCCCCTGTTGCCGCAGCGCTTCTAGAGGTGGCAGCTGAGTCTCCCGCAATGTGTAAAAGGCGCCCGGCAGCAACACGGCAGTGGTGCCGGATTGGGCCATGGCGGCGACGTCGTCCTCATTGGCATATTCAATGTGATCAGCGGAAAGTGCGTCATGGCGTGCTGCTAGTCTGGTGCCCCCAAGATTGGATAATTGTTCGGCATGCAGCTTTACCGGAAGGCCCAATTCCTTGGCCTTTACAAAAACCCGTTCGATTTGAGCGGGGGCGAATGCAATGCCTTCACAGAACCCGTCAACGGCATCGACCAGACCTTCACGATGGGCAGTTTCCAGCGTTGGGATGCAAACGTCATCAATATAGGCATCGGCCTGACCAGCGAACTCAGCGGGGACTGCATGTGCCCCAAGAAAACTTGTTTTGACGCGAATGGGCCGCGCGTCAGCAATTGCCCGGGCAACACGCAGCATATTCAGTTCGGTTTCATGGTCCAGCCCATATCCGGACTTGATTTCAATGGTTGATACGCCTTCGCCAATCAACCGGTCGACCCGGTTCAGGGCATCCGCCAAGAGAGATTGCTCGGTGGCGGCCCTTGTTGCGGTAACCGTTGAGACGATGCCACCTCCTGCACGGGCAACCTCTTCATAACTGGCCCCTTCAAGCCGCATCTCGAACTCCCGGGCCCGGTT
Organism: uncultured Rhizobiaceae group bacterium; assembly: GCA_905480295.1. Taxonomy (GTDB): domain Bacteria; phylum Pseudomonadota; class Alphaproteobacteria; order Rhizobiales; family Rhizobiaceae; genus Pseudahrensia. The sequence goes on along the minus strand of CAJQPW010000174.1, from coordinate 2,559 downwards.
GCCGCCAAAGACAATGTGGGTGTGACAGTCGATCAGGGCAGGAGTGACGAGGCGGCCTTCAAGGTCGATGGTTTCGCGTTCGGCGAGGTGCGCGGGCAGATCAGAACTGTCGCCTATCCAGGTGATCTGGTTGTTGTCAACGGCAAGGCATCCCTTGTCGATCAATCCATAAGCATTGCCGGTTTGCATGGTCGCCAGCCGGGCACCGGTCAGCAACCAGGAATTGGTTGTGGGCATAGTAGGTGAAGAACTTTTAGACGGCGCAGAAGACATGATCAGTTGGTTGCTTTTGTCAGGGTTAATATTTATATGTCTGCACATAATAAATCTGTCAAGCGGAGTGATTGTGCAAAAAATTCTGGCAGAACAGGCCTTACTGGCGAACGGCTGGGCAAGCGATGTTATGGTCGAGGTGAATTCTCAAGGCCAGATCGACCGTGTGTTAGATGCAGTTTCGGAGGCGGAACAGAAAACGGCAACCCACAGGGTCGGTATTTTATTGCCGGCTCCGGTCAATGTGCACAGCCACGCCTTTCAACGCGCCATGGCCGGCCTGACCGAGTGTCGCGGCCCTGACCCCCGGGATACATTCTGGACCTGGCGGGAACTCATGTACCGATTTCTGGACCGACTCGATCCACAGCAGGTTGAGGCCATTGCTGCCTTTGTCCAGATGGAAATGTTGGAAGCCGGATATGCGGTCAATGTTGAGTTTCATTACCTGCATCACCAAAGCGGCGGGCAGCCCTATGACAATCTCGATGAAATGGTACAGCGCGTTGTTGCGGCGACTCACACCACTGGAATCGGACTTACCCTTCTGCCGGTTTATTACCAGTACGGTGGCTGTGATGCCCGGTCACTGGGGGCCGGACAGATTCGATTCGGCAATACGCTGAACCGTTATGCGGACCTGCTGGCGATGAGCCGAAGGGCCGTTGAGACTTTACCAAAGGATTGTCGCCTCGGCGTGGCTCCCCATAGTCTGCGTGCCATTGCGCAATCTGATCTGGCAAGTCTGGTCGAACTGGCGGATGGTGACCCGTTTCACATGCACATTGCTGAACAGGTTGCGGAAGTCGAAGAGGTTCAGGCGGCCTGGGGGGCCCGCCCAGTGGAATGGTTGCTCAATCATGCCGATGTGACAAATCAGTGGTGCCTGATCCATTGCACGCAGATGGCACCCCAGGAAACGGAGGCGCTGGCGCGCAGCGGTGCTGTGGCCGGTCTTTGTCCGATCACCGAATCCAGCCTGGGGGATGGAATCTTTGATGGCGTGCGCTGGCTCGACAACGAAGGGTCCATCGCTGTCGGATCGGATTCGAATATTCGAATATCGCTCAGCGAGGAACTGCGTACGCTGGACTATTCCCAACGGTTGCGGGATCGCTCCCGTGCTGCCCTCGCGACTGCTGAACTCTCCACAGGAAGACGGATCTATGACGCCATTCTCGCCGGTGGTAGCCAGGCGGCGGGACGCCACTGCGGTTGTATTGAAACTGGCGCCTGGGCCGACATGTTGGCGCTCGACAATACCGCAGTTGATTTGCTCAACCGACATGGTGATGCGGTGCTGGACAGTTTCATTTTCGCCGGTGATGACCGCATGGTATGCGACGTCTGGTCGGCCGGACGCCACATGGTGCGTCAGGGTCAACATATTGATCATGATGCGATCACCGCTGGATTTGCCGGTGTGATGATGGACCTGGCGGAGCAGATCTGATGCAGGACGCGATCAACACCTGGCAGGACGTGCAACGTGAGGTTTTGGGGCGAATCCAAAACCGGGTCTGGAAACCGGGTGACATCATTCCAAATGAGGTTGATCTCGCCAAGGAGTTCGGCTGCGCCCGTGCCACCGTCAACCGCGCTCTGCAGGCGGTCGCTGATTCTGGTCTTCTGGATCGCCGTCGCAAAGCCGGTACCCGGGTTGCCGTAAACCCGGTTCGCAAGGCAACGCTGGAAATTCCCATCATTCGTCAGGAAATCGAGCAGCGGGGCCAGCACTATCAATATGCGCTGATTGAGCAACAGGTCACTGATCCGCAAGCTGATATGCAGGCGATGATGAAACTGTCTGATGGCCAGCAATTGCTCCATCTGAAAGCGCTGCATCTGGCGGATGGCCTGCCGCATGTTTACGAGGACCGCTGGATTAACATCAGTACAGTTCCCGAAATTGTGGCGGTGGATTGGCAGCAGAACAACGCCAATGAATGGTTGGTGGCCCATGCTCCGTTCAGCGACGGTGATATAGCGTTTTCTGCTGGAGCGGCCGGCGCGGTTGAGGCCGAAATTCTCAATGTTCCGCTGAATACAGCTGTATTCATTATCGAGCGCAGCACGTGGATGATGCAGCAATCAATTACTCGGGTACGTCTGACCTATGCGCCAGGGCACCGATTGCACACAACGATTTAGGTTCAGGACCCATTAATTTGCATTGAGTGATGATTTCTGATTCAGGGTGGCAAAGGAGTTTGCCATGTCTGATTTGTTTCTGCTCTCACCGGCTCAAATGTCGAAAATACAGCCTTTCTTTCCAAAGTCCCACGG
>CAJQPW010000173.1 GCA_905480295.1 uncultured Rhizobiaceae group bacterium | reverse complement strand
AACAACAATATGCGAGGCAACCAAAGTGGTGTCGACATTCTGGTGGGGCATCGCCGCGTGACCACCCTTGCCCTGAACTTTAATTTCAAAGAAATCTGAAGCTGCCATCTGAGGCCCTTCACGAACAGCAAACTGGCCAACCGGTATGCCAGGCCAATTGTGCATTCCATAAACTTCCTGAATATCCCAACGATCCAATAATCCGTCTGCGATCATGGCTCGTGCTCCGCCACCACCTTCCTCCGCGGGTTGGAATATCAACACGACGGTTCCATTAAAGTTGCGCGTTTCCGCAAGGTATTTGGCTGCGCCCAACAGCATAGCGGTATGACCGTCATGGCCACATGCATGCATTAAACCGGGGTTTGTTGAAGCATGGGGCAAATTCGTCATTTCCTGCAAAGGTAGCGCATCCATATCAGCGCGAAAGCCGACCACCTTGCCGGCCGTGTCCTGTCTTCCATGAATGACGCCAACAACACCCGTTTGACCAATTCCTGAAGTCACCTCGTCACATCCGAACTCTCGAAGTTTGCTCTCCACCAATCCGGCAGTGCGATGTTCGTTAAATCGAAGTTCCGGATGTGCATGGATGTCGTGCCGCCAACCAACAATTTCTTTTTGCAATTCTGAAAAACGGTTTTTGACTGGCATTTGAAGGCCCCTGGTGATGAAGAGCCACCCAACGCGGCATCAGCCGGTTCAAGCTAGTTGTCCTGAGGATTTGCAGCAAGCCCGCGCTGGCATCTTGGACCAGGGCCAGGCGCTAGCGGAAGGTAATCGTCGCGCCCGGTAGGTCGATGCCGTCGAGCCGGGTGGTCCAGCGGTCGCCTGGCGATATCGGTTCGGCGTCGGTCAAGGTGCCAGTGGTAATAATCTCACCCTCGCCAACAGGTGTTGCATCTGGATCCATTGCCAGCGTTTCACGAAGATAGCCGAGCGCCTTAAGTGGACCATCCAGGACATCCGCTCCGCAGCCTGTCAGTTTCTTGCCGCCCGGTCCCTGAAGCGCGATGCGAAAGCGCGGTAGCTGTTCGATGATGGATTGCGTGAGAGGCAGCCGAGTGCCGAGATAGAGCGCGCCGTGCAGGCCCAAAGCGGCCGTACTGTCCGCGCCGGAAAAACACCAGCCGGGGAAAGGCGAAAGTCTATAGAACGATGCAACTTTGATGCATTCGGCCCACAGCCGACATCCGACAGCTTTGACAAATATCAATTCGATTTCCCGACAGCTGCCATTCAGCCGTTAGAGCTGCTGGTTGCGGTCAATGACGGCAGAGCGGACTTAGTTGCCATAGCCCGGTTCAATTTGAATGTCCGCAATGGCTGCAAACACTCTAAAGATTGAAGCGAGATTTACCGACGAATTTTTCAACTCATCAAGTTAAGGACATTCGTATTGCCCACTCTGCCAGTTAGGTAACGGATCAAATCCCAATTGTAGCAAGACATGCGGGACATCCACGAATACCCAGTTTTCAACGAGCAGGCTATCTTCTCGCCGCCACCAGTCGCAGACCCGCATAAAGACCCTCTCATTTGTGGGACCTTGCCCCAAGAATGGTTTCACGTTGACCCCAGTCAGGGATGGCCAACCACCTGAACATGTGTAATTTCCGTCTCCATACCGTGTGAAATGCTTGGTCATCCCATTGCCCTTGGATCCGCCAGACCATCCGTCAAACTGCGATTCAAACGGAACCTGAAAAGATGCAAATTCCTCGATACCGACAAAGCTGCCAAATGCGCCCGGACCGTACCACATCATGTTCTCGTGCCAGTAGGGCCGCCAAGCTTCATCCTTGGTCGCCAACCCAGCCAGCATATCTGTCACGATCTGATAACTGCGTTGGTCCTCGGCTGGATCGGTGGCGCCCATGATGACGCCATCCCTGCTCGCCGGTCCTTGGATTAGCCCTGTATAGCCGCGCGACAGTCCCGGCCCCATAGACAGTGGCCATTGATTGCTGGCGATCATCAATTCCGGAATGTCGAGGTAGATATAGCTTTCGACCACCTTGCCTTTCTCAACACGGTGAAACTCACCATAGCGCAGATAGCTTAGCGTGCCGGTTGCCTTGATGCCGATCCAGTCTTGGGCAAACCGTCCGACATAGTAGCCTGTGGAACTGAACCAGTCCTGTCCTTCAAACTGGCCCGCCATGAAAATGTCGCCCCGTCTGTAAAGTCCGTCAAAAGACTGCTGCAAAGGACGCAGGAACGTGTCGAGGTATGTGTCTGCCCCCTGCAGTTCGTTGAAAGGGTGGACAACATTGATGTTGGCGTCAGCGGCGAAGAACGCTGCAATTGCGCCAGAAAAATCGTTTGGATGCCTTAGGGCCTCTGCGTACCGCAGATAGAGTGAACGGTCCTGTGATGACACGATATTTCCTTTTGAATGGTTTGATGTGGTGGTTCTAGTTATTTGTGACCCGGCCCCGCACGCATTCTGGCAAAAGGAATACGACCCTGACGCTTAGAGCGCACTGCAAGCAAACGCAAGATTGCGTTTTTTGCAGATGATCGCACGGAAAGAAGGCTGTTTGGTCCCATGGGACGACAGTAGCGCTTTGGACGTGGTGAGCAACAAGAGATTAGCGGTACGCGATGCTGCTGCAATGATTATTGGGCTACGGCCATGTCTATGCCCTCTGATCGTGCAGAATGCTCAAAGCCGACCTTCGCGCAACCTTCAGCATCTGTCAAAATGGGCTCGAGCACTAAATCGCTTCGCGATATTTGGGGCGGTTTGGTTGGTTTTATTCT
>CAJQPW010000172.1 GCA_905480295.1 uncultured Rhizobiaceae group bacterium | reverse complement strand
AGGCTGCCGCGGGTCAGGCTGGTTTCGATCCAGTCGGCCAGTTGCGTTTGATCGCATACCAGGCCCTGCTGGCAGGCGGTTTCCAGACCCGCTGAATAGGCGAAGCCACCGACGGGGAATGTTGGTGAGAGCAGGGTCATCAGACGCAAAAGGCTGGGATTGGTCATAATCGGCAATCAATCATGGTGGTGATGATTGCTGTGGGCATCGCCATAGGCACCACCCTGCGGGTTGAAGGGGGCTTCAATTTCTGAGATCTGAGCACCCAGGCCTTCCAGCATCGTGCCAATGACCGGGTCACGCCGGATCAGAATGCGATCAGCTTCGATCTGGGCAGCGAGATGCCGATTGCCGATCTGCCATGCCAGCACAACAAGATGCTGCGCATCGGTCGCGCTGATTTCGTAAAGCGGCTCTGGTTCAGCACGTATTTCGATGACGCGACCATCGCTGAGAACCACGCCCTCACCGTGCTTCAGCAGACGCGCTTCGGCAAGATTGAGCAGAAACGGAATGCCACCATCTGACGTCAGCGCAATGCGGCGTCGATGGCGGGCATTTTCGTCCAACGTGATCGTATCTGCGGGACTGTGGGCATGGTTGATGATCGTGTCGGCGGTGAGCATGGTTATGACAGAACTTTGACCTTGTCGGCATCGATTTCGACAATTTCGATTTTCCGACTGAGGAAATACGGCCCGCCGGCCTCACGCCAGACCTTAAAATGCTCTGCGTTAAAATGGCCGTCGAGCGACGCCTGATCTTCCCAACGCTCAACAAAAACCAGTGTGTTTTCATCGGTCTGGCTTTGATGCAGATCGTAGGAAATACAGCCGGGCTCCTGGCGGGTGGCTTCAATGCAGGTGCGTGCTGCATCGATAAAGTCAGGCAGGAAGCCAGGTTTGATTGTCAGGGTTGCTACGAGATAAATCATTGGGGCTTTTTCTTTCTGGTACCATTAATTTTAAAGTCGTCATGGTGACGCAACAGCAACGGTGCGACAAGAGCGCTCACTGTGGTGGGGTTAGAACAGGAAATACCGTTGCGCCATTGGCAGCGTTTCTGCCGGTTCACAGGTCAGCAGGGTGCCATCTGCCCTGACTTCATAAGTTTCAGGGTCGACCTCGATTTCCGGTGTGGCGTCGTTGAGGATAAGGGTAGATTTTGATATTTCGCCCCGGGTGTTCTGAACGGCAAGCATGGATTTTTCCACGCCGAGGCGCTCCTGCAAATCGCTTTCCGCAGCGGCTTTGGAGACAAAGGTAACTGAAGAATTGGTCATCGATTTGCCAAAGGCGCCAAACATCGGTCGCATGTGAACCGGTTGCGGCGTTGGAATGGAGGCATTGGGGTCACCCATCGGGGCAGCGGCAATGGTGCCACCAATCAGCACCATGGCCGGTTTAACGCCAAAAAAGGCCGGATCCCACAACACGAGATCAGCCCGTTTGCCCTCTTCGATTGAGCCGATCTCATGGCTGATACCATGGGCAATGGCGGGGTTGATGGTGACCTTGGAGATGTAGCGGCGCACCCGGAAATTATCGTTTTCACCTGTCTCTTCGGCCAACTGTCCACGCTGTTTTTTCATCTTGTCAGCCGTTTGCCAGGTGCGGATCAGCACTTCGCCGACGCGGCCCATGGCCTGGGAATCCGAGGCGATGATCGAAAACGCTCCCATATCGTGCAAAATATCTTCCGCGGCGATGGTTTCGCGACGGATGCGACTTTCAGCAAATGCAATGTCTTCAGGAATGGACGAGTCGAGGTGATGGCACACCATCAGCATGTCGAGATGTTCTTCCAGCGTATTGACCGTGTAGGGTCGGGTCGGGTTTGTCGACGAAGGCAAGACGTTTTGCAGGCCGCAAACTTTGATGATATCCGGCGCGTGACCACCCCCTGCACCTTCGGTATGGAAGGCATGAATGGTCCGCCCCTTGAAGGAATCGATGGTGTTTTCGACAAAGCCGGATTCATTGAGCGTATCGGTGTGGATCATCACCTGAACATCATGTTCGTCGGCGACTGACAGGCAATTGTCGATAGCGGCGGGAGTCGTGCCCCAGTCTTCGTGCAGTTTCAGCGCGCAGGCGCCACCCAGAACCATTTCATGCAGCGCACCCGGCAAGGAAGCGTTGCCCTTGACCGCCAGACCCAGATTCATCGGAAAGGCATCAAAGCTCTGGATCATGCGGCCAATGTGCCACGCGCCGGGCGTGCAGGTGGTGGCAAGGGTTCCGTGGGCCGGACCGGTACCACCGCCAAGCATGGTAGTGATACCCGAATGCAGGGCCTCTTCGATCTGCTGCGGACAGATGAAGTGAATATGGCTGTCAAACCCACCGGCCGTGACGATCTTGCCCTCTCCGGCAATCGCTTCGGTTCCCGGACCAATGACAATGTCGACACCGGATTGTGTGTCCGGGTTTCCTGCTTTTCCCACCCTGCAGATGCGACCGTCCAGCAACCCGATATCGGCCTTGTAGATCCCCGTATGGTCAACGATCAGCGCATTGGTGATCACCGTATCTACAGCGCCATCGGCACGGGTGGTTTGGGATTGTCCCATGCCGTCTCGGATCACCTTTCCTCCGCCGAACTTCACCTCTTCTCCATAGGTCGTGAGGTCGCGTTCGACTTCGATAATCAAATCGGTATCGGCCAGACGAACCTTGTCCCCGGTGGTGGGGCCATACATGGCAGCATAGTCTGAGCGGGGTAGGGTGGCGGGCATCGATATTCCTAGTTTTCCAGATAGTCTTTGAGTTGTAGTGTTCGCTCGCGCGTCACCCGTGCACGGCAGGCGTGATAGATCAGTGGTTCAATGGAGCCGCCGCGATAGCGAAACCCTTCTGCGCTGCAATGGGCGTCACGATAGGCGATCCAGGCGCGCTGGGCATTGAGAACCGCATCGGGCAGGCCCTGCCATTGCGGAATTGTGTCGCGGTCCCAGGTTTTCAGCTTTGGGAAGAGCGTGGCCCAGACCTGGTTGAGCTCGGCGTCAGCCTTTTTAGAATCCTGCAGCGCACAGAAATTCAATCCCTGTTGCGGCAGAGTATCGGGGTCGCTGCAAGACCAGTCTGCCGCCATGGCAGGCCCGGTCGCCATTATCAGGCATAGCTTAAAGATTGCGCGGTACACAGGGCCCCCATGACTTTCTGGTTAAATCCATAGGCGTGGCGGTTGCCGCCAAAGGGGATCAGGATGACGTCGCGTTGCTGACCCGGTTCAAACCGAACAGCGGTTCCAGACGGGATATCCAGTCGCATGCCCAGGGTGGCTTCCCGATCGAAATCCAGCGCCGGATTGGTTTCATAAAAGTGGTAATGACTGCCAACCTGCACGGGTCGATCCCCGGTGTTGGCAACTTTTATCGTGATCGGTTCGGCTTCGGCATTCAGCACCACAGGTTGGTCGGAAGGTATGATTTCGCCTGGTTTCATATTGCGTTCCTATCGAATGGGATGGTGGACGGTGACCAATTTGGTCCCGTCGGGAAAGGTGGCCTCCACCTGGATGTCGTGAATCATGGCTTCGATGCCGTCCATCACCTGATCGCGCCCGACCACATGGGCTCCGGCCTCCATCAGATCGGCGACACTGCGGCCATCGCGGGCCCCTTCAACGACAAAATCGGTAATCAAGGCGATGGTTTCGGGATGATTGAGCTTCACCCCGCGTGCCAGCCGTTTACGGGCTACCTCGGCCGCCATGGCCACAAGCAACTTGTCCTTTTCACGCGGTGTGAGTTGCATTCCGTCCCCTTACATTGCCCTGAATTCGGCTGAAACCATTCCTAAAGTGACCAAACTTTGGGCACCGGAGCCTCAAAATTCAGCATGTTGATCATCGCAACCAGCTTCTTTCGCAGCTGATAGCCATCCTTTGCCGTTACCCTTGCAAGGAGCTTGCCATTCCAGGCCGATATTCCATCTTGATGATCCGCCACCTGCATCAAAGCGTTCACAAAACCTTCTGCACGAGGGGAGATGAACAGCAGGGTGGCGATGGCACACCGCCCGTCCAGGATCATTGGCTCGGCGATCTGGCGCGCAAGATCTCCGGTCAGGACAAGGTCTTCGCCGTGCAACAGCTTGCCCTTACGGTAAATCCGCCAGCGATCCCGCAGTTCACCGCAATCGACCCGTTCGCCCATCGCCTGACGGCCGAAGATGATCGGCTCAACAATCAGCAATTCACCCTTATCATCCAAATTGGCGGTCAGGGTGCGGGCCAGGGCGCCCTGGTCAAAGAACAGGGTTTCCTGGGGCAGCCAGGCCAATTTCGCCCTTTTCCCCACGCTCAGCTCAATATTCACGACCGCTGGTTTCACCGTGCTGCTGTCATCCACCCGGGGGGTTTTATAAACGCGTTCACAGGCCTGGGTGGTGACCATGGTGTGGGTGTCTTGTTCGGTTTGAACACTCCAGTCTAACTGATCACCGCCGGTAGCTCCGCCGGATGAGTTGATCAGAACGGCTTCTCTTACGCCATCAGACCGGCGCGGCAGCCGGATTTTTGCGCATCCCTGCTGATACAGACGCTCGACAGAGCTGACACCGTTGCAATTCCTGATGATCAGTTCGCCGCGACCGCGCGCGCGCTGAAGCTGAACCGATGATTCAGCAATCGGTTCGCGCGAGAGGCTTGGCAAAATGGCCACCGGTTGGGTGGGGTGCGGCAGGGCAGGCATGAAAAACACCTTGGCAAGTATCCACTCAATTTTGCAAGCGCTTTGTCCTGACTGCGGCATCTGGCCCTGAATATTGCCCGCAAATCTTGGTCGCACCCGCTCTGCTTGCCCGTCAGCTGCGCTTGGCTGCGGCGGGTTATCGGGGCGATACGGGAATTGCATAATGTTGCAGTGTTGGGGAATTTCAACGGGCCCGTTGACAGAACCGGTTGAATTGAGTGGTGTGCGGCGGAATCGTAGTGTCCCAAGGACCGCGAAGATGAACTATTCGGGAGAAAAACATGTTCAAAACCATTGGCGCAATTGCTGCTTTGTCGACCTTGCTGCTGGCCGGCACGGCTCAGGCAGATCCGGTGAAAGTCGGAATGATCACCACGCTTTCAGGCGGCGGTGCCGGGCTCGGTATCGATGTTCGTGATGGATTCATGCTGGCTGTCAAACAGTCGGGTAACAAGGATATCTCGGTGGTGATCAAGGATGATCAGCGCAAACCGGGCATTGCCGTTCAACTGGCTGACGAGATGATCCAAAGTGAAAAAGTGGACGTGCTGACAGGCATTATCTGGTCCAATCTGGCGCTTGCTGTTGTGCCGTCGGCGGTTGCCCAGGGCAAATTCTATCTCTCGCCAAACGCCGGACCGTCCGCGCTCGCTGGCAAGGGTTGCAACAAGAACTATTTCAATGTGGCCTGGCAGAATGACAATCTGTCGGAAGGCGCTGGCGCCTATGCCAAGGGTGCAGGTTATGCCAACAGTTTCATCCTTGCCCCCAACTACCCGGCGGGCAAGGACATGCTGACCGGATACAAGCGCACGTATGATGGTAAACTGGCCGGAGAGGTTTTCACCAAGCTGGGTCAGAAGGATTACGCAGCCGAGATTGCGCAGATCCGCGCTTCCGGTGCCGACAGCGTGTTTTTCTTCCTGCCCGGCGGCATGGGGATTTCTTTCATGAAACAATATGCGGCATCCGGGGTGAATATTCCGCTTGTCGGCCCAGCCTTCTCATTTGACCAGGGTATTCTGCAAGCCGTGGGTGCAGCCGCACTTGGTGTAAAGAACACCAGCCAGTGGTCCAAGGACATCGACAACCCAACCAACAAGGCCTTCGTTTCCAGCTTTGAATCTGAATATGGCCGTCTGCCATCGCTGTATGCCAGCCAGGGGTTTGACACCGCCAATCTGCTGTTGTCGGCAATGGGCAAGTCCAGCATCAAGGATGCTGACGCTTTCCGGGCTGCGCTGAAAGCTGCTGATTTCAACAGCACACGGGGTTCGTTCAAATTCACCGATAACCACCATCCCATCCAGGACATCTTCGTTCGCGAAGTGGTCAGGGAAGGTGATGTATTCACCAACAAAGTCGTTTCCACCGCGATGACCGGTCATGGCAATGTCTATGGTGATCTCTGCAAAATGTAAGCCGTAACCCGGTTTCACTTAAGCGGGCCGGCAACGGCCCGTTTTCTGTATTGGCCTTCACATGAGCCTATCGCTGTTTCTCGAACAAGTTCTCAACGGACTCCAGTTCGGCGTCATGCTGTTTGTCATGGCCGCCGGACTGACACTTGTCTTCGGCGTCATGGGCCTGATCAATCTTGCCCATGGCTCGCTTTACATGGTCGGCGCCTTTGCCTGCGCCGCAGTTGCTGCGGCAACGGGATCATTCTGGCTGGGACTGGCTGCCAGCCTGGCCGCTGCAGCCCTGGCTGGCGTGATCGTTGAGATTGTTGTTATTCGACGATTATACACCCGTGACCATCTCGATCAGGTGTTGGCAACATTTGCCCTGATACTGATGTTTTCGGAGGGCACACGCTGGCTGTTTGGGTCCTTTCCGCTTTATCTCAATACACCCGAAATACTGTCTGGTCCGATCACCTTTCCCGGTGGCTTCCAATATCCGGCCTACCGGCTGGCGATCATTGTCATCGGATTTGCCGTTGCCGGTGGTCTTTTCTGGCTGATTGGTTCTACCCGGCTGGGCATCCGGATCCGTGCCGGTGAGAGCGATCGCGAGATGATCAACGCTCTCGGCATTGATATCGGGAAACTCTATACGGCGGTTTTTGCACTGGGAGCAGCGCTGGCCGGATTTGCCGGAGCCCTGGTCGGGGCCATCCAGTCGGTGCAGGTGGGCATGGGGGAGCCGGTGCTCATTCTGGCCTTCGTAGTGATTGTGATTGGGGGAATCGGTTCGATATCGGGAGCCCTGATCGGATCGATTCTGGTCGGTCTGACAGATACGCTGGGGCGCACCCTGTTGCCCTTGGTGTTCTCCACTTTCATGGATAATTCCGCAGCCACCTCCACCGGTTCCGCGCTGGCATCAATGCTGATCTATATTTTGATGGCGGCCATTTTGGTGTTTCGACCCACCGGCCTGTTCGGAGCACGGTCGTGAGGCGGGAGTTCTGGATCAACACGGTGCTTATTGGCGGTTTGCTGGGTGTGGTGGTGCTGGCCTGGCTGCTGGACGAACCGTTCATCATTACCCTGTCGACGAAGGTGGTGATCTTTGCGCTGGCGGGTGTCGGTCTTAATCTGGCCCTGGGTCATGGCGGTCTGGTGTCCTTTGGCCATGCCGCTTTCTTTGGGCTGGGCGGCTACGCGATGGGTATTCTGGCCAGCCACGCCCAGAGTTTCGAGCCCCTGCAACTGGGCCCCCTGGTGATAGAGGGCAGCAAGTCAATGCCTGTGATCTGGCTTGCTGCGTTGGCGGTTTCGGCCCTGGCCGCCTTGCTGATCGGTAGTCTCAGCCTGCGCACCAGCGGGGTCTATTTCATCATGATCACGTTGGCCTTTGCGCAGATGATCTATTATTTCGCGATTTCATGGCCTGCCTATGGCGGGGAGGATGGTCTTTTGATCTATGTGCGCAATGGCTTTCCCGGCCTCAACACGCTTGATCCGATCCAGTTCTTTCTCCTGTGCGCAGCGGTGCTCGGTGTATGTCTGTTCCTGGTGGATCGTTTGGTCAAGTCACGCTTCGGCATGGCGCTGGAGGCCGCGCGGCAAAACCCGCAACGGGTCACCAGCCTGGGAATTGATCCCTACAAGGTCCGCCTCGTCGCCTTTGTGCTTTCGGCGGCGATAACCGGTCTGGCCGGTGCCATTTATGCCGATCTCAACCGGTTCGTCAGTCCGGCCATGTTATCCTGGCAGGTGTCCGGGGAAATCATGGTGTTTGTAATTCTGGGAGGCGTGGCCCGGTTTGCCGGTCCGCTGGCCGGTGCGGCCCTGTTCATCGTGCTGGAGCATTTTCTCGGTGGCCTGACAGATTTCTGGCAATTCTGGCTCGGTCTGCTGTTGCTGCTGGTCATCCTGTTTGCCCGTGGGGGAATTATCGGTTTCCTGGCCGGGGAGCGTCGCCATGGTTGAAACCGTTCTATCACTGCAGGGGTTGAGCAAGAATTTTGGTGCTCTCGCTGCCAATAATGAGGTGAATCTGGACCTGAAACAAGGTGAAATCCATGCCCTGATCGGCCCCAATGGTGCCGGTAAGTCCACCCTGATCAAACAGATTGCCGGTGAAATAACACCTGATGCCGGAGCGGTGTATTTTGCCGGGCAGAATCTTAATGCGGTGCGCTCGGTCAAACGCGTGCGTGCGGGTCTCGGGCGAACATTTCAGGTTTCGTCGCTGATTACCGAATTTACGGTCGAGCAGAATTTAATGCTGGCGGTGATGGGTGCGCAGCAACGCACCTTCCGGTTCTTCAAGCGCTTCACCCAGGATGCCACCCTGCGGCAGCAGGCACAGCATCACCTTGAGCAATTGGGATTGCAGGGGCGGTCCGATGTCCGCGTATCGCAATTGTCGCACGGCGAACGTCGGCAGCTTGAAATGGCGATGGCGCTTGCCCTGAAACCCAAAGCCCTGTTGCTGGATGAGCCGATGGCCGGGATCGGACCCGGCGGAACAAAGGAAATGACCGACCTGCTGGCCCGTCTGAAGGCTCAGGTGCCAATCTTGTTGGTGGAACATGATATGGCCGCCGTTTTTGCCCTGGCCGACCGGATATCGGTTCTTGTCTATGGCCGAATAATCCTGACAGGCACGGCGGAAGAAATCCGCAACAGCCCGCAGGTTCAGCAGGCCTATCTCGGGGAGGAAGCCCCTTGAGCAAGCTGCTTGAACTGCATGAAGTTGCCGCCTCCTACGGTGCGTCCCAGGCCCTGTTTAATGTCGAACTGGAAGTCGATGAAGGCCAGGTCGTTGCCCTGATGGGACGCAATGGCATGGGCAAGTCATCGACAATTTCGGCGATCTGCCGCCTGATCACGGTGCATGGCGGTTCGGTTCGTTTTGCCGGTCAGGACCTTCTTTCCCTGTCGCCGCACCGTGCAGCACGTCTGGGACTGGGGCTGGTGCCGGAAGGACGACGGTGTTTTCCAAATCTAACTGTGTATGAAAACTGCATCGCGGCGGCCAATCCCGGAGAATGGGATTTTGCGGCAATTTCAAACCTGTTTCCCCGCCTTCAGGAACGCCGCAACCAGATGGCCAACACACTTTCAGGTGGCGAACAGCAGATGCTCGCCATCGCCCGGGCGTTGATGACAAATCCACGGCTGCTGTTGCTGGATGAAGCGACAGAAGGCCTCGCTCCGGTTGTGCGTCAGGAAATCTGGTCGGCTCTTGCGACGCTGAAGGCCACAGGGCTTTCCATTCTGCTTGTCGACAAAACCCTCAATGAGCTTCTGAAGATGGCAGATTATTGTGTCATATTGGAAAAAGGTGAGACGGTTTGGTCCGGGGGGCCGGATAAACTGACCAGCGATCTCAGCACGCGTTATCTCGGCGTGTGAACCAACCCGGCAGACCGGTCAGCGCGGTGGCCCCGTGGTCTTCCCGATATCCATCTGAGATTTCCACAATTCAAATTTGGGCGCTGAATTTTTGTCCTTGATCTGGGAGATCAACATTTCACCAACCCGGCGTCCGGCATCCTGAATGGAGGAGTGAACGGATGTGAAATAGCTGGACTGACCTGCACCATCACCGGCTTGAAGAAACGAAAGACGGTCATCATAGGTGGCAAGCGATATATCCTTGCCGGGGCGCAGTCCCATCTCGTTGACGGCGCGCAGCCCCCCTAGTGCGGAAAGAATGCTGGAATAAATCAAGGCGGTGGGTGCAGAACTCGCCTCCAACAGGCGCCGGGTCGATCGGTATCCGTAGGGTTCGTTCATGTCTTCGCTGGTAACCAGATCGGGGTCGACCGGCAGTTTGTGGTCGCTCAGCGCGGTCTCATACCCGAGCCGGCGGCGGCGGGCGAAGTTCATGCTTTCCAATCCGTTGATCAGCGCAATGCGTCGGTGCCCCAATTCTATCAGGTAATGGGTGAGCTGCTCAAATGCCGAACGGTTGTCGACATCCATCCATGAGTAGGAATGTTCTTCATCACCTGCGCGTCCGTGAACAACAAAGGGCAGGCCAATCGACTGCAACAGCTTAATGCGGGGTTCATGCACCATCGGACCGTGCACAACCACGCCATCGACGCGGTTGCGACTGGCAAAATCGCGATAGATGTCAGCTTCCTGTTCCGGCAGTGCGGCACGGATCAGCAGATCATAGCCAGCTTCGGCATAGGCGTCGCTGGCTCCGGCAACGAAGTCGGAAAAATGCGGATTGATCATGCGATGTTCGCTGACCGGTACCACGTGGCCGATTATCCGTGACTTGCCGGTGGCGAGGCTCGTGGCACTCGGGGAGGGACGGTAGTTTAATTTCTCAGCTGCTGCCTGAACTTTGGCACGGGTTTTTTCGCTGACCTCCGGAAACCCGTTCAGGGCACGGCTCACAGTGGTCTGCGAAAGACCGAGACTCTTCGATAATTGTTTGAGATTGACGACTGAATCCGACACGGCAATTCTGGTTTGACTACTCCAAAGCGCTTTGGTTATGGCTCAAATCTGGTGGTGCTGACAAGCCTTTCTGGAAAACTATTCAAGTTTGATCACCAATATTTCCATAAGTTGCTTGACTTACTTGATGATAGATGGTGTGAAGGGTTTTCCAAAGCGCTTTGGATTTTCTATTTGCGGTTTGCGTGGAATGTTTGTTAAGGTGAACCCAGCGGCAAATCTCGTTTTGCCCAATATCAACGGATGCAAGCCCGTTTTCAGCCTTTGAGACGGTGTTGCTTGGAGGAATTCATGAAAAAAACTATTGCTGCCAGCCTGATGGCGTTGGCTGTTTCCTGTGGCGTTGCTCAGGCCGACGGCCACATCAAGCTGAAATATGAGCCGGGCAAGGATGCCCGATTCACTTGGTCAAGCTATGACGCCTTCGCCAATGCCACGGATCTCAGTGGTCAGACCCTGACAATTTTCGGTCCCTGGCGCGGTGACGACCAAACCCTTGTGGAAAGCATGCTGGACTATTTCCGCGCCGCTACCGGTGCTGATGTGAAATATTCCTCGTCAGAAAATTACGAGCAGCAGATTGTCATTGACACCCAGGCGGGTTCACCACCCAATATTGCGGTTCTGCCCCAGCCGGGTCTGATTGCCGACCTGGCGTCAAAGGGTCTGCTCACGCCACTGGGTGAAGCTTCGGCCAGTTGGATGAGAGACAATTATGCGGCCGGTCAGTCCTGGGTTGATCTGGGCACCTATGCCGGCAAGGACGGCAAGAAGGATTTCTACGCTTTCTCCTACAAGGCAGATTTGAAATCCCTGGTCTGGTATTCGCCTGAGAACTTTGAAGACGCCGGATATGAAGTGCCTACCAGCATGGAAGAACTGAAGGCGTTAACAGACAAGATCGTCGCCGATGGTGACACACCGTGGTGTATTGGTCTGGGATCAGGCGGTGCAACCGGTTGGCCTGCCACCGACTGGACCGAAGAAATGCTGCTGCGTACACAGACGCCGGACGTTTATGACGGCTGGGTCGATAATTCGATCAAGTTTGATGATCCCCGCATTGTTGCTGCGATCGAAGAATTTGGTGCTTTTGCCCGCAATGACAAATATGTCGACGGCGGTGCAGCGGCAGTTGCCACGACCGATTTCCGCGACAGTCCCAAGGGTCTGTTCTCCTCTCCGCCAAAATGCTTCATGCACCGACAGGCATCCTTCATTCCATCCTTCTTTCCAGACGGGACGAAAGTTGGTGAAGACGCTGATTTCTTCTACTTCCCTGCCTATGCAAGCAAGGATCTTGGCAAACCGGTTCTCGGGGCTGGAACCCTTGCGGCGATTGCCAAGGACTCACCGGCAGCGCGTGCCTTCATCGAATGGCTGAAAACCCCCATCGCCCACGAAATCTGGATGGCGCAGGGCGGTCTTCTGACCGCTCTGAAAGGGGTCAACACCGATGCTTATGCCAATGCAGCAGCAAAGAAACAGGGGGAGATTCTCCTCAACGCCACCACCTTCCGCTTCGACGGTTCCGACCTGATGCCGGGCAAAATCGGTGCCGGTGCATTCTGGACAGGCATGGTTGATTACGCCGGTGGCAAGGACGCCAAGGCCGTTGCAAGCGATATTCAGAAAACCTGGGACTCGCTGAACTAAAGGCAATTCATTTCGACCGGCGGCTTCAGGGTCGCCGGTCAGTTTCTAATTCTTGGGCAGGGAGGTCGTTTTGGAACAGCTGTTTGGAGCTCTTGTGACCATGGTGCTCGGCGTTGCCGGGTGTGCCGCTTATTTCCTCTTGTCCAACGTCATTCTCGACCGGGCCTACCCGGTGACCGGGCAGACACCGGCCCAAATCAGCCGTAACATCAACCGGGCCAATGCGATCAGACCCTGGTTGTTTCTCGGACCGGCGGCAGTGCTGCTGACCGTCTATCTTGTCTACCCCGTGGTGCAGTCGTTCTGGCTGTCATTGAACGATCGTTCTGGCACCGAATTTGTCGGATTTTCCAACTACATCTGGATGGTCAACGATCCGCTGTTCCGCGAAAGCATGTTCAACAACATGCTCTGGCTGATTGTCGTTCCCACGCTGGCAACCTTTTTTGGTCTGGTGATTGCCGCGCTGACCGATCGCATCTGGTGGGGCAATATTGCCAAAACCATCATCTTCATGCCGATGGCGATTTCATTTGTCGGCGCGACGGTGATCTGGAAATTTGTCTATGATTATCGCGGCGCCGGGTCTGAACAGATCGGTATTCTCAATGCCCTCGTGACCGCCCTGGGGGGCGAGCCACAGGCCTGGATAACGCTGCCGTTCTGGAACAATTTTTTTCTGATGGTGATTCTGGTTTGGATTCAGACCGGCTTTGCCATGGTCATCCTGTCCGCGGCTTTGCGCGGCATATCAGAAGAGACCATTGAAGCCGCGGTGATCGATGGGGCGAACCCGGTTCAGATATTTTTCAAGATCATGATTCCGCAAATCTGGGGCACGATTGCCGTGGTCTGGACCACCATCACCATTTTGGTGCTGAAGGTTTTCGATATCGTGCTGGCCATGACCAACGGCCAGTGGAACAGCCAGGTCCTGGCCAATCTGATGTTCGACTGGATGTTCCGGGGCGGGGGTGATTTCGGGCGCGGTGCGGCAATTGCCGTGGTGATCATGGTTCTGGTCATTCCGATCATGATCTGGAACATCCGACGCGCCAATGCCGAAATGGAGGGACACTGATATGTCAGCTGCTTCAGCCACCAAATCACCCCTGACATGGGCGGTGCATGTTTCAGCCCTGTTGCTGGTCGCCATCTGGCTGCTGCCCACTTTCGGACTGCTTGTTTCTTCGGTGCGCACCAAGGACCAGATTGCCGTATCCGGGTGGTGGACCGCCATGACCAGTTCCACCCAGAACAAGATCAAGCGGGCCCCCGGTGCGGATGGTCAGGTTGAAAGAGATGGCAAATATGTCATTTCCGGCAATGTTCTAGAAGGCAGTGGCACCATTCAGGCTTTCGGCTTTTCCAGTCGCGCACCGAAAAAATACCAGCCCGGCGACGTGGCAACATTGAGAGATGGATCCCTGTTGACGGTTGAAGCCAATGGCGATTTTGAAATTGTGGCGGATGAAAAAATTACCAAGTCGCGGGGGCAACGGATATTCATCACCGCCACCACGCCACCGAGTTTCACAACCGATAATTTCAAAACGGTCGTGAATGCGGAGGGGCTTGGAAAGAGTTTCATCAATTCGCTGACCGTCACCATTCCCGCAACGATCATTCCGATCCTGATCGCCGCCTTTGCAGCCTATGCCCTTGCCTGGATGGAATTTCCGGGGCGCGCCTTGCTGATTGCCGTGGTCGTTGGCCTTTTGGTGGTGCCGCTGCAGATGTCGCTGATACCCTTGCTGACGGCCTATCAGAAAATCGGTGCGTTTTTCGGTGTTCCGGGCAAGACCTATCTGGGAATCTGGTTGGCCCATACCGGCTTTGGCCTGCCACTGGCGGTCTATCTGCTGCGCAACTACATTGCCGGCCTGCCGCGGGAAATCATCGAGTCAGCTCGGGTCGATGGCGCCACGGATTTTGAAATATTTCTGAAAATCGTCTTGCCCCTGTCGTTTCCGGCGCTGGCATCTTTTGCGATCTTCCAGTTTCTTTGGGTGTGGAACGATCTGCTGGTGGCCATGGTTTTTCTGGGGGCCGGCGATGATGAACTGGTTCTGACCGGGCGTCTGGTCAATCTGCTTGGCTCACGGGGGGGCGACTGGGACATCCTTTCGGCCTCGGCCTTCATCACCATTGTTGTGCCGATCATTGTCTTCTTCTCGCTGCAGCGATATCTGGTTCGCGGCCTGCTGGCCGGTTCAGTCAAAGGCGGATAATGCGATGAATGTTCTGCACGATTTTCGCCACGACACGGCACCCGGCGTCATTACCGCCCACGACAACGACCCGGACTGGTGGCGCGGTGCGGTGATCTACCAGATCTATCCCCGATCGTTTCAAGACAGTAATGGCGATGGCGTAGGCGATCTGCGGGGTATTACCCAGCGGCTGCCCCACATTGCCGGCCTCGGCGTTGATGCGATCTGGATCTCACCATTCTTCCGTTCGCCCATGCTCGATTTTGGCTATGACGTATCCGACTACACCGATGTTGATCCGATTTTCGGCTCGATGGCGGATTTCGATGCGATGATCGCCGAAGCCCACCGCCTCGGTCTGAAAGTGATGATTGATCAGGTGATCTCCCACTCTTCCGATCAGCACGCCTGGTTTGTGCAATCCCGCTCCAGCCGCGACAATCCAAAGGCCGACTGGTATGTCTGGGCCGATGCCAAACCGGATGGATCACCGCCCAACAACTGGCTTTCAATCTTTGGCGGTTCGGCCTGGCAATGGGATACCGGGCGTTGCCAATATTACCTGCATAATTTTCTGAGCAGCCAACCCGACCTGAACTTCCACAACAACGACGTCCAGGACGCGCTGCTCGAGACCATCCGGTTCTGGCTCGACCGGGGCGTGGACGGATTTCGCCTCGATACGATCAATTTCTATTTTCATGCCGAAAGCCTGAAAGACAATCCCGCGCTTCAATTGGAACAGCGCAATGATTCCATTGCCCCAGCGGTCAATCCCTACAATTTTCAAAGCCATCTCTACGACAAGAACCAGCCGGAAAATATTGCCTTTTTGAAACGCTTTCGCGCCCTGTTGGACGAGTACCCGGCAGCCACGGCGGTTGGTGAGGTCGGGGATGCCGAAAAGGGGTTGGATATTGTCGCTCAATATACCAGCGGCGATGATCTTGTGCATATGTGTTACGCGTTCGACTTCCTGTCGCCGGAACCGATCACACCGCAAAAGGTGCGCCAGGTGATCGAGGCATTTGAATCTGCGGCACCGGACGGGTGGTCATGCTGGGCTTTTTCCAACCATGATGTCGTTCGCCATGCCTCACGTTGGGCAGATCAGATAACCGACCGTGACGAATTTCTGAAAATGACCGCGACGTTGATTCTGTCGCTGCGCGGGTCGGTGTGCCTGTATCAGGGCGAAGAGTTGGGCATGACCGAAGCATTGCTTTCCTTTGAAGATCTGCAGGACCCCTACGGCATCCAGTTCTGGCCAACATTCAAGGGACGCGATGGCTGTCGTACACCGATGGTCTGGTCCCACAATGATGTGGGAAGCGGATTTTCAAGCGACAAAAGCTGGCTGCCAATACCGCCCGAACACCATCATCTGTCGGCCAATCTGCAGGAGGCAGATGCTGATTCATTGCTCAATCATTATCGGGATTCCCTGCAGTTCCGTTCCCGGCACCGCGAATTTGCGACCGGTGACATTGGGTTTCTCGGAGACGATGAGAACGTTTTGACCTTCGAACGGTCATTGCAAGGCACCACGATATTTGTCGCGATCAACATGAGCGAAACACAAAAAAGCGTTGCGGCGCCATCTGACGGCTATCTGCAGCTTGAATCACCGGGAGCCGGTGGTTGGCTGGAAGGCCAAATGCTGCACCTGCACCCCTATGGTGCCTTTTTCGCCCGCCAACAGACCACGGCTAAAACGGGAGAATCCGCATGACCGGACTCAATCTCACCGGGATCAAGAAATCCTATGGCACAACAGAAGTCATGCATGGCGTTGACCTCGAGATCGACGAGGGAGAATTCGTTGTCTTTGTCGGCCCATCAGGCTGTGGAAAGTCAACGCTGCTGCGCATGATCGCCGGTCTTGAATCAATCACCGATGGCGAGCTGAAGATTGACGGCAACCGGGTGAACGAAATTCCCCCGTCGCAACGGGGCATTGCCATGGTTTTCCAGTCTTATGCGCTGTACCCCCATATGACCGTGTACGATAACATGGCGTTTGGCATGCGGATCGCCAAAGCCTCGAAGGCGGAGATCGAAGAACGGGTTCAAAACGCAGCTGAAATATTGCAGCTCGGTCCCTATCTTGATCGCCTGCCAAAGGCCCTGTCCGGGGGACAACGCCAGCGGGTTGCCATCGGCCGGGCGATATGTCGTGACCCCAAGGTCTTCCTGTTTGACGAACCGCTTTCCAACCTTGACGCCGCCCTGCGTGTCGCCACCCGCATTGAGATCGCCAAGCTGAAAGAAAGCATGCCCTCGACGACAATGATTTATGTAACCCATGATCAGGTGGAGGCGATGACGCTTGCCGACCGCATTGTCGTGCTGTCAGCCGGTTATCTGGAACAGGTGGGTGCGCCAATCGAGCTCTATGAGCG
>CAJQPW010000171.1 GCA_905480295.1 uncultured Rhizobiaceae group bacterium | reverse complement strand
TTGAGTTGAATGAGATCAGAAACGGCAACTTATGGGGGGGGGAGCGGCCCTTGGGATGTTTTAAATCGCCTCAGCCCAATTCGTCGAAGCAGACGTAGAAAACAATCGAGTTTCAAGTTGATCAACGGCTGCTCTGAGCCCATTTTGATCAGGTTGACCTTGTCGCAGATGGCATGGTGCGGCGAACTGCTCACGGGAAAGGGTGACCTGCAGCTGATCTTCGGGAAGTACTGTAAGCTTTCGAATTGCATCACTTCCCTACATCCAGGTTGGTTGAACTTTGGCGCGTTTGCGACATGGATCAACCCCTCTAGGATTTCCTGTGGATTGGCAGGCTATCTGTTAATTGTCCCAAATTCTCTCTCAACGACTTTTTTGGTTGCTGCTACGATCTTATCGGCTTCATCGATTGATAAACACAGCGGTGGAGCGAAGCCGATAATATCGCCCTGGGGCATGGCTCTGGCGATGATACCTTGTTTCACCATTTCACCAACGATCGTCGCGGCAATCTTTTTGGATGGGTCAAAAAACTTTCGTTCCTGACGGTTCTCAACCAACTCAACTGCGCACAACATTCCTTCACCACGGATGTCTCCGATATTCTCGTGTTCAGAAAGCGCACTCTTCATTTGGTCATTCAAATACGCGCCAACCGTACCGGCATTGTTCACCAGATCGAGTTTGTCGACGACCTTCAGATTTGCCACACCAGCGGCGGCTCCAATCGGGTGAGCCGAATATGTCCAGCCATGACCAATAGGGCCAAACTCGTCTGTGCCATCTTCCAACACTTTCCAAACCTTGTCGGAAATGATCGAGCCGGACAATGGCGCGTAAGCAGATGTCAGTCCCTTCGCAATCGTAATGATGTCGGGTTTGATGCCGTAATGATCAGACCCCATCATTGAACCAAGTCGGCCAAACCCGGTCACCACTTCATCTGCAATCAAAAGGATATCATGCTTTCGCAACACTGTTTGGATCGCTTCCCAGTAACCTGACGGTGGCGGCACAATGCCTCCGGTTCCCAAGACAGGTTCGCCAATGAATGCGGCAATTGATTCCGCGCCTTCCGCTTCGATCAACATCTCGAGTTCTTTTGCACAATGGGCAGAAAACTCTTCTTCGCTCATGGTTTCATCGTCGCGGCGGAAATAGTACGGCGCTTCCGTGTGTATGACTTGCGAGAAGGGAAGATCGAATTTCTTATGAAACAACTCCAGACCGGTCAGCGAACCCGTCATTAGGCCAGAACCGTGATAGCCACGCCAACGGGAGATAATTTTCTTTTTCTCCGGGCGACCGAGAATGTTGTTGTAGTACCACACAAGTTTGATGTTGGTTTCGTTTGCATCCGAACCGGATAGCCCGAAATAGGTACGCGACAGGCCTTCAGGAGCTCTGTCAGCAATCATCTTGGCTAGCGTTATAGAAGCATCAGTACCATGGCCTACATAGGAGTGGTAGTAGGCCAGTTCCTTAGCCTGATTAGCGATTGCTTCGGCAACTTCAGAACGACCATAGCCAATGTTAACGCAATAAAGCCCCGCAAATGCGTCCAGTAATTTGTTGCCATCACGGTCTTCAATGTAAACACCTCTGCCACCGGTAACGATCCGGTTGGAGCTTTCACCACGTGCGTGCTGGGCCAAATGCGAAGATGCATGGAAAAAATGATCGCGGTCCCATTGGTCAAGTTGGTCGTTTTTAAGCATTTGAATTCCCTTTGTCATGCCCAATCGCGGCATATGTATTTGATTTCCATAAATTCTTCCATACCCTGACGGGCGCCCTCACGGCCAAGCCCAGACTGTTTCATGCCGCCAAATGGTACCGGTGCACCGGTGACTTTGGTTCGGTTGACTGCAACCATCCCGTATTGCAATGCGCGGCTAACCCTGTAGATGCGGCGCGGGTCATTGCTGTGAATATAGGCTATCAAGCCACATTCACTGGCATTGGCTTTGGCAACAACGGCCTCTTCGGACTCAAAAGCTGAAATCGCGGCCACCGGCCCGAATGTTTCCTCATGCATGATTAACGCGTCATCGGGAACGTCTGCCAGGACGGTTGGCTCAAAGAACAACGATCCCAGCGGGTGTTGTTTGCCGCCGCATGTTAACCGGGCACCTCGCACGCTGGCGTCGGCCACATGCTTTTTTTGTTTCTCAATAGCACGTTCATTTATCAATGGGCCTATATCCGGGTCGTCCATACCAAATCCAACCGTCAGGGATTGTGCAGCTTCAGTAAATTTCTTACAGAATTCAAAATATATTTCGCGAGCCACATAAATTCGATTGGCGGCCAGGCAATCCTGCCCGGAGGTTGCAAATTTGGCTTTGATCGTTTCAGCCACTGCCGTATCCAGATCGGCATCACCAAAGATAATCACAGGTGCATGGCCGCCCAATTCCATCACCAGTTTCTTGATCGTCGGTGCGCACTGCCGGTAAAGCAATTGTCCAATTTCCGTCGAACCTGTGAACGAAAGCACTCGCACACGAGTGTCTTTCGTCCAAGGTTCAACCACGTTTGTGGGCTGACCTGTAACAACATTGAAAACTCCAGCGGGAACACCTGCCCGATTTGCAAGTTCACAAAGCGCCAATGCCGAGAACGGAGTTTCGCTCGAAGGGTGAGCCACAATTGTGCACCCTGCAGCAAGGGCAGCAGCTGCTTTCCTGGTCAGCATGGCTGAGGGAAAATTCCAGGGCATAATGAGAGCGGCGACGCCGGCCGGTTCAGCCCAGACTTCCATTTCCGCATCCCGAAGATGGGACGTCACGCTTTCGATATTTGGACGTTTGGTTTCTTCTGCATAAAACTCTACGAAGGACGCGGCATAATCAATCTCACCTCTCGCTTCTGAAATTGGTTTACCCTGCTCGTGCACCATAATAAGGGCGAGATCTTCTTTATGTTCCAGCATTAAGTCGTGCCAGTTTCTCAAGATTGCAGAGCGCTCTTGCGGGAGCAAGGAAGACCATAGTGCGAACGCCATATAGGCAGCGTCTACAGCAGTTGTACTCTCATCGTCAGAAAGGCTTGTAACATCACCCAGACAAGCGCCATTGGCTGGATTGAAGATCGAAATGGTTTGCCCGGACTGAGCCTTTACCCAACGACCATCTACAAATGCTTCGAAACGCAGCAGGCTGGAGTCCGATACTACAAAGCCGGCACACTTATTTTGCAACGCCATCTCGCGCGTATCCCCTATGGACAATATTGCAGATATTCTAGTGCATACGGAGCGGCGGAATTTCTGTATTATTCAGCTCAGACAGTCGTTTCATCTGAAAACTTGCGGTTAGACAGTCACTATTTAGAGGAGTTTGCCAGCAGGATATCGAAGGGTGGAACAGCGTTCATTTTTATCGACTTGGTGACAACATAGGTAGCATAGTGCGCAATCCCGATTCGCAGCTCAAGCAAAGTGTCTATGAAGGACTGGTATTGATCAATGTCACGGGAGACCACCTGCATCAGATAATCGGGGCCACCACCGATGGCCCAACACGCAGTAATTTCGTCATATCTTTCAATTGCTCGCTCAAAATGTTGAAATGTTTCTGCACGATGGCTTTCAAGCTCCAGCACAACAAAAACTGTAATATGAGAAACAATTTTCTGAAGAGCGATGTCAGCTTTGTAGTTCTTGATTAGGCCCATTTTTTCCAGGCGCCTGACCCGATCCCAGCAGGGAGTTGCGGTCAAGTTGAGCTGACGGGCCAAATCCGAAATCTTGATCCGCCCATTCTGCGAAAGAGTTTTCAGAATTGTAAGATCGCGATCATCAATTTTTTCAAACGCCATCAGTTTTCGTACACCATGATTACCTCTTGCCAATTGTTATGATTACGTCCAAAAAAACACCATGACAATGTGGCCCCCTCAAAAAAATGACTTGCCGAGACCGGTTTATCGTTCTCTTGCGCAAGCGGTTCTACGGGCTATCGAGGCGGGTGAATTAACAAAGGGGGATCGTTTACCACCTCATCGTGAGCTGTCCTATCAACTGGGGATCAGTGTCCAAACCGTAAGCCGGGCCTATGAGGAACTTATCCGACTTGGTGTCATAAATGGAGAGGTTGGGCGGGGAACTTATATTTCCGAGAATCAGGTTGATAACAAAACGCCCAACTTCTATTTGCCTGCTGACCAACGAAAACAGCTCATTGACCTTTCTGTACTGAAACCGGTTTGCGCCCAAGTGCAAATTGACGCGATGCGTACTGCCCTGTTTGGGCTTGGCGGTAACTTGCCAGCTGATGTAGTCTTTTCTTTTCGCCCTGCAACAGCAAGACATTCCTATTTAATCCAAGCCAAAAAATGGCTGAGTCTATGTGACCTCGATGCTCCCCTTGATTCTATTTTGCTGACAAATGGCAGCACCGCTTCCATGACCGTTGCCCTAATGACAGTCGCACGAACTGGTGACCGAATCATAGCCGAAGACTTTTGCCATCATACTCTCAAGCCGCTGGCGACGTATTTGGGTATGAAGTTGGATGGCTGTATGACCGACGACGAGGGCATTATTCCCAAAGAGTTAGACCGACTTTGCGAAATTAAACGGCCAAAAGCCTTGTATGTCATGCCAAATGGCCTCAATCCCAGGGCTCGAATCATGGGTCCATCGCGGCGCAGGCAGTTGGCCAATCTCGCCAAAAAACATGATTTCTACATTATAGAAAATGATGCATGGGGACCTATTCAACCAGAAGTTCATCCTCCAATTTATACATTTGCGACCGATCGGGTATTATATTTTACCGGTTTTACCAAATGCCTTATGCCCGGATTGCGGGCAGGCTATCTTGTTGTGCCCGAACAATTAAAAACGGCCGCAGCAAACCGACATCTGGTTTCTAGTTGGATGGCAACATCTATCTCGATTGAAATTGTTACACGCTGGATAGAAAATGGCACGGCGAAAGAACTGTTGGAATGGCAAAAGGCAGCCTT
The DNA here is from genome assembly GCA_905480295.1 of uncultured Rhizobiaceae group bacterium. Taxonomy (GTDB): domain Bacteria; phylum Pseudomonadota; class Alphaproteobacteria; order Rhizobiales; family Rhizobiaceae; genus Pseudahrensia. The sequence continues at coordinate 8,895 of CAJQPW010000171.1, read as the reverse complement.
AAAGCAGCGCAACAAAATTGCATCTGACGCATTTGTAGGATTGAGCTACCTTTCAAGTCCACATGGCATGCATATTTGGCTACCAATTACCGAGGACTGGACTGAAGATGCATTCGTGACGCAGTTACGAAAAAATGGCGTTGCTACTGGAGCGGGTTCTGCTTTTGCTGTCGAAACTGGTCGTGTTGCAAATGCAGTTCGCATCTGTCTGGGTCCCACCTCCGAAGCCGATCTCGCCAAAGGATTAAGTATAATTCGCCAGCAACTTGCATCTCAGCCGATACTCGAAAGCCTGAACTTATAAGGGCGCCAATATTGTCATGAGTTAATAATCCAATTGACATGATGTTTTGCTTGAACCATTTTCCCGGATAGATCTACACCGTCAACTGGGAACTTGGAGAGTTGGGAACACCGATAATTCAAATTGAAAACGTTTCGAAGAGTTTCGGCTCGCTAAGCGTGCTTAACGGTTTGAGTTTCGATGTTGCTTCTGGAGAAAAACTGGCGCTGATTGGACCATCTGGTTCCGGTAAGACAACCATTCTTCGATTATTGATGACGCTAGAGACGATCAATGATGGCGTTATTTATATAGACGGAGAGCCACTTTGGCATATGGAAAAGGCAGGTATGTTGGTTCCTGCTGATGAAACGCATCTTCATAAAATGCGCGCAAAAATTGGAATGGTGTTCCAGCTATTCAATCTTTTTCCACACAAGACGGTGCTTGAAAATGTAACCCTGGCGCCGACCCTAACCGGGAAATTGTCAAAACCTGATGCCAACAACCTTGCTCTGGAACTTCTGGATATGGTGGGATTGGCTGATAAAGCCGAGCAAAAACCAGCACAACTTTCAGGTGGGCAAAAGCAACGCGTAGCAATCGCCCGCGCACTCGCTTTGAAACCCAAGATTATGTTGTTTGACGAGGTTACTTCGGCTCTGGACCCAGAGCTGGTCGAGGAGGTGTTGAATGTCATGCACCGGTTGGCCGCAGAGACTGACATGACCATGCTTTTGGTTACACACGAAATGAGTTTTGCGAGAGATTTCGCTGACCGAGTGTTGTTTTTTGACGGCGGTCGAATTGTTGAACAGGGTAAGCCCGAGGAAATTTTTAGTAATCCGCAACAGGAACGGACACAGAGTTTTTTGAAAAAGATTGTCGCCGGGGGGCGACAAATATGAATTCGACGATTGCCGTCGACAATGCGGGTTTGAGTTTTCAATCCCCACAATCAAGGAGGAAATTATGAAGATGGACATCAGAAAAATTCGGAGTTCGGTTTGCCTTGCGGCAACTGCTGCCGCGTTTCTACTTGCCGGAAGTCTGGGAAGCGTAAGCACCGCCCAAGCCGAAAGTACTTTGGAACGTCTGCAAAAACAGGGTTTCGCGCGTATCGCAATCGCCAACGAGCCACCGTGGACTGAAGTGCAAGCGAGCGGAAAAGTCACTGGCGCTGCTCCAGAAATTGCCAGAGCTGTTTTAAAGAAACTGGGCGTTAATGAGATCATTGCATCTGTTTCAGAATATGGTGCTATGATTCCTGGCCTTCAGGCTGGACGGTTCGACCTTGTGGCTGCGGGTCTCTACATCAAACCCAAACGTTGCGCTGCGATCAAGTTCTCCGAGCCCGATCTATGCGATGCTGAAGCGTTTATGGTCAAAAAAGGTAATCCACTTGGTCTTACCACCTATGAAGGTGTCGCTCAAAGTACTGCCAAATTGGGTGGCCCCGGTGGCGGTACCGAGCTGCAGCTGGCAAAAGATGCGGGAGTGCCGGATGATCGCAGGATTACCGTACCTGATACACAAAGCGGTGTGAAAATGCTGCAAGACGGGCGCATCGACGTCTATGCACTGCCCACATTGTCCCTAAATGCAGCTTTGGCCAAAGCAGGAGACAGCAACTTGGAAATCATGTCTCCGGTTGAAGGCGTGAAGGTTTATTGTGCAGGAGCAGGCTTTAACAAAGCTGATGCTGAATTCCGCGATGCCTACGACAAGGCCTTGTTGGAACTGAAAGAATCTGGCGAATATGCTGCGATTCTGGCCAAGTTTGGTTTCCCGGCAACAGCCGCCGCAAAAACCAGCAGAAAACTGCTCTGTGAAGGCGACAACTAGGTCGTATGGTCAACTGATTTTGGTGGCGGCAACAGTACCGCCGTCACCAATTGAATTCCTTTTTTATTTTACCACCAATGTCTTTTCTAGATTGGAAGAACCGCATTGATTGACTGGCCCGGTTATATTGGATTGATACTAAAAGGTGCAATCCTGACCTTGCAGTTGACTTCTGCAGGCATTGCCCTTGCTTTGGTCATGGCATTTGTAGCCGGTCTCGCTCGTCTTTCTCCATCAGCAAGTGTTCGGTGGTTGGCAACAATTTACATTGAATTCTTTCGCGGAACGTCAGTTTTTGTACAACTTTTTTGGGCTTACTTCGTGTTACCGTTGATTGGTGTCCCCATATCTCCTTTTCAAGCGGGTGTGCTAGCACTTGGTCTCAATGTGGGGGCATATGGCGCAGAAGTTGTGCGGGGAGCCGTTCAAGCCGTCCCGCGCGAACAGCATGAAGCTTGCACGGCCCTCAATCTAACTCGATGGCAGTCGTTGCGTCATGTAATCGTGCCTCAGGCATTTGTTGTGATGCTGCCCACATTTGGCAACAATGCAATTGAACTTTTGAAGGGCACGGCGATTGTTTCGCTGATTTCGCTGTCCGATATGACTTTTCAAGCGCAAGTCGTGCGCGCCCAGACTGGTAATACTGCTATACCGTTCCTAACCATTTTGATCCTCTACTACCTCATTTCACTTGTCATCAGCCAATCCACCCGCAGGCTCGAACGCAGATTGTCTGCTGGCCTCGATGTGAAAACGTAAGGCGCGCGCAGTATGGAGTGGGATTGGGATTTTGTTTGGGAAATATTACCGACACTGGCTAAGGGTGTCATAATTACCATTCAGGCAACGCTATTGGGTAGCGTATTGGCCATGGTGCTGGGACTTTTCACAGCGCTGGCACGCAGATCGCCGAGCAAGTGGATTTCAGCGCCAATGTTCGTGTTTAACGATTTCATCCGCGGAACGCCACTGCTGGTTCAGTTATACTTCTTGTTCTTTATTCTACCGGATCTTGGTATTTTGCTGTCCCCATTAGCGGCAGGCGTTATTGGACTGGGCATCCATTACAGTGCGTACATCTCCGAGGTCTATGGTGCAGGCATCGACAACGTGTCAAAGGGGCAATGGGAAGCATCAAAGGCCGTCAATCTGACTGTGCCGCAGACATGGCGACATGTGATTCTGCCACAAGCCATTCCGCCGATGATCCCCGCACTGGCAAACTACTTCGTAGCCATGTTCAAAGAAACACCTCTGCTCGCCGCCATCACCGTCATTGAGTTGATGAATGCTGCACGTTCTGTAGCCAACGAATCTTACCGTTACCTCGAACCGATGACGCTGGTCGGCGTGTTCTTTTTGCTGGTCAGCATTCCATGCGTACTGATGTTGCGTCATCTCGAAAAGCGGTTCGCACCAAATGATCAACGATAGGAAACCGCTATGAATGTAAGTATCTCATCGGTGCTACCCCAGTTTGACCCGCCTGAAGCCCGCCGCAAACTGGGGTTGATTGCACTGGCAACAGATCTGACAACGGAACGAGACTTTCCCCGTATTGTCCCTCTCGACAAAGCCGTTGTCTACGGCACGCGCGTCGCCTTTGAAAATCCAACGACACCAGAAAACTTACGTAAAATGGGCCCTCTTATCAGTGCAGCTGCCGATCTGCTGGTTCCGGGCGAGGTGCTGGACGCCATCTGTTACAGTTGCACGGCTGCATCGGTCGTTATTGGCGACGAAGAAGTCGCCGCTGCGGTGCATGCAAGCCGGCCCGGTGTTCCAGTGGTCACACCAACCGGCGCGGCGCTGAAAGCGTTTGCGGTGCTTGGCGTCAATCGGGTATCGGTTGTGACGCCATATCTTGTCGAAACCAGTATGCCGATGGCTGATTATTTCATCCGCTCAGGTTTGGAATTGCAGGCATTCAATTGCTTGGGACAGGCTGATGACAGGGTGATGGCCAGAATATCTCAACAGACGATCATCGACGCCGCAATTGAAGTTGATACACCTGCGACCGAAGCATTTTTCCTCTCGTGTACAGGATTACCTGCTCTTGATGCGATTGCCGAGATTGAACAACGCACGGGGAAACCAGTTGTGTCATCAAATCAGGCGAGTGCATGGGAAATGATGCAACACAGTGGACTGAACCACGTTCCCAAGGGGTATGGAAAACTCTTTAGCTGCAGTTTGCCTGCATCGGGGAGCGTCTGAATAACGATGAACAATCCAATTACGCTTTCCGATATTCGGAAAGCATCCTTCCGTATTGAAAAGACCATTCAGACGACACCGGTCTCTCAATCGCATACTCTTTCTCAACGGACCGGCTTTCCTGTTCATCTCAAGCTGGAGCATCAGCAGGTTACCGGCAGCTTTAAAATTCGGGGCGCAACCAATGCGATTCTTTGTCTTGATGACGAACAGAAGGCCAATGGGGTTGTTGGGGTTTCAACCGGCAACCATGGGCGCGGACTGGCGTATGCTGCAAAGCAAAACGACGTTGGTTGCATCGTGTGTATGTCGCAGCTCGTTCCGCAAAATAAAATTGAAGGGATAAAGGCGCTGGGGGCCGAAGTGCGCATCGTCGGTATGTCGCAAGACGATGCGCAAAGTGAAGTAGAGCGGCTGGTCAGCGAAGAGAATATGATGTTGATACCACCCTTTGACCATTGCAATATTATTGCTGGTCAGGGAACGCTCGGCCTTGAGATTTTCGACCAGATCGAAAACATCGACACCGTCTTAATTCAGGTCTCCGGCGGCGGTCTGATATCCGGTGTAGCCACTGCTCTCAAAGCACAAAATCCGAAAGTCAAAATCATTGGCGTATCTATGGAGCGTGGTGCAGCCATGTATGAATGCCAGAAGGCCGGAAGACCCATTCAGATGCCCGAATTGGCGACACTCGCAGATTCATTGGGTGGTGGTATAGGCCTCGACAACCAATATACCTACGCCATGGTACGAGATTTAGTGGACGATATTGTGTTGGTTAGCGAGAGTGAAATTGCCCAGGCCATTCGCCATGCCTATTGGGAAGAGCGTCAGATTATCGAAGGTTCAGGGTCTGTTGGCATCGCTGCTCTATTGAGCGGAAAGGTAAAGCCTGCGGGACCCACTGTTTGTCTCCTCAGTGGTGGCAATATCGATATGGCACTGCATCACCGCATCATTTCTGGTGACGACGTTGATGTCACGGAGGAGGATTAGCCGCTTATGCCAGATATTAAAATATTGACCGAAAGCGAACTGAGGGTGCTGGTCCCCCTGGATTTAGCGGCCATCGCGTGCATCGAGAAAGGGTTCGCCGCTCTGGCTACAAGCAATGTAGTCATGCCGCCAATTCTGTCGATGGCAATTGAAGACTTTAATGGCGAGGTCGATGTCAAAACCGCTTATGTGCCCGGTATTGAAAGCTTTGCCATTAAGATGTCGCCAGGCTTTTTTGACAATCCAAAAATGGGTTTGCCAAGTACATCTGGACTGATGACCCTATTCTCAGCCAAGACAGGTATGCTTGAAGCGCTACTACTGGATAATGGATATTTGACAGATGTGCGAACCGCGGCAGCTGGTGCTGTTGCAGCACGGCACCTTTCGCGAGAGGACAGCGAAAGTGTTTGTATCGTTGGAACAGGAATGCAATCGCGCTTGCAACTCAAAGCGCTAACGTTAGTACGTCCGCTCAAAAGAGCTTCTATTTGGGGGCGTGATAACATGAAGGCCAACATGTTGGCCAAGGAACTTGCAAACGAACTGTCAATTGATGTGATAGCAGAAAGAAAGTTGGAGAATGCTGTGAAGGTTGCAGACATTGTGGTGACAACAACGCCGAGCAGTGAGCCTTTGGTGATGGCCGATTGGTTGCGGCCGGGACAACACATCACTGCGATGGGCTCCGACCAACATCACAAGAACGAAATCGAATCCGCCTGCATCACTAAAGCAAATATCTATGTCGCAGACCGGCTCTCGCAAACGCGGACAATGGGTGAACTACGCTCGGCGATTGAGGCCGGACTTACGTCGCCCGATCAAGCATACCCGGAGTTGGGAGGCGTCATTGTTGGTGAATGTGCTGGACGCACTGGACCCGAAATAATTTCGATCGCAGACCTGACGGGGACTGGTGTTCAGGATACGGCAATCGCAACTCTGGCCCGCCAGCGTTCTGAGGTGCAAAAAATTGGCGCCCTATTCAATAATTAATCATATCGGAAATTCCAAATGACGAAGCCCACTTTGCACTTTTCGCTTGAAGAGTTTCAGTTCCGTATCACTAAAACTCGTCGCGCTATGCAAGAGCAAGGTTTGGATCTGCTGATTATCTCAGACCCATCCAACATGAACTGGCTGACGGGCTATGATGGTTGGTCATTTTATGTGCACCAATGCGTCTTGCTTGGCCTTGAAGGTGAACCGATCTGGTTCGGTCGCGGTCAGGACGCCAATGGCGCGGTGCGTACCTGTTTCATGATGCACGACAACATCATCGGTTATCCTGATCACTATGTCCAATCGACTGAGAGACATCCGATGGACTATCTCTCCTCCAGAATCGATGAAAGAGGCTTGGCAAACGTCAACATTGGCGTCGAGATGGATAATTACTGGTTTTCCGCTGCCGCATTTGCTTCGCTCAACAAAAACCTACCCAATGCACGTTTTTCCGATGCAACGGCACTAGTAAACTGGCAACGAGCGGTGAAGTCCGACCAGGAATTGGACTACATGCGAACGGCGGGAAAAATTGTTGAGCGCATGCATCAGCGGATCTTCGAAAAGATAGAACCGGGCATTCGAAAATGCGACCTCGTGGCAGATATTTATGATGCGGGTTTGCGTTACGACGAAGGGATCGGAGCAGGTGGTGACTACCCGGCGATCGTACCGCTCTTGCCGTCTGGTTCAGATGCCGCCGCGCCTCATCTCACTTGGAATGACCAACCGATGAAGTCTGGCGAAGGCACTTTTTTCGAAATCGCCGGTGCATTCCGCCGCTACCACTGCCCTCTTTCCAGAACTATCTTTCTCGGCAAGCCAAATCAGACTTTTCTTGATGCCGAGAAGGCTGTTCTCGAAGGAATGGAAGCAGGTCTTGAAATGGCCAGAGCCGGCAATATTTGCGAAGACATTGCCCAGGCATTTTTCAGCGTGCTTAAAAAATATGGGATCGAAAAGGATAGTCGCACTGGCTATCCGATCGGCCTCTCTTATCCGCCAGACTGGGGAGAGCGTACAATGTCGTTGCGTTCCGGTGACAAAACGGCACTTGAACCCAATATGACTTTCCATTTCATGACAGGGTTGTGGATGGAAGACTGGGGTTTTGAGATCACGGAAAGCATCATTATTGGCGATGGCGCGCCCGAATGTCTGGCGAACGTCGAACGCAAACTCATGGTCAAGGACTAGGTTCATGCAGAACAATCCAATTTCCCCAACCGTTCCCTTCGATGAAGATGGCGTTCATCATGGGTATTTGAAACTGCCCTTTAGTCGCGATGACTCTGCTTGGGGTTCCGTCATGATTCCTATCTGCGTTGTGAAAAACGGGCCCGGGCCAACGGCCCTTCTGACCGGGGGCAATCATGGGGACGAATATGAAGGCCCCATTGCCTTACAAAATCTTGCGATCAATCTGAAACCAGATGATGTCACTGGGCGGATCATCATCATCCCCGGATTCAACTATCCGGCATTTAGAGCCGGTACAAGAACGTCCCCAATTGACCGGGGCAATATGAACCGTTCGTTTCCCGGCAGGCCCGATGGTACGGTAACAGAAAAAATTGCGGATTATTTCCAACGAACGCTGGTCCCGATGGCAGATGTTGTTTTGGACTTTCACTCCGGCGGCAAAACTCTGGACTTCCTTCCCTTCGCCGCAGCCCATGTATTGGAAAACAAAGAACAGCAAGCCGCATGCGTGGCGGCCATGGAGGCGTTTAATGCTCCATATTCGATGATGCTTTTGGAAATTGACAATGTCGGAATGTACGACACAGCGGTAGAAGATCAAGGCAAGATATTTGTATCAACTGAACTGGGTGGTGGAGGTACAGCGACTGCACATTCAGTCTCAATTGCTATTAAGGGCGCGCGCAACTTTCTCATTCATGCCGGTATTTTACAAGGCAAACTGGAAATTTCACCAACCGTTAAACTGGACATGCCCGATGGCGATTGTTTCATTTTTTCACAACAAGACGGGATGATTGAACCCCTTGTTGATCTGGGTACAAGAGTCGCAAAGGGCGATGACATAGCCCGCATTTGGCCACTGGACCGAACCGGAGCATCCGCATTCGACTACATCACCAAACGAAGCGGCATTCTTACAAGCCGCCATTTTCCTGGTCTGGTAAAGTCCGGGGACTGCATCGCCGTAGTAGCGGTCGAAGTTTCTTAGATACATCAAGGTATTCAGCGTTGGGAGCCCAAGACCAAATACGCCTCTATTGAACTATCCTGTTTGCGACGCACTTGATCGATGAATCTGAAACGCCATTAACAAACACGCTTAGTGCCTCTCGTATAGCCGCATCTGACAAATCGCGACGTTGATTGACTTGTCGTTCGTTGAACATCAGTCGAAGTCAAAAATGGTAAAATGTCCGCAACCCAGCCATTGGGCCAGGTGCGACCAGTGAATCACTCAAGGTCTGGTTCGAGTCCTTTTCAGAGTCCCGCGGAACCTGGGATTAGCCCACACTCAACAAAAGTCGCACCAAAGCCGCTTGTGTTCCTACTCC
>CAJQPW010000170.1 GCA_905480295.1 uncultured Rhizobiaceae group bacterium | reverse complement strand
ACCCCGCCCTTGTGGCACAACCCGATCGGCTAAACGGAAGCGCAGACCGGCTGTGATCCCGAACTTCGCCTTCCGACAGACAGAGGCGGGTTTGAAACCGCTTGGCTGAGGCTTAAGCGTAGCGCGGACCCCTTTAACCCCAATGCCAGATCGTCATGACATTGGGAGAGGACGGACGGGACCACCATGCACCTCCCGTCGGCCTTGGCTCACGTGAAGCCGCCCCACCGGGCACCGACAATCCCCATGTCAACGACGCCTCGAGAACACCTCCGAAGTGGGGAATGTGAGGGTAGGATAGAATGCGCGGGGAGAGCGGGGATAAGTTTTTTGGATTATTTTTGGGGGGTTGCTATTGGGGAAGAGAGCGGCCGAAACACAGTCAGGTCGAATGACCACTCAGAGCCCAATCATGCAACCGCCGGCTGGGTGGTTGTTAATCTGGTTTTTGAAATGACCAGGCGGTTTGGGGCGCTTGCCGCCCCAAACTCAAATCAAGCGCATCCTTAAAGAATGTCTCGCTTCACTCCTGTTAGGGACGCACCACCGTGTATCCGGAACGATCAAGCTCCATGATGGACACAACTCCGGCAGGGACAACTTCTGCGAAATCGAAAAGAGGCACATCTTTGCCGGACTTCTTCTGCATCGCCGTGCGTGTGTTATTGCAAGCCTGGAACTCCACATTTGTCATGCTCTTGCCAAAAGACGTGATCCGATCTTTGACCGGTGACGTGTCAGGCCGGAGCATGTGAAGCCCCTGATTGAAGGCGACGATTTTTATGTCGATCTCTTCACCCAATTCGCTGTAGTGGCGTGCCACGTTGGCGGCCACATTCAGCACTGTGTTCATCTTTTGGGGATTATTGTCGCTAATCTGAAGCACCAGTTTCTGCACCTCGTCTGAAGCAAATGCCGACACTGCAGACACATTAAACAGCAGCAAAGTCGCCACCAAGACCCTAAAAATCTTCATCGATTGAACCCTTCTGAATTTATTCTAATATATGCATATTATTGAATATATTTGATTTGTCCACACGAAGTCAGGCCGACAAACTGTGGTCGCTGCGAACCAACTGCCTGCATCGAGGTTCAGCTGTCGACGCCTCAATCAATCGCGGTTCAAGCAATGCTGATGGTGGTCAATGTCGGAAATTGTTTATATATTTTTTTGGAAAGCAGTAGGAACGGCCAATGCCAAACAAACACATGCGGTTCTCGCTTTTTCTTCTGCTGGGTCTCCAGGCGGCCATATCTGCTGCAAGCCTGATTGTTGAGATCGTTGCCGGACGGATGCTTGCACCCTATGTGGGCATGTCCCTGTATACCTGGACATCCGTCATCGCCGTTGTGCTGGCGGGCTTTTCGATAGGCCATTGGTGGGGTGGTCGGGTTGCCGAGCGCCCGAGCCCGGCGGCCTTGACTTTCACCGGTTGGATTGTGCTTGCAGCGGCGGTCACAACGGCGAGCGCCCTGTTGGCACTTCGATATGTTGCAGACGCGGTGCTTGGATCAGTCGATGACCCGGTGCTGGCGATTGTTGCAATAACATTTGGTGTTTTCTTCCTGCCAAGCCTGTTTGCCGGAGTTCCCGCACCTGTGTTGGCTCACATAGCAGTTTCCGACCAACAAGAGGGCGCTGGCCGAGCTCTTGGAACAATGTTTGCTGCAGGCGCTTTTGGAGCCATTGCAGGTACGCTGCTGGCCGGCTTCCTGTTCATTCCCTGGCTTGGCACGGCGATCACTCTTTCGGTGGTGACCCTTACTTACGCCATTTCCGGTGTTTTGATGATATGGCTTGGAAACAACAGGTTTGTCATCGGACGGGTTGCGGGCATTGCGCTGATTGCAACAGGATTGAGCGTCGTGTCAGCATTACAAACATCGCCATGCACTCGTGAAAGTCAGTACTTCTGCATTCGCGTGCTGGACGTTTCCGCCAATCCGGAAAAGCCAGTTCGCAGGATGGTGTTGGATCACCTGTCCCATGGTACCAGCGCCCGGGATGCGCCCCGAGTCATGTTCAGCGAATTCACGGCCATGCTGGATGCCGTCGCCCGCGGAAGAATGGAGGGGAGACGCTTTTCTTCTTTCTTTATTGGCGGAGGCACCTATTCCGTACCAAGAGCCTGGCAGGATCAGGATACCGGCCCCATCGCGGTTGCGGAAATTGATCCCGAAGTGACCCGCATTGCGATCGACTCATTTTGGCTTGAACCAAACAAGATCGAAATTCTGCATCAGGACGCGCGTCATGTGCTGCAAAGCCGTCCGGCTGTGCGTTACGATGTCATTATTGGCGATGCCTTCAGCGACATCGCGATACCCGTTCATCTGATCACCCGAGAGTTTTTTGAACTCGTTGCAAACAGACTCAGGGACGACGGCGTGTTTTTGATGAACGTTATCGATTACCCCGAACGCCTTCATGCGCTTTCAGGCATATTCAATACTTTGAAATCGGTTTTTCCCGAGGTTGAAATCTGGACCAAAGCCAGCCCCCCACACCCCAACGAGCAACGGGTTTTTGTGCTGGTTGCCGGCGCGCGCACGACGCGTTTTTCTTCTGTTGTGGTGCCAGCCCCGAATGTTACCCGTTTCTCGGTACTGGATGATTCCTTTCACCAAGAAATTCTCGCGCGTCGTGGTGAGATGATTTTCACCGATGATTATGCACCCATCGATCGCCTGCTGAGTCTCAGCAAACTGGTGGGGGACTGAACCCGGTTTACCTATGGACGGGCTGCCCGCCCATAGGCCGGGACACCTAGAATGCAATGCGCTCTTCTATTGCTTCAATACCGGCTTTGGCGCAGGCTGAATCCTCCGAACCAGACGGCGCGCCCGATACGCCAATCGCACCAACCATATCGCCATCACCGGCTCTGATGATTTCACCACCACCAAGCGGCAGAGCACCTTCGACATTTCGGATTGCCCATGCTTCTCCTGTCTCGGTCAAAGATGATAGTTCTGAAGTGGCAGTTCTGAAACTCGCAGCAGTCCAAGCTTTCTTGAATGACGTATTGGGAGTGTGGGCCCCGGCAAGCTGATCCCGAATTGTGACCTGCAGAACACCGAAACGATCCGTCACACTGACCGCAATCTGGTAACCTCGGGTTCGACAGTCATTCAAGGCAGCCTGAGCCGCTTCCATGGATAGTTCAGGTTTCAGAACTCTAAATGTGGTAAAATTGCTTTCTTGCGCGATGGCAGAAGCTGACAATACGGCTCCAATAAGCATTGTCGAAGCAACAATATGCAGTTTTCTCACTTTCGATTCCTCCCTTTCGCGGCTCAAATTGGCCCATTGAGAACACTTGCTGAATAGGCTGAAGGGATGATCACGCCTTGAGATAGATCAAATGCAGATCTGATGTTTCTTTGTTTCTGAGTGATCTGGCAGGGCCAAGACGGGCGGCTCTTCGCCGCCTTGCCGCCTTGCCGCCTTGATACGGAGAGGCTTGTGTGGGGGGAGTTGTGTTTGGCGGTGTCGCCGCGAGGCCTGTTCCCGTGCCCACACACTCTCCGTCCAGACAGCGAAAAGCTGTCCGGCGCTTGTGCGCCGTCCCCGCGGAGCGACGACGCAGTCGTCTGCGTGAGCGAGAACACAAACCCTGCGAGAACACAAACCCCGCAAACACAACCCCCGCGCAAACCACACCGTGCTGACAGCCGGTGCGCGGCTTGCTAATGTGTGTCGACTGATCAAACCCACCTCAAATGCTGCGGAGTACAGCCATGCCGTTGATCGATATTCACGTCCTCGAAGGCGTTTTCAGCGATGAAGAAAAGGCGCAGATGATTGCCGGAACCGCAAAGGCCTTTGGAAAGGTCGCCGGTAAATCAATGCAGCAAGCAACCTCGGTCCGTGTCCATGAAGTCAAAAGCGGCCATTGGGGTGGCGCGGAATCGATCTGGACAACCGAACGCGCCCTGCAGCTGAAAGCCGACGGCTAGCCGGCAGCGGCAGCGGCAGCGGCAGGCGGCGGCAGCAGCAAGCGGCAGGCGGCAACGGCAGGCGGCATGGATTGGCCATCCGTCACGCATCTTCCGGTTGCCTGGCCCGAAACAGTTCCATCATCAGCAGGCATCCCAGCACCAGCACCATGCCAACCCATTGCAGCGGGCTTAACCGTTCGCCCAGCACGGCGATCGCCACGCCGATGATCATGACCGGTTCCAGGATGCTGAGAACCGATGCCCGTGTGGTGCCGATAATGTCAGCGCTTGCAAAAAACAGCACATAGCCAAAGGTAAAGGTCAGACCCGCAACCGCGGTGGCGATCCATCCGGTCAGGCTTTGCGGATAAATCAGGGGGTCAAACCAGCCGGTCAGGGGAAGCAGCACCGCCAGAATGGCAAAATAAATCGCCGCCCAGATCACCATGTGCAGATTGGCCTGCAGCGGACCGACCTTGGTGGAAATATCCGAAACCCCCAGGATCATGATGGCGATGGCCACAGCCCCGAGCGCCGACAGGAAAATGCCCATCGGGTGAAGTGTCCCGAAGGAAACACCAAGCGCAAGGGCGAGACCAAGCGTCGCCAGCCCCATCAGAGCTATCGTCGACAGGCCGAGCCGCGTCGTGCCGCGCTGGTGATTCACCACCGCAACAATGAACGGATACAAAAATATGATCACGCTCGCGAGGCTGATATCAATATAGACGATCGATCCAAGGATGCCCACCGCCGCCACCATATGCATAACCCCGGCAATTGCTGCGCTTTTGAAATGTTTCCGGTCGATCATGACCCGCTGCCGGCGCATGGCCAGGAACAGCATCAGCCCGGCAGCGCCGAAGATTGACCGGAACAGCAATACCGCCAGGGCATTGGCACCGTCAGCATAGGCGATCTTGGCCGATGTCGGCATGAAGCCAATCAGCACGGCACCCATCACGATCAGGAAAATACCATAGGCCTGGCTGCGGTTTTCAGAGCCAGCGCCCCGCTCGGAGGTTGCCATGCAAAGCCTTTGTAAATCGATGGTGCAAGAGCGTACCCAACACGAGAAATTATCAGTAGATACCAATACCGCTCAGACCCTACACGGTCTTACCGCCCGCGCAATCTCCCACCCTCCGACAAAGGTAAACAGGGGATGTGCAAGCATCGGGCACGGACGACCAAAGGGCGTTTGACCGGCCGCCACCGCTGTCATGGCCGTCAGGGTTTTTCTTCACCCAACGCGCAGCAGACCGGGGGGCGCCAATTTTCGCAGCGCCCCGCGTTTGTCGGCAATCTGAACTTTTATCAGGCCCAGCCCAGCTGCTTCAGCGAATGACCGTCATTCCAAATTTTGGTCATATGCTGAATTTTGCCGCCGTCGAAATCCATCACGTAAACATAATCTGCGGCCACGGACTTCCCCGTCGGACCGCCGGTTCCCGC
>CAJQPW010000169.1 GCA_905480295.1 uncultured Rhizobiaceae group bacterium | reverse complement strand
GAATCGGATGATAGCCAGCCGCACCCAGCGCGTGGGCGGTGGTGGGAATATCCGAGGCCAGGCTGTCGCTGTTCGCCCAGCATTGCTGTTTATATGGATATTGCCCGGTCAAAAGTGACATCCGCGCGGGCACACAGATTGGTGAGGCCGTATAGGCGTTGGAAAACCTGACCCCCTGGCTGGCTAGCCGGTCCATATTCGGTGTGCGAACAATGTCATCACCGTAACAGCCCAATATGTTGAAGGCATGCTGGTCAGTCAGGATGAATAGGATATTGGGGCGCGCATCGGTCACGTGGAACTGTCCTTTGTCGATGGTGATGTCGGCATCTTCTCATGGAGAGTTCCGGCAAACAATTCACGCCTGCAGCCGGATTGATAACCATTGGTAATGGCACAAAAGATCAGTCTGATGGCAGGGGCGACACAGTGCCCGCTTCAATCATTTCAGCGCTCACCTGTTTGAGCTCCTCGACCAACAACAGCGCAGCAGGCGACAATACGCTGGCCCGGCGTGTGGTGATACCGACGGTTCGGGTCAGTGTAATTTCTTCAATGGGAAGAGCGGCCAGACCTGTTTCGTCCGAGTTTCCGATCACCCGTGTTGGATGCCAACCGATCAGATCGCTTCGACGAATGGTTTGAATGGCAAATACCGTGGAATTGGTTTCGATGACCGGAGACGGAGACAACAGGTTGCGTTCAAGGTAAAACGCATCCAAATGCCGCCTGCCAAGATTTTCGCTCTTTGGAAGAATCCAGTCATAGTCCTGGCAGTCCTCAATTTTCAGCGATGGTTTATCCAGCAATCTGTGCCCAACCCGTACCGTGGGATGGGTTTTGTCGATGTAGAGTGGCTCGCATACCAGATCCGGGGTTGTATCGGTAGTCGGAATCATTGACAGGGCAAGATCCAGCAATCCGTTTTGTAAATCTGGCAGAAGATCGTCATAGAGCTCTCCCACCAGTTCTATCTTTACGTCAGGGTGACGTCGTCGCAATCGCACCGCTGCCTCTGGCATGAGTTCAATTCGCATCGATGACCCCGCACCAACCACCACCCGTCCCGAATTTCCTTCCTTCAACGCCTCGATTGCGTCCTTGGCGCGACCTATCTCTCCGTCGATTAAACTGGCGTGGGCCGCCAACGCCTCACCGAATAACGTGGGAGATACTCCGCGCGGCAAGCGGTCGAGTAGTTTTACCCCCAAATCGTCCTCAAGGCGTTTGACCGCTTTGGAAAGCGCCGGTTGAGAAATGTGAAGAATTTCCGCCGCTCGGCCAAAACTGCGGTTTTCCAATGTGGTCAAAAAGTATTGAAGTTGCCGCAGATCCATGATGCATTCCTGACGGTTATGGAAAGCGTCGATTTTGATGCAATCACTTATAGTTTGGCAAGCTTCCAACAACAGATAAATTGCTGGCTTCAGCAATCGAAAAACTCGCGCACCCCATCACTTTGACAACTGCACCACCATTGCCATGTTCGATCACCTACAGGTGTGATCATTGTCAGGCATCGAAGACAATGCGCATGCCGGTATGCGCTGCAGATGAATCGGCCCTAACTCCAGACCGGGCAGCCGTTCGGTATCTCGTGCAATAGGAACGGTGGCAGAGGAATGAGCCACCTTTGAGCAGTTTTTCCCCCTCTTTCAGCGCCTGCTTATTGCGCAGCTTGGCCTGACGCTTCAGGGAATTGATCTTGAATCCATCGGAACACCATTCCCAGACATTTCCAACCATATTGTAGAGGCCCCATGGATTGGGCGCATAGGAGTCAACCGGTGCTGTTGCTGCGTATCCATCTGCAGCGGTGTTGGTGTTCGGAAAATCCCCCTGCCAGATATTGCACCTGTAAGTTTCCAGCAGATCTTCCGGTTCTTCATCCCCCCAGGGGTAGCGGACATCCCCCTGCCCCGCACGGGCGGCATATTCCCATTCGGCTTCTCGAGGCAAGCGCCCGCCTGCCCATTGCGCAAAGGCATTGGCATCGTTCCAGGATATGTGCGTGACCGGGTGACCTTCCAGCCCGTCGACGTTCGATGAGCCTCCGGTTGGACGGTTCCAACAGGCCCCGTCGACACGAACCCACCACTGGGCATTGGCAACACGGGGCTGGCCCTCCGGTGCCTCCAGATGATCGTGGAACACCACAGACCAGCCATATTGCTCAGCATCAGTCTTATAGCCGGTCGCCTCGACGAACTTTTCAAACCAACAATTGGTGACCGCAAAAGGGTCAATTTCAAACGCCTGGATAGCAACCTGCCTCAGGGGACTTTCACCATCCATGGACAGCAACGGAAAGTTTGTGCCCACAAGCCCGCGACCCGCAGGTAAAGTGACCAGTCTGGACGGCTTATCTCGACAATCCTGGTTTTGTGAAGGCGGTTGCGTTGCCGTTTCCGGAGCTCTCTTTGAGACTTTTTCTCCGGTGGCTTCGGGAATGCAGCACAGTTGTTTATCGTTTTCCGGCTGAAATTTGTTCATTTTTCTTTATCCCAACATTGCCCAGCTGAATCCAGTTTTTTAACCCACCTTTCTGCATTTTAGTTGTCCGAATCTAGCCACAACTCACCCCTAATTCAATGTTGGTCCAAACAACCGTTTTGACATAATTCCAATTGGTTGCACCAATTATTGAAATGGATTTGGAAGGGAACTCGATGTGGAAGTCGATATTGTGCAGGTCATCTGCGTCAAACGCGAGACCTATGACCATCTCAAGCAGCATGTCAGCATGGCACGGTTGATCCAACGGACACCAGCAAACCAAATCTTTCCCCGAAGCCGTGCGGTTTCTGACATGGGGGTCAATTGCCTGTTGTTGACGAATTCAACCGCTTCGGCTCGATCCCTGATCCTGGCGTATCCCATAGCAGGCGTGATGAACCGGTCACCGACCGCAGAGCGATTTCCCCATTTTGATGGCCGCGCGACAATCACAGCGTTCGGATTGTCTTTTCACCAGCCGCCTGTTCGGCGTGCATCTGGGTGGTTGGCGACAAAATCACCGCGACCAAATCCGGGTTGATAAGCCCGGCGCGCTTGTATTGCAGCTGATCGCTCATGCCACCCGTGCCGAAAATAACGACGTTGAGGTCCTCGTCGAAGCTTTCAACTGCCCGGCGGACCGCCTTGCCAATTTGATAGCAGCGGTTGCCGGTGGGAGCAGGATACATCACCACGTTGACCGCGAGGGGGATCACCAATGCCGGCCACTCCTCAGGCTGGTCGAACATCACCGAAAGTGGAACGGTCAGTCCATGGTCGACGTCCATTTCATTCATGATGGTCAGGTCAAATTCATCAAGGATCAGCGATTGCGCGATGTGGCTGGCGAGTATCGGGTGGCGGTGGCCTGTCTGTCCTTTGGCGAGCGAGGCGAAAGCGCCAAGCTCTGGAAACAGGAAGGAATGACGCTTGAAGTGGTCAAACAGGCCCGCGAGGAGGAAGCGAAGGCCGCAGCCAATGCCCTTGGAGTCAATGATATCCTGCATGGAGCTGAGTTTGGTGCCTCGCGCCAGCGCCAACCCCGCGCAAACCGCTAAAACAGAGCGCGTTTTTCAGGCTGGCGGGTCATGCCGTGCTGCCGTAAAACTCTGTCGCGACGGCGACTCGACTTTCATTCGGCGGGCACTATATTGATCCACTGGATTGACAAAAATGATCTCAAAATGATCGCTCGGGGGTAGGAGAGTGCAGATGCGAAATTTGGTTCAAACCCGGCTTTCGGAAGTGGTTGCCAAGCATTCAGCAATGCCGTTTCCCGATGCCATTGACGACGATGATGAGCTGGATATTTTCGGCCTCGACTCGCTGGCCTTCATGGGTTTGCTGACCGCCATTGAAAAGGACGTGGGGTACATTCCCCGTGCGATCCTGGAGGGCGATCTTTACCCGGAGACCTTTGGGGAGCTCGTGTCGGCCTACGACGCCCAAGGATCAAAATGAAAGCCGCAGATCTCCCGCTGTACTACAACATGTGCGAGATTCTTGAGAACAACCTCGAGACTCGTGCCGACAAGACCGCCCTGTTAAGCGCTGACGGTTCGATGAGTTTTCGTGAGGTTTCCCGGCAGGTGAACCAGATCGGAAACGCGCTCCTGCGCTGCGGAGTCCAGTTCGGCGATTGCGTTGCCATTCTGTGCCCCGATCGCCCGGAATGGGTGACATCATTTTTCGCGGCCACGAAGATTGGCGGCGTTGCGCTCGGCATGAATACGCTGCTCAAGAGTGCCGAATATGACTATATCCTTGGGGATTCCCGCGCCCGTGTGCTGATTGTGCACGAAAGCCTGCTGGATGTTATCGCGCCGGTATTGGCCAATCACAAAACGTTGCAGCGGGTCATCCTGATTGGCGATGCGGATGAGACGGACCACACGGCGTTTGACGCGTGGATTGAAGGCGAAATGCAAACCCTGGAAGCGGAGCGTACGCATCGCGACGATTTCTGCTCGCTGCACTATTCCAGCGGTACAACGGGCATGCCCAAGGGGGTGCTGCACGCGCATAAGGACTATCCGCTGATCGCCCAATTGTCCGGTGTGGACGTGTTCGGC
>CAJQPW010000168.1 GCA_905480295.1 uncultured Rhizobiaceae group bacterium | reverse complement strand
GAGCGCACTTGGGGTACCAGCAACAGTCAGAAGATCACCATCCCCGTCTTGGTCGTTGCCCAGCACATCGATGCTTGCGATCATCGTGTCTTCAGACGTCGAGGCCGTGTCATCATTCGCAATCGGTGTAATGTTGCCGCGCGAAGCACTGACACTTAATTCATAAGACCCAGTTGTGTCTCCATATGCCTGCGCACTTACGTAGTGAAGCCCCGAGTTTGTGGCGGTGTAATTAATCTGCGAATTCAGATTAACTGCATTATCTATATCATCGTTTTCTTTGATAAAGGCCCCTGAACTGGTCCGCAGAACTAGGTATGGATCGACGGAACTCCCGGGGGCTGCGTTCAAGTTGAATTGATAAGAAACCCCCGCCGTCAGCGTTACGGCAAACCAGTCTTGATCACCCCAAAAATCTACTATGGAGGTTTCACTTTGTGATGTTGTCAGCGTTGCTGTTGTTGTAATATCGCCTGCAATGTCTGGCGGCGTCACTGTGACGTCCATCATGCCCGCCACGTCGAGCCTGCCACCCGTGCTGGTCTTACCGCCAAGGGATGATGTAGCAACTGCGCTGTTGAATAGTGCGGAGCGGATTTCTGCCGCAGTAGCGTCCGGGTTAACCGAAGCATAAAGCGCCACGGCGCCTGTCACGTGCGGGGTAGCCATAGAGGTGCCGTTGTAACTGGCGTATGCATCGCCGGGCACGGTCGAAACGATGCCTGAACCAGGCGCACCAATGTCTACCGACGAGACGCCATAGTTGGAATACGATGACAGGCTGCCTGAACTCGTAATCGAAGCCACCGAAACAACGAAGTCGCTCGTGTAATTGGATGGGTAGTGCGGAGACATATCATTGTTTGTGCCGTCATTGCCTGCCGCGGCAATGAACAAGATGTCTTGTGCAGCGGCTCTGCCGATGGCGTTGTTGAGGCTAGTAGAGTATCCACCGCCTCCCCACGAGTTGTTAGTTGCAACAAAGTTCTCACCGGCACTGGCTGCCTTGGATGCATCAGTAAAATAATCCACGGCCAGAACGGCGTCCGAGGTGTACCCCCCAACTGGACCGAGGAATTGCAAGGCAACGATTTGCGCATTCCAATTGACCCCGACTACGCCGAGATTATTCCCCCCCATGGCCCCAATCGTACCACTCACGTGTGTGCCGTGGCCGTCGGTGTCTATGGGGTCGTTGTCGTTATTGTAAAAATCCCACCCTATCAGGTCGTCGTTGTAGCCGTTGCCGTCGTCGTCGGCTTCGTTTTCCCAGCCAGAACGGTTATCTAACAGGTCCCCGGCGTCGATGTAGCCGTTCCCGTTGAAGTCAGTGACATAAGCTGCATTGCCCGCGTCATTGAGGTCTCGAAACGTGAAAATCCCGTCGCCATCAATGTCGGTCAAGTTATTTCGGATGCTGGTCGGTATTTCATTTTGGTTGAGCCAGATATTCAGGTAAAGGTCCTGGTGGGTGTAGTCCACCCCCGTATCAATGACGCCAACAATCGTCTTCGTATTGCCGATCTCGCCTGCTGCCCAAACGTCATCTGCATTGATGCCGTAGTTGCCATTCATGCCCCACAGGCTATTATTAATGAAGCGGGGGTCATTGCTTGTATAATCAACCGTAACCCAGAAATTGTCAGTTGCAGATTCGGGGGCTGTTACAGTCAAATCTAGAGACTTTTCGACTGACTGATGCAGGTTGTTAAGATCAGATTTGTCTTTTGTGACAAAAAAATCTTCTTCGCTGTATGAGACTTCTTTGTGTTGGTTTAACTGATCGAGAACTGAATTGATCTCTTGTCCAGGAGAGAGTTTGAAACGAACGAGGGGGCCAGACCCATCCGCATCGTCCTGGGCGCGGATCATTTTGTACGTTCCGTCACCAAAGCGTGCCGTAGCATCTTCCAAGTGGTGGGCAGCCGCGCCATGTTTGAACTGGACCATTACGGCTTTAGGTTGAGCCTGAACTGAAGCCTCTGGGAATGCCGAGCCTTCACCTTCGCCTCCTTGTTGAGCAGGATTAGTTCCGCCCTCGTCTCGAGCTATTGAGGGTTTTGCCTCCTGAGGCGGGTGGCTAATTAATTGGTTTTCGACGATTTTCATATCTGGCTTGAATATCGTTGCCGCGCCCGATGCGGGTACTTCGTCCGCGGCTACAAGTTCGTTGCTGGATATTAGAACCGCTCCCAACACCTCTGTTTGCTTTTGGTCAGATGAACCCCAGAAAGGCCAATTTATACGGAACTTGTATAATTTCATATCGACTTAAGTTTGGATTTGGAGTTGATGGCTAAACTTCCTTTGTTTCTTCTGCTAGCCTTGTTAAGATGGAAGGCGCAGTCCGCGTTTCTAAAAAGCCTCTTTGGGACGTTATACCAAGTTATGAGAGCGATCAAGGAGATGGGTTTTACTAGTATCTATCAGTTAGCTGGCGGCGCCGGGGTTGCGGTGGCGGCGTTCAGTCTCATGATAAATCTGCTGATGCTGACGGGGCCTTTGTTCATGCTTCAGATTTACGATCGTGTCCTGGCGTCTGGAAGCATACCTACACTGATCGCAATGGCGTTGCTCGTCGGATTGTTGTATTCTCTCTACGGCTTTTTGGAATTTGTGCGTTCTCGCGTTATGGTCCGCCTGGGTGCTGCCATAGATGCGCAAACCCGGGAGCGGGCGTTTGATGCAATCGCCTTCCATGCTGTGAAGGGCGATGAGTCGGTTCGCACTTCACCCCTAACCCACCTCAACACGATCCGTCAGTTTCTGTCCGGCCCAGGCCCTTTTGCTTTCCTTGACGCGCCTTGGACGCCCATCTATCTGCTTATTATTTACCTGATACATCCGATACTTGGCGTTGCATCATTTTTCGCGATCGGCGTTTTGGCGGGTCTCGCTCTCGCTAACAACGTGTTGATTAGAAAAGCAAGCGAGGACGCTGCCAGAATAATGGCGAGGGCCAATACTGTAGGTGAAGAGACTTGGCGCAATGCAGAAGTTTCAATGGCTTTGGGTATGGTAAGAATGATCCGCCAGCGCTGGTTGAATATACTGGACCAAGGCGTTGCTCAACAAATGACAGCCTCAGATCGTGGCGGTGCCATTTCAGCAGTCTCCAGAACCATGCGTTTGATGTTTCAGTCTGGTATTTTGGCTATTGGTGCTTGGTTGGCGGTGAAGCAGGAAATTTCTGCAGGAACCATGATTGCTGCCTCCATAATCATGTCGCGCGCACTGGCGCCTGTCGAGCAGATGGTGGCGCATTGGCAGGGTTTTCTGGGTTTCCGGCAAGCTTTGGCGAGGCTGGACAATGTGCTCAAGAACCTGCCGGTTGATAAACAAGGCGTGGTTTTGCCAGATCCAATTGGTCACATCGAAGTTAAGAGCCTCACGGCAGGTATTTTTACCAAGCAGCAGCTCCTTTTGAGCGATGTCACTTTTGAGTTGTTTCCGGGCGAAGGCTTAGGGGTCATAGGCCCTTCGGGCGCTGGAAAGACAACTTTGGCCCGTATTCTAGTCGGGGTGTGGCCACATTTTCGTGGCGATGTCCGATTGGGAGGTGCTGAAATTGCACAATACCCCGAAGATCAATTGGGACGTTGTGTTGGTTACCTTCCGCAAGATGTAGAACTCTACGACGGCACGATTGGCGAAAACATTGCCCGCTTTGACAGCCAGGCGGGATCTGAAGTTATCATAGCAGCAGCCAAATTAGCAGATGTTCATGCGCTGATCCTCTCGTTCCCAGACGGCTATGAGACGCGCGTGGGCGAAGGGGGCGCAATATTGTCGGGTGGTCAGAGGCAGCGTATTGGCCTTGCTAGGGCACTATTCAGGTCGCCGTCGCTAATCGTACTTGATGAGCCCAACGCAAGCCTCGATGCCTCGGGTCAAAAGGCCGTGGTCAATGCCGTTAGAAGGGCGCGGCAGAATGGCAGTACAGTCATTGTCATAGCACACAGGCCCAGTGCCATTGCAGCATTGGACACCCTGATGATGCTGAGCGAAGGACGCTGCATCGCCTTCGGGCCTAGAGATGAGATCATGAAGCAGGTGGCGCAGCCTAAACCAATGCCGGGTCAGTCAAGACAAGGTCGGCCGCTGCCTTCAATAAGTTTCTCCACCACAGTGAAGCCAGATGAGGCAGCTAAATGACGCTGATTGAGCTGAAAGTCTCCATGCGTCGTTTCAGTTTGTTGGGCGTTGTAATTGTCGCTCTAGTGCTTGGTTGCGTTGGGGGGTGGGCAACCTTTACCCAAATCCAGGGCGCAGTCATCGCCCCAGGACAGTTGGTTGTAGAAACCACTTCAAAGCGTATTCAGCATCAAAATGGTGGAACTGTATCTCGCATTAACGTGAAGAATGGAGATCGAGTCATGCTGGGCCAGGAATTGATTGTCATGGATGACACCGAAGCTCGAGCTGAACTCGGTATTATCGAAACTATCCGGATTGAATGGCTTGGGAAGGTGGCTAGGCTGCGTGCGGAGAGAGACCGGGTTGATACGATTGATTTTGATCAGGAGTTGATCGAACTGCGAGGCAAAACGTCTATCGACGCGGTTGTCGAAGGACAAATACAAATTTTCAATGTTCAGCGAAGGGCTTTGAAGAGCCGTCAAGAGCAGTTGGGCGAGCGGGTTTTACAACTTCAAAGACAGGTCGCAGGGCTTAACGCGCAGTTGCGTGCTGGGCGAAAACAGTCAGGCTTCATCAAGAGGGAACTGAAGGGAACCCGAGAACTACAGAACAAGGGGCTGGTGCCGTTGCCTCGCGTACTTGCCTTGGAGCGCGAGGCTGCCAGACTTGAAGGCCAGCATGGACAGTTGGTGTCGGAGGTCGCGAGAGCGCAGGGGCAGATTGCCGAAATCAGGTTGCAAATGATCCAACTTGCTGATGACACCCGCACCCGGACCTTGGCAGAATTGCGCGAAGCTGAGAGCAAGCTGCAGGAGTTTGCTGGGCGAAAGATTGCCCTTGAAGTCAGGCTGGAGCGAACCCGTGTCAAAGCTCCGCGCAGCGGAATCGTTCATGAACTGGCTATACACACGATTGGTGGGGTGGTTTCGGCTGGCGAAACCATGATGTTGATTGTGCCGGACGAGGACGAACTTGTTGTTGAGGCTCGCATTCGACCGCAGGATATAGACCAAGTTATTGTTGGGCAAAACGCAACGCTGCGCTTTACCCATGCGGACGCAATGCTAACACCACAAGTGCGTGGGCAAATTATACAGCTTTCTGCCGATCTGAAACAGGTAGACACGCAAACACCTCCCTACTACTTAGTTCGCTTGAAGGTTGGTGACCGTGATATGTCCAAATTTGGGGACCTCGTACTAAGACCGGGAATGTCGGTCGAGGCTTTTATTCAAACTAAACCACTATCACCATTGGCTTATTTGATGCAGCCTCTATCAGAGCAATTGAACCGGGTTTTCCGCGAGCGGTGAGCACTTGAATGCATCAGGCTTGGTCGCAACTGCTGGGGCTATCCCGAGGGAGTGTCCGGAATTTTGTGTTTGAGGCCTGTTGTCGTCATTTGGTAACGAATCTTTCACCGAACATTACGGCGAATTGGGTTTTGGCCATGTACCATTCCTTTGGCGGACGTTTCCATCCGTTCGAGGCCTGGCTAGATTCACAAACCAAGTGCACCACCTTATCATGGTGGTACAATGGGAAGAAACTACAGCCTGCTCGATCTTGACGAGCGTATTGAATTGAACTGCCTGCGAGATGCGGGTTGTTCAAGACGGGAGATTGGCCGTTTGATAGGGCGCAGCCACACGACGATTTGCCGGGAGTTGGAGCGCAACAGTCTGCCGAAATCAGGTTACAAACCGGCACGGGCGGATATTATGGCGGGAGTACGCCGGGACAGGCCGTGCAAGTTGCAG
>CAJQPW010000167.1 GCA_905480295.1 uncultured Rhizobiaceae group bacterium | reverse complement strand
TCGCAATATCTCGATGTCAATAATGTTCCACTGCCAAAACGCAAGGCAACCCGCTTGGAGCGGGCGAAACAACTGATCCAGCTTTTGGACCGCAATGGCTATATCAATGACATCGATGATTTGTCTGCCGCAGAGGATGGTGAAGTTACTGACGGCTTGCCATCAGGTGTGGATCAGGTTGGCGTGCTTGACCGAACCACCAGAAAGGTTCCGCTGCTCGTTCATCAGGTGAATGGACCTGATGGTCTGAAGATCTGGCAGTTTGAGCCAGCAACGTTGAACAGGGTGCCGTTTCTTCTGACGACTTCAGAAGAAAGCTTGCTTGATCGGGTGCTTCCGGAAAATCTGAAAAGTGCAAAAGTTGGGCAAGTATCCAGCGGTCATTGGATTGCTATTGGCTTCGCCGCTGTCGTGGCTTTGGCCATCGGCTTGCTGATCAGTGCGACCCTGGTGTTTCTGATACGCAAATTGCTGGAACGGCGCCAACATATACCCGGAAGAGTGCCGCTCACGTCAATCCTGATACCACTCGGGGTCGTTATCGGGGTGTCTCTCTATCGCCTTATCGTGGTGTCGATTGGTGTTCAGCTTGTAGCGCGCGACTACATCAGCTGGCTTGCCACTATTGCCAGCCTGTTGGCGCTGGCCTGGCTCGGCGTTCGCATCATCGACGGCATTGCCGATATCGCCCGCTATGGCATGTCACGAACCAAACGCCTGTCTTCCGTTGCGGTGATCATGTTGGCCCGGCGCATAGCCAAGGCAATCATTCTCGGCATCGTGGCGATCACCATACTGGACATTGTCGGATTTGATGTCTCTACCGGCCTCGCTGCTTTGGGTATCGGTGGTATCGCACTTGCTCTTGGTGCTCAGCGCACGATTGAAAACCTTGTCGGTTCGATCACCGTGGTCGCAGACCGTCCGGTGAGCGTGGGTGATTTTTGTAAATTTGGTGAAGTCATGGGAACAATTGAGGATATCGGCATTCGCTCGACGCAGGTGCGAACACTCGACCGCACCATCGTCACGGTTCCCAACGGCGCTTTCGCGTCGATGCAGATCGAGAATTATTCTCGACGGGATGAATTTCGTTTCTACACCGTGCTGACAATGCGCTATGAAACCACCCCGGCACAAATTCGGTTTTTGCTGGCGGAGATCAAATCCATGTTTGATTCCCATGAGCTGGTTAACCCCGACCCGGCCCGTGTGCGTTTTGTCGGGCTCGGCAGCCATTCCATTGATATCGAGCTGTTCTGCTATGTGCGTGCGGACGACTGGAACCATTTCCTTGTACTAAGGGAAGACATGTTGCTTAAGATCATGGAAATCGTTGCGCAAAGCGGCACTGATTTCGCCTTCCCATCGCAGACTTTGTACTTTGGCAAGGATCATCCGCCGTCGCCGGAACAGGCACAGGAAATCGACAAAATCGTTCAAAAGATGGATCAAAGGACAGGAGAACAGCAGGCCTGATCCGAAGCCAGGACTCGCCAGGCAGCGTTCAAACTCGATACTATTTCCAGCGTTCTTTCGCGGTCTCGTCGCTGTCACGGGCGTCTACCCACTGACCAGCGGCACCGTCACTGCGATGTTCTTTTTTCCAAAATGGCGCGTCGGTTTTCAAGAAATCCATGACGTAACGGGCACCGTCGAATGCAGCATCACGGTGGCGACTGGCGGCCACGACCAGGACGATCTGCTCACCGGGTTGGATGACGCCGTATCGGTGAATGACCAGCATTTTGTCGATTGGCCAGCGCTCACAAGCTGCTGAGGCACAGTTCTCCATCTGGGATTCTGCCATGCCGGGATAATGTTCCAGCTCCAGTGCGGAAAGGCTTTCCCCCTCGCTGCGGCACAGGCCAATAAAGGTCGCAATGGCACCGATGTCATGATTTGACGCTACCAGATCTCGAATTTCTGCTGCCTGATCAAAGTCGTCGCACTGCACCCGGACAATTGGTTTTGTGGCCACGTTGCTAACCGCCTGTCATCGGTGGAAACAACGCGATCTCAGACGGTTTCCCCAAATCCTGCGCATGGTCAGCATGTTCCTGATCAAGCGCAACGCGGATAATTTCAGGAAACTCAAACGCCGCGGCGAACTGTTCGTTGCGTCCCTGCAGCCAGACAAGCAATTGTGCAACTGTCTTGACGCCGTCGGGCATTGAAACCAGCTCGTCGTTTAATCCGACCCGCTCCCGTATCCATGAGAAGTACAGAATTTTGACTTTATCTTCAGCCACGACTTACTCCTCGATCATGTGTTTCAATCCGGCGCGGAAGTAATCCCAACCAGTGATGAGGGTCACCACCGCAGCGATCCAGAGCAGCACCAGACCGACTTCTGTGCAGTAGGGGAAGACTGCATCGCCGGCGGGGCCAGCTAACAGGAACCCGAGAGCGACCATCTGCAGTGCGGTTTTCCACTTCGCCAACTGTGTGACAGGTACCGAGACTTTCAAATCCGCCAGATATTCCCGCAGCCCGGAAACCAGGATCTCGCGGGACAGAATAACCACCGCCGCCCAGATCGACCATCCGGCAATGACGCCATCAGCGGCCAGCAGCAGAAGGCACGCTGCAACCAATAATTTGTCCGCAATCGGGTCCAGCATTTTGCCCAGAGAAGATGACTGTTTCCAAATTCTGGCCAGGTAACCATCAAAGAAGTCAGTCACGCTTGCAAAAGTGAAAAGACCCAGAGCCCACCACCGGGCGGCATCGGTTGATTTGTCCCGTTCCTCCAGATCGAAACATAACACCACCAGTGGAACCACCAATATGCGCGCATAGGTGAGCAGGTTTGGAATGCTCCAGGGACCGGCTGGTCGTTGTGCTTTGGGCTGTTTATCCATCTTTCCTTCAAACCCGATTGGGCCAATAATATCAACTGCTACAGGTGATATTGGTGGTGAAATACCAGTGATATTGCGGCCCGTCGATATATCACCGTTTCATCCTGGTATGATGACAATAATAAATCAGCAGGTTGGCTTTGTGTTTCTCACGCAGTGCGTCCCTATTCACCCCGAACCTGTTTTTCCACTGCAATGGTATACAATGCACACAGCATGCTCAGCAAGGAGGACAAAAGTATGCAGGCGATAAGGGGAAAGGACCCCGAGGTTTCGGAAAGAAAGAATGCGGAGATGGCAGACAGCGCGGCGCCACCCATGGTTGTTAGAGCGCCGCCGAGACCCGCTGCAGATCCAGCCAGTTCAGGTTTAACATCCAACATGCCAGCATTGGCTGAAGGCAGGACCAACCCATTGCCGAAACCGATGAAAAACGTAAAGGCAAAGAACCCAAGTGGATGAGCCACTTCGAGCCATGCCGCCAGCAGAGTTGGCGCCATGCCCAACAGAGTAATTGTGGTTCCAAACATGATCATGCGATAGAGGCCGATGCGGTCAGAATAACGACCGGAAAAGCCAGCGCCGATCATGTATCCCAGCGGGGTAATAGCCAGGTAAAGCCCCACCTGTGATGCATTGAGGTTGAAAAACTGATTGCCAACAAAAGGAGCCCCACCCAGATAGGCAAAGAAGGTTCCAACCGAAAACACCAGGGTCAGCGAATAGCCCCAGAACCGCCGCGATGTGATCAGGTCAGGATAGGCTTTGAATTGTTCTGTAAAACTCTCGGATTTGTTCACGTTGGTCTCACCGAGATCGAAGAACACCACCACAAGAACGATCAATCCAACGATGAACATGGCATAGAAGTTCGACTGCCAACCAAACAAATCGGCAAGCGCGCCACCGACCGGTGGGGCTAACATCGGAGCGAGTGCCATGCCCATGGCGACATAGCCCAGCAGGCTGGCGGCTTTTTCCCGTGCGACCATGTCGCGAACCGCCGCACGCGAAATTACAAATCCGGAAACGATCGCAGCCTGTAGACAGCGAAAGAACATGAAGACTTCAAACTGTGTCGACATCGCAGCACCGAAAGCTGCGACAATGAAAACCAGCAGGCTGGCAATCATGACTGGCCTGCGTCCGACATGATCGGAGATCGGACCAAGGATCAATTGCGTCAGAGCCGTCAGTGCCAAATAGCCCGTAAGAGTGAATTGCATGATGGCGTAAGGCTGGTCGTAAAAGATCGCCATTTCCGGCAAGGACGCCAGGAAAATATTGATCGGTATTGCCGCGGACCCGGCGATCAGGACCAGTGTCGTGACATGCGGAGGAGATTGACGGTTGAAATATTGAACCGGAGGAAGAGATTGCATTGCACTGCGCTAAGACCTGAGACCGCAATTGTCCACCGATCAATTGCCGGTGTCGCCAACTGAAGTCAGTAATGGCGGTTGCCTTCATCGCATACAGCTTTCCCAGTCCAGAGACTTGTACTAAATCTACACGCATACCTGTCTGACCAGGAACGCCCTTCGCATAGGAATAGCTCATGAATATCGATGACCTTGGCTTTGACCCGGCATGTTGTTTTATCGCCAATCAGTGGCTGCCTGCCCGGTCGGGAGAGGTTTTGGCATTGCACGACCCTTCGACTGGGGAAGCTCTGTGTTCGATTGCCCGGGGTTCGGCGTTGGATATCGATGTGGCCGTTGAACAGGCTGAGTCAGCGCTCGACAGCGACTGGGGAAGGATGACAGCTCCTGAACGCGGTCGCATATTGTTTCGGCTTGGCCAGTTGGTTCTGGAAAATGCAGATCATCTGGCGTGCCTGGAATCGCTGGATGTCGGCAAGCCGCTGAAACAGGCAAAGGCCGATGCTGTAGCACTGGCAAGGTATATGGAGTTTTACGGCGGCGCGGCAGACAAAATCCATGGCAGCACGATTCCTTATCTTGATGGCTATACGGTGTATACTTTGCGCGAGCCCCATGGCGTAACCGGCCATATCATCCCATGGAATTATCCGATGCAGATTATTGGCCGTTCGGTGGGGGCTGCTCTGGCGATGGGAAATGCAGCGGTTTTGAAACCCGCGGAAGAAGCCTGTCTGACAGCGTTGTCATTTGCTGATCTAGCCAGACAGGCCGGTTTGCCAGACGGTGCATTGAATGTTGTCCCCGGATTGGGCAGCGAAGCGGGGGCTGCGCTGTCGCGGCACACCGGAGTGCGGCACGTTTCCTTCACGGGGTCAGTTGGGGTAGGCAAATTAGTCCAAACAGCCGCTGCAGAAAATGTTGTGCCGGTAACTCTTGAGCTGGGTGGAAAGTCACCGCAGGTGGTTTTTGATGATGCAGATATCGAGGCTGCTCTGCCATTTTTGGTCAATGCAGGCATACAAAATGCGGGACAGACCTGTTCGGCATCGTCGCGCATTCTTGTACAGCGGCGGGTCTATGATGCAGTTTTGGCGCTGATGGCGGAACGGTATCAGGCCTTACGGGTTGGACCAGCTCTGTCTGATCTGGATGTCGGACCTTTGATTTCTGCGCGACAGAAAGAAGTTGTCGGGCAGTTTCTGAGCCAGGGAACCGGACTCGAACTGGCCGCTGTCGGAATTGTAGACTCCGATGCGCCCGAAGGTGGGTTTTACGTTGCACCGCATCTCTTTGCCGGAGTCAGTCCGGATCATGTGCTGGCGCAGCAGGAAATATTTGGTCCGGTTCAGGTGGTTATCCCGTTTGAAGATGAGGACGAAGCGCTGGCAATTGCCAATGGAACGGATTACGGGCTTGTCGCATCGGTTTGGACGCGGGATGGTGCCCGTCAGATGCGCCTGGCTCGAAAAATCCGCTCCGGTCAGGTTTTTCTGAACAATTACGGCGCAGGTGGCGGCGTTGAACTGCCGTTTGGTGGCACAGGCCTTTCCGGTCACGGCCGGGAAAAGGGCTTTGAAGCCTTGTATGGCTTTTCAACGCTGAAAACTGTCGCTGCTTTGCACGGCTAG
>CAJQPW010000166.1 GCA_905480295.1 uncultured Rhizobiaceae group bacterium | reverse complement strand
GTCGACAA
This sequence comes from uncultured Rhizobiaceae group bacterium, assembly GCA_905480295.1. Lineage (GTDB taxonomy): Bacteria > Pseudomonadota > Alphaproteobacteria > Rhizobiales > Rhizobiaceae > Pseudahrensia. The sequence goes on along the minus strand of CAJQPW010000166.1, from coordinate 16,370 downwards.
GAGACTGACGGCAGCGGAAAACGAGCTCCGCAGCAAAATGCGGCACGTCGCCGAAGCCCATATCCAGCTGATCACTGAAACGATGGTGCAGGAAGTGCGGCCGCAGCTGATCGAACGGATCGAGCGGCTTGAGATCCTCGCGGCGGCAAAATCGGCTGCGGCAAAAGCTGCAGCGGCTAAGGCCGCCAAGCCCCGACCCAACGATCGCATTTAGGGGCGCAGAACCATGGATGATTACAGCATCTGGAAGGACTTCTTCGACACGATACAATCCTTTCCCGACTGGTTGAAGCTGCTGCTGGCGCTGATACCACCGGCGCTGATCGCGATTCTGACCCATCAATATTACAGCTACCGGCTGCGCCGCGCCGCCATCGACCATGCTGCCGTGGCAGGAGAGCGGGGATGCTCTGCTGTCAGATCAGCAGCGTATTTTGCTCGATCAACCGGACAGCTTCCTGCGGGATCGGGCAGGCAGGAAAGACGAGGACGATTTTGAGTGAGATTGCGCGGGGGTTGGTTCGCGGGGGATTTAGATTTTCGCTCACGCTGTCGGGCTAAAGCCCTGCGCTCCGCGGGGGCGCGCCATTGGGCGCGGGCGGCTCTTCGCCGCCTTGATACGGAGAGGTTTGTGTGGGGTTAAAACTGTCCCGCGGCACAGTTGCTCAGGCTCAGCGATCGGAAAGACTGGTGTTCAGCTCCAGGCGAAGGCGATTTTGTTCAGTGTTTTGCCATTAAACACTTCATTGCCTTCGGCAATGTCATCGCCACCGGCATTGCGGTAAAACCGAATGGCTGATTGATTTTCTTCCAGCACCCAGACAACGCAGCCCTTCATGCTCAGACGGGCGAGTTCTTCGCGCGCGGCCAGAAACAGCTTCTTGCCAAGACCAACGCCCTGGTATTCAGGCATCAGATACAGCTCGTAGACTTCGCCATCATGGGTCAGGGCGGAAACGCGATTGGGCCCATAAGTGGCATAGCCGACGATCTGGTCAGCGGCTTCCAGCACCATCACCCGGGTGGAATTCTGGATCGCGCGGGACCACCAGTTGGCGTCGCGGCGGCGGATCATCGTGTCCAGGGCCTTGTACGGAATCAGCCCGGAATAGGCCTGACGCCAGGACGCATCATGCACCACTGAAATGCCGTGGGCATCAGCGACTAGCGCATTGCGTGTACCGAGGGACAGTATACTCATGCAGTGCAGCTTAATTAACGATCGGTTAACCAACAAGCCCCTGTTGGCGAATTTGCGCCCTTTCTGCGGCAAAACGAATTTTTGTGCCCGGGTGGTTAATTTCGCCAGCTGGTGCCCGGTGCTAGCATTGGGGCGGCACACCATGGCGTATTTTGCCCTTTCGTCGCGGCAAAAATACTGATTATCTCAGCTGGTACTTTACGCGGCTGAGTGAGAATTCGTAATGAAACTGAAGGACATAAAAACCTTCATCGTAGGCAATCCGCCGCCATCATTTGGTGGTCGATATTTCCTGTTTGTAAAAGTCACCACCGACAACGGTATTGTCGGGTATGGTGAAATCTATGCAGCCAGTGTCGGCCCCGCGGCGCAATGTGCGGTGACCGAAGATCTGTTCGCGCGCCATTGCGTTGGCATGGCTCCCAATGCGTTTGAACGGTTGTTCCGGCGGTTTCATTCCTCCGGCTTCTCACAACGACCGGACCCGACGGTGATGGGGGCGTTTTCCGCAATCGAAATGGCCTGCTGGGATATTGTCGGCAAGGCGCTGGAAAAACCGGTCTATGAATTGATCGGCGGATTGGTCAACGAGCGGGTCCGTTCCTATACCTACCTGTATCCGGACGAGAGCCAGGACCCCGCGCATTTCTACAACGATCCCGATCTGTCGGCTGAACGCGCTGCGGTCTATGTCGATCAGGGGTTCACGGCGGTCAAGTTTGATCCCGCCGGGCCGTATACCGTCAACGATCCGCACCAGCCGGCGATGGTCGATCTGGAACGGTCCGAAGAATTTTGCCGCAAAATCCGCGAGGCGATGGGCAATCGCGCCGACATGTTGTTCGGCACCCATGGCCAGTTCACAGCGTCCGGTGCCATTCGCATGGCGCAACGCCTTGCCCCGTTTGAACCGCTTTGGTTTGAAGAACCCGTGCCGCCCGAAATGCCGGAGGAGATGGCAAAGGTTGCTGCCCAGAGCGTCATCCCCATTGCCACCGGGGAACGCCTGACCACGAAATATGAATTTGCCCGGGTTCTGGCCACCGGGGCGGCCTCCATTCTGCAACCGGCGCTGGGGCGTGTGGGTGGCATTTGGGAAGCCAAGAAAATTGCGGCAATCGCAGAAGTTCACACCGCGCAGATGGCACCACACCTGTATTGCGGGCCGATCGAAGCCCTGGCCAATATTCAGTTTGCCGCCAGCATTCCCAACTTCCTGGTGCTGGAATCGATCCAGCAATTTGGTGGATTTCATTCAGCGCTTCTGGATCAGCCGATATGCTGGGAAGACGGGTATGTTGTGCCGTCCAAACGTCCCGGACTGGGCCATGAACTCAATGAAGAAATAGCAGAACAACATCCCTATGACGGGGACCGGCTGCATCTGGAGATGCAGGATTCGGCCTATGACTATTCAAAAGAAAATCGATTTGCAGGGGGCTGACGCGATGAAGGTAGGATTTATTGGACTGGGCAATGTCGGCGGCAAGCTGGCCGGGTCCCTGTTGAGGAACGGTTTTGATACCACGGTGCGAGATCTCGATAAGGCGGCGGCGCAGAAATTTCTGGATGCCGGTGCTGGCTGGGCAGACAGTCCGCGTGAACTAGCGGAGCAGTGTGATCTGGTGATCACCTGTTTGCCGTCACCGAAAATCTGTGCCGCGGTGATGGATGAACCCGATGGGGTTCTGGCCGGGCTCGGTGAAGGTAAAATATGGGCGGAAATGTCGACTACCGATGTCGAGGAGGTCAAACGCCTTGCCGCGTTGGTGGAAGCCAAAGGGGCGGCGGCGATCGAGTGTCCCGTGTCGGGGGGATGCCATCGCGCGGCGACGGGCAATATCTCGATTTTTGCCGGCTGTGACCGCTCGACTTTCGACCGCATGTTGCCGTTGCTGACCACGCTGGGCCGGCGGGTCCTGCATACCGGGCCGATCGGCACCGCATCGATGCTGAAAGTCATGACCAACTATCTCGCCACCGCCAATCTGATCACCATGGGTGAAGCGCTGGTAACGATGAAGGCAGCGGGCATGGATCTGGCAACGACCTATGAGGCGATTGCGATTTCATCCGGCACGTCCTTTGTTGCAGAAACCGAGGGTCAGGTAACGCTGAATGGCAGCCGCGATATTTCCTTCACCATGGACCTGGTTTCCAAGGATATCGGCCTGTTCCAGGACATTGCTGAGCGCCATCAGGTGCCGTTGGAAATGTCGCCATTGATGGTCGATATTTTCAAGGACGGTGAAGCCCGCTATGGCCCGCGTGAATTATCCCCCAACATCATCAGGCGGCTTGAAGACGCCATGGGGTTTCAGGTGCTGGCCGATGGATTTCCCGCCGAGATGACCGATGATGAACCCGAAGAACCGGGCTATGAAGTCGTGCCCCGGGGGCGCGTGTTGTGAGCGGACAACCGAATTTTCTGATCTTCATGGTCGACCAGTGCAACGGAACCCTGTTCGGTGACGGCGGACCGGCTGAATTTCTGCACGTGCCGCATTTGCGGCGGCTCTACAGCCAGGGCATCAATTTCGCCAACACCTATTGCGCCAGTCCGCTGTGCGCGCCCTCGCGGGCGTCGTTCATGTCCGGGCTGCTGCCCAGCCGCACCGCGGTCTATGACAATGCGGCGGAATTTGCCTCCAGCATTCCAACCTTTGCCCATCACCTGCGCCGCGCCGGCTATGAAACCACCCTGTCCGGCAAGATGCACTTTGTCGGTCCGGACCAGTTGCACGGCTATGAAACGCGCACCACGACCGACGTCTATCCCGCAGATTTTGGCTGGACACCGGATTGGCGCAAACCGGATGAGCGGATCGACTGGTGGTATCACAATCTCGGTTCGGTCACGACGGCGGGGGTGGCGGAAACCACCAATCAGCTGGAATATGATGACGAGGTTGCGTTTTTCGCCCGCCAGCGTCTGCACCAGCTGGCGCGGCGCGAAGAGGACCGGCCGTTCTGCCTGACCGTCAGCTTTACCCATCCCCACGACCCGTTTGTAACCCGGCAGAAATACTGGGATCTGTATCCGGAAGATAAAATGCCGTCCTTGCAGCAGGGAACGATCGATTATGAGGATCATGATCCCCATTCCCGGCGGCTGTTGGATATGTCGGACTGGCGCAATTTTGACACCACCGATCAGAAAGTGATCGACAGCCGCAGGGCCTATTTCGGCAATATTTCCTACATCGATGAAAAAATCGGCGGCATTCTGGAGACGCTGGACGCCTGTCAGTTTACCGAGGATACAATTGTCCTGTTCGTTTCCGACCACGGAGACATGCTGGGCGAAAAGGGGCTGTGGTTCAAAATGAGCTTCTTTGAAGGGTCCTCGCGCGTTCCGCTGATGATCCATGCGCCACAGCGCTATGATGCGTGCACGATAAAAGAGCCCAGTTCCACGCTTGATGTCTTTCCCACATTGCTGGATCTGGCCGGGGCCGAGCTGCCCGATGATCTTGATGGCATCTCCTTGATGCCGGCCATGGATGGCCGTGACGAGACGCGCCAGGTGATTTCGGAATATGCCGCGGAGGGTTCGATTTCGCCGATGGTGATGCTGCGGGAAGGGCGTTACAAACTGAATGTCTGTCCGGCTGATCCCGATCAATTGTTCGATCTTGATGCGGATCCAAACGAAACCGTCAATCTGGCTCTTGAAGCGGCGCATGCTGATCTCTACCAATCGATGCGCGCGCATATCGACAGCTGCTACGATTTTGAAGCTTTCAATCAGGATGTGCTGGCCAGCCAGAAACGCAGGCTGGTGGTGTATGATGCGCTGCGCAACGGGAACTATTATCCCTGGGACTACCAGCCGCTGCAACTGGCCAGCGAACGGTATATGCGCAATCACAAGGACTTAAACGTGCTGGAAGGCAATGCCCGCTTTCCACGCCATGATGGGAATGAAACATGAGCAAATTGATCATCCACGGCCGGGCAACCTCGTCTAACGTGCAGACGGCGGTTTGGGCTGTAGCCGAACTGGATCTGGATTTCGAACGGTTGGACGTGGGCGGTGCTTTTGGCGGCACCAACACCGAAGCGTATCGGGCGATGAACCCGATGGGACTGGTGCCGGTGTTGCAGGACGGGGCGGTTACCCTGTTTGAGAGCTGTGCCATTGTTCGCTATCTCGGTGCGCGTTATGGCGAAGAGGCCTTCTGGCCCACCGATCCGGCTGCGCGCGCTGCGCTTGATCAATGGGCCGAATGGGGCAAGGGCACTTTCGCGCGGTCCGTCATCTATGATGTCTTCTGGATACTCGTGCGTACCCCCAGCGCCGAACGCAATGCGGATGTGCTGGCTGCCAACGTCGCTGCTGTCGGCAAGCTGGCAATAATGCTGGACCGGCGCATTGGCGATGGCCCCTATCTGAACGGGGACGACCTGTCCTTTGCTGATATCATCGTTGGTCATGCCCTGTACCGTTACTACACGCTGAATATTGACCGGGCCGATACGCCCAATCTCGACGCTTATTATCAGCGGCTGACGGAACGGCCGGCCTATGCCAGCCACGTCATGATCGACTATTCTTGCCTGCAAGTGGATTGACATGAGCCACGGGATCGATCAGCTGCAATTTGTTCAGGAAGCCGACTATGTGATTGTTGGTTCCGGCTCGGCGGGCTCGGTTGCCGCTGCCCGTTTGTCTGAAGATGGCAAATATTCTGTGCTGGTGCTGGAATATGGTGGCACCGATATCGGCCCGTTCATTCAGATGCCGGCGGCGTTGTCCTACCCGATGAACATGGCCCGCTATGACTGGGGTTTTGGAACAGCACCACAGGCCAATCTCAACAACCGGCAACTGGCGACACCGCGCGGAAAGGTGATCGGGGGGTCCTCCTCGATCAACGGAATGGTCTATGTGCGCGGTCATGCGCGGGACTTTGATCATTGGCAGGACAGCGGTGCCACCGGCTGGTCCTACGCTGATGTTCAACCCTATTTCCAACGGGCGGAAACCAGCCATGGTGGCGCGTCGGGTGAGGGCAGGGGAGAGTCCGGCCCGCTGCATGTCGGGCGCGGCCCGCGTGACAACCCCCTGTTCAACGCTTTCGTCAAGGCCGGTGAGCAGGCGGGATTTGAAGTCACCGATGACTATAACGGGCTCAAGCAGGAAGGCTTTGGCCCGATGGAGCAGACCGTTTACAAGGGTCGGCGCTGGTCTGCTGCAAATGCCTATCTGAAGCCATCACTGAAGCGCGAAAACCTGCGCATGATGAGTTGTTTCGTGCGCCGCGTATTGTTTGACGGAAAGACGGCGATCGGTGTCGAAATTCAACGCGGAGACCGGGTTGAACAGGTGCGGGCCCATCGCGAAGTCGTGCTGGCCGCATCGTCGATCAATTCACCGAAACTCCTGATGCTGTCGGGCATTGGCCCGGCCCGGCATCTGCGCAACAGGGGGATTGAGGTTCTGGCCGACCGTCCCGGGGTCGGGGCCAATCTGCAGGATCATCTGGAGCTGTATATTCAACAGGCCTGCACCCAGCCGATCACGCTCTATTCAAAACTCAACCTGTTTTCGAAGGCTCTTATTGGTGCTGAATGGCTGTTTTTCAAAAGCGGTCTGGGGGCCTCAAACCAGTTTGAAAGCGCAGCTTTTGTTCGCTCCAAACCGGGTGTTGAATATCCCGATATTCAATATCACTTTCTGCCGGTGGCCATTCGTTATGACGGCAAGGCACCGGCTGAAGGCCATGGCTTTCAGGCCCATGTCGGGCCAATGCGGTCGAAGTCACGGGGCACGATTACGCTGGCTTCAAACGATCCGCTGGAACCGCCAACCATACAATTCAACTATATGAGTCATGCGGAAGACTTCCCTGATTTTCGCCATTGCATACGTCTGACGCGGGAAATTTTCGGGCAACAGGCGTTTGATGAGTTCCGGGGAAAGGAAATTTCACCGGGTGCAGATGTTGCCTCCGACGAGGCGTTGGACGGGTATATTCGCGACCATGTGGAAAGCGCCTATCATCCGTGCGGGACGGCGAAAATGGGTGCGCTGGACGACCCGATGGCCGTTGTTGATCCGGAATGCCGGGTGATCGGCGTGTCGGGATTGCGGGTCATCGATACGTCGATTTTTCCGCGCATCACAAATGGAAATCTCAACGGACCGGCGATCATGACGGCTGAGAAAGCCAGCGATCACATTCTAGGCAAAGAACTTGCCAGCCGGTCCAATCTGCAGCCCTGGATCAATCCACGGTGGCAGGAAAGCGACCGCTGAGAATTTTGCGCGGGCGCAAAATACCCATCCAGTTGAGTGTCAGGAGCGGGATTTAGCAGGCTCTGCCCGTCGCGCGGGCTGTTCCAACGTGGCGGCCTCGGCTGCTGCTGCAGCCTTTGCCGCCTTTGCCGCCTTTGCCGCTTTCAGGTCGGCAGCGATGTGTTGCTGATTTCTGGATTTCGCCAGTTCAATCTGCTTTTGACGTTCTTCAAAACGGGCCCGCTGTTTGGCGTTGGTTTCATCGTGACAATGGGGGCAGGAAATGCCTTTGACATAGCGCTCGTCAGCCATGTCGTTTTGATCGATAGGCATGCGGCAGGCGTGGCACATGTCATATTGCCCGACTTCCAGACCGTGTTTGACCGAGACGCGCTGGTCAAAGACGAAGCATTCGCCCTGCCATTTGCTGTCTTCGGCAGGAATGTTCTCCAGATATTTCAGAATACCACCCTTGAGGTGAAAGACGTTTTCGTAACCGCGGGATTTCAGCAGCGCGGTTGATTTTTCGCATCGAATGCCACCGGTGCAGAACATCGCGATTTTTGTATCAGGATTGGCTTCCATCTTCGTATCGACCCAATCGGGAAGGTCCCGGAAGCTGCTGGTGTTGGGATTGAGAGCGTTCTCGAATGTACCAATGGCCACTTCATAATCGTTGCGTGTGTCGACAACGATGACGTCTGGCTGACTGATCAGTTCGTTCCAATCCTGCGGGTCAACATATGTTCCGGCCTGATTGGCGGCATCGATCCCCTCAACCCCCAGGGTAACAATTTCCTTTTTCAGCCGCACCTTCATCCGATAAAATGGCGGATGATCAGACCATGAATATTTGACATCCAGATCGCTGAATTCAGGCTTGCTGCGCAGCCATTTGATGACGGCCTTTATGCCCGCTTCCGGCCCGGAGATGGTGCCATTAATGCCTTCATGGGCCAGAAGAATGGTCCCCATAACGTCATGTTTGCTGCATGTTTCCTGCAACGGTGCCTGCAGATCCCCAAAGGTGCCCAAGGTGACAAATTTGTAGAGCGCGGCAACGAGATATCGATCTTCAGTTTCGACTTGATCTTGATTCATGACTGCGCGTATCTGTGGGCGGGTGAGTGTGGTGCCGCTTCCTTAGCCTGTGCCCGGATCGAATTGCAACAATCACGATGAACCCGGATTGGAGACGCCTGTGAACCGACGTTGGAGCTATCTTCTGCTGGTCATCGCGTTTGCTTTGGTGATTGGATATTTGTTCCCGGCCTAGGGGCGGCAGGTATTGATTTGCCGTTTGCCGGATAGGGGTGAAACGGAGGAAATGAATCCGTGTCTTTACAAAACTTTACGTCACAGACCGATAGCTGAAACATTTCCGCTGTAGGCTGGTTTCATCATACTTCCCATGAAATCAACCCCGCAATGATCAACTTCATTGCAACCAAAGTGCGCTCAAAATGAACAAACCAAGCCTGATGACAAAGCATCATGGATGGATGGCGAAGCTGCTGCATTGGAGCACGGCTGGATTGTTGGGTTACGGCTATCTCACTGGCGTAGACAGCGTATCTCAATTGGCTGATCCCGAATTATTTTCTACGGAAATCACTTTTGCTGTGTGTTTGGGTTTGGTGTTCCTGTTTCGGTTCTTCTGGATGCGGTGGTTCAATGGTTCAACAAGGCTGACTTCGGATGCGCCGAACTGGGAGCGCGTGCTCTCCAAGGTGGCGCATCATGGCATTTATGTCGGGGTGGCCATGATCGTTTTGTCCGGGCTGGCAATTGCTTATGGATACGCCACGCCGGCACTTAGTGGATTGTTTGTCTCAGCGATGACCGCGTTCCATGAGTTTTCGCTCGCTGTAACGGCAATTCTGCTTCTTTCTCACGTGATTGGTGCATTGTGGCACAAGCTTGTTCGCAAGGACGGAATTTGGGAATCAATGCTCCCCAACTGGCATCGACGCAGTTGAGGTCAACAAGCGACCCGGTTCGATGCTGAACGATGATTGCAGTATTGCCTGACCCCCGTCAGACCCCGTCACTCAGGCGGCGGCTAAGCCCCAATTGCACCCTTGCGCAATGATCAGCGAAGTTTCCGTTTTAACAGCCTGTTAACCGTAATATCGCAGATATATCGCACCGGAAATTCTACGGAATTTTTGGTGTGGGCAAATCGGTTGCCATGCGGACGCCATACGGTTGTCTGGGCGCATGACAAGCAACCGACAAGGGGTGCAACGTGCTGTCTGCATTGGGCAAAGTTTTCCGGCGTCGCCAGGCCGTTGAAATGCCGGCGATTGAGAAACCGTTGATGCGGGTTCTCGAACCCCGAATATTGCTCGATGCTGCAGGTGTACAGACCGCCAATGACATGGTGGATCATGCCATTCACAGCGAGTTTGCCGATGCCAATGCGGTCAACAGCGGGTTGAATGACGCTCTGGCCAATGAGGATCTGGTACCTCCGACCCAACGAGATCTGTCCCGCGACGTGGTTTTCATCGATGGCAGCGTTGAGGAAATCGGCGCACTACTCAATGAACTGGACCCGGATGTCGAGGTTCACATTCTGGACCTGCAATCGGATGGGGTCGAACAGATTGCCGACATTCTCGAGGGTCGGGAAGATCTGCTGTCGGTGCATATTTTTTCTCATGGCGATTCAGGTGTGCTGAATCTTGGTTCAGGCCAGATGACATCAGAGACGATTGCCGGTCGTCATGCCGATGCTTTGGCGCTGATCGGCACCGCGCTGGCGGCGGATGGGGACATTCTGATTTATGGCTGTGACTTTGGGGCAGGCGCTGTTGGACGCGAGGCCGCTGCCGAATTGGCCAGGGTGACGGGTGCAGATGTTGTGGCGTCTGACGATCTGACCGGTTCGCAGGACCATGGTGGCGACTGGGATCTTGAAGTGGTAGAGGGAACGATCGAAGCCAAGGCATACGAGGCGACAGGGTTCCGGGGGGTGTTGGGCGCATTTGAACTTGGCACCGTCGACCCGCCAACTGTGGTCTATGTCGACGGATTTGTTCCCGGCACCGCGCCCCAATATGGAACGGTTGGTGAAGTCGGAACCGTGGCCATCTGGGAAAATGCCGGCACGGTTGAAACCGCTGCTGGACCGGTGAGTGTGGATGTTCGCGCGACGGTTGTGTCGGTGACGAATGCTTCTGAAATTTTTGTCGGATTTGGCACTCGTGATGATGATAGCGGTGACAATGACGACCCGACCCTGGATGATTTCAGGGTCTATGTTCACAACACGTCGGCAGTCGCTGGTGGATCCAATTCCGGAAATATCGGCAGCGCGACCATTGTTTGGGAAATTTTCCGAAACGGCACCAATCAGACCGAGCGGGCAGAAATTGGCGAGGTCAGCCTGACCACCGCCGATATTGACGGTACCGGTCCGGGCACGGTGACGACGCGGGAAAGCCTGGCGGCGGCTCTGGCGGATCTGTCTTCCTATACGGTTCAGGCGGGTACCAATCTTGAAGTCAGCAATGATGGTGTCAATCTGAAAGCCACCGGTTCTGCGGATCAGGACAGCGAAGAATCCAGTTGGGTCCAGTATTCCTGGAACTCGATCAATCAGCTGACCATGACCTACGAAACCAGAACGCCCTATGCCTATTACAATCACGATGGTGATGGCGATCTGGTGTTCACCAACCCGGATGTTGCCAATGCCACAGGGATTGATCTTGATGAAGATGATTCCTCTCTGGCAACCGGCAGCAATTACCAGACGATCTTCTATTCCAATGCAATCAGCGGAACACCGGTGGCCATTGCGGATGGCGATACGATTGTCACCAATGCTGCTGGAACGGCCACGGGCGCGACCATCACGCTGACCAATGCCTTTGTTGGCGATCAGATGAATATTGAGACCGCCGTGCTGACCAGTCTGGGTCTCACAGGGATGGTCGATACCGGCGTCGCAGGCGTCATCACGGTGACCCTGTCGGGCGATGCCAGCACAACCGACTATCAAACGGCCATTCAGTCGATTTCCTTTGAAAACACCAATTATGGTGGCATCGACCCAACGCCTCGATCGATCGATGTTCAGGTGTTCGATGGTGCATTTGCCAGTGAAGTGGCCAATACAGCGGTTACATTTGGCACGATCATCAATCAGCCGGCAGCGAACCGGGACGTTTATGTCGGTCAGGAAGATGTGCCGCTGCAGGCGACAACGGCGACGGGTCTTCTGGCCAATGACAGCGACCCCAACAATATCGACATTTCAATCACCTCGGCGCTCGACAGTTCAGGTGATCCGATTTTTGTCAATCCGGCAGGCAGTGATCTGACGATTGCCCACATCATGCCTTCTGGTGCGACGCTCATTTTGTTTGCAGACGGAACATTTGAATATCAACCGCTGGCTGATTTCAGTGGTGTTGAGCATTTCAATTATGTCGTTGAAAATACGAATGGATTCAACACTCAATCCTATGCTGCAATCAATATCCAGGGGGTCGCAGATACCCCGGTTCTTCCTGTTGGACTGGTCAGCTCGGCGGCTGATGAAGATACCGTGTCAGGCATTGTCGACCTGACTTCCACGCAAGGTGATGGAGACGGCTCTGAAACACTTCGATACAGCGTTGCCGGCATAGCGGCCGGTTACACGCTGAGCGATGGTACGCGTAATTTCCTGTCTTCGGGAACCGGTGATATTGCCTATCTCGACGGATGGGACGTCGATGCGATTTTTCTGATACCGCCTGGTCCTGACCAGCATTCTGATGCCGATGTGACCGTTCAACTCACCGTTGAAGCTTCGGAGCCCAACGGATCTGCGACATCGGCCAGCGAAGATGTCGTCTTCCGGTTTGATGCCGTTGCCGATGCGCCGGATCTCGCGGTGGGCACGGGCAGTGCCGGTCCTGGCGCGATGATGAATATCAGCCCCCTGATCGCGGCTTCGCTGATCGACATTGATGGCTCGGAAGTGCTTCTCGAATATCAGTTTTCCTCTATCCCGGCAGGTGCCACTTTCTTTGTCGGATCGACCGCGCAGACACCGGTTGCCGGCGTGGTGACGATTGCTGCCGCGGATCTGGCAGCCCTTCGATTGCAGGTGCCTGTTGCTCTCAACACCTATACCGTCAATGTGATGGCGGTATCGCGTGAGTCCAACGCTGAAAACCAGGTCAGTCAGTTGACCGCCAATTCAACCGTGGAAGTGCTCAGTTTCACCGTCGACAATATCGATGATCCGGTTGTTGCAAACGACGATACCTACACCGTGTTTTCCGGACAGACCGTTGTTTTGAACCCGCTTGGCAATGATGATGTGCCCGATGGTGGTGGGATCATTACTGCCATCGATGGAACACCGATTGCGACTGGCGGCACGGTTACGGTGACCGGTGTGGGTGATGTGACGCTCAACGCAGACGGCACGATCACATTCACCGCAGACACTTCATTTTCTGGTCAGGCCAGTTTCAGCTACGAGATCAATGATGTTGACGCGTCGGTAGATACAGGCACGATCACGGTCAATGCGCCAACATGGACGCTCACCGGGGACGCTGCTGTCGCCGAAGGGGCTGCTGCTTCCTACACCATAACTCTGGATGCGGTGCCGCCCATGGGGTCGCCCATCGCGGTCGACATTTCCGCCATCAATATTGACACCACTGATGCTGATTATGCTGATCTTGCCGCGGCCATTCAGACAGCGGCTGATGCTGCGCCCTATTTTTCGTTTGATGGGGTCACACTGAGCTATTCGGCCGACTATGATTCACAAAGTCAAAGCGGATCCAATTTTCAGGATATTTCTTCCAACCTTTCGGCCAACGCCCTGGGTCTCGGTATCTTCGACCCGGCCCAAGTTGGCATAGGTTTCGACTTTGATTTTTATGGCCAGTCCTATTCGGAACTTTATGTCAGCGACTTTGGCATCCTGACCTTCGGCGGCCCGCCGCCCAACAATTCAGATGCCTATGAAAACGTCAGTTTTTCCGCAGGCGATACGCTGAACGGTCTCCCTGCCATCGCACCTTTTTGGGATATTCTGGGTCTGAACCAGAGCAACAGCGATGACGTCTACACGCTCACGCAGGGCCTGCCGGGGCAACGGGAATTTATCGTCCAGTTCAACGATGTCGTCATTTATTACGATAATTCATCATCTGAGAGGATCACCTTTCAGGTGGTATTGAGTGAGGGCAGTAACGAGATAGAATTTCGCTATGATGACGTGACGCTGAGCAGTTCCTCCTATTCGCTGGGTGCATCGGCGACCATCGGATTAAGTGACGGAACAGGCGACCGGTTCGAGCAATTTTCCTTTGAATCCGCCACATTGGCCGACAACAGTCGCATCGTGTTTTCCGCCGACAACAACGCTGCCAGCAAGTCGCTGAGCTTCAGTCTCAATGCCAATGCAGACACCGATTATGAGGGATCGGAAGATCTGCAACTGGTGTTGAGCAATGCACGCGATTCCGCAATTCTGGCGACGGCACAATCGGTTGTGACGGCGATAACAGACGTCAATCAGGCTCCGGTAAACACGGTTCCAATAACCGCGGGTGCTGCATTGCCGGTTACCACCACGCCGGAAGAGACGCCTCTCGTTTTCAACGCCACCAATGGGAATGCGATATCGATTGATGACCCTGATGGGGATGCCCTTTCGGTAACGGTCGCGGTCACCAACGGGGTGTTGACGGTTTCACCGGGCAGTGGTGCCGTGGTCGGTGACGATGGCACATCCAGTGTCACGATCAGCGGAACCCAGGCCGAAGTGAATGCGGCCCTCGACGGTTTGACCTTCTCGACAGCTCTCAATTTTAACGGGCCTGCCGTTTTAACCCTGACGACGGATGACAATGAGGGGCAGGGCAACTCGGTTACCGTTAGCACGGTGGATCTGGCCGTTTCCGCCGTCAATGATGCACCGTCCGCCGGTGATGACACCGATAATGTCGATGAAGACACCACGCTGACCGTGCCTGCAATCACGGGTGTTCTGTCGAACGACAGCGATCTCGATGGCGATGGCGTAACGGTCAGCGGTTTCACGGTTGGTGGTCTGGTTTATGTGGCTGGTGATACCGCCAATCTGACAGAAGGTGATCTCACGCTAAACGGTGATGGATCATACGAATTTGTTCCAGCGGCCAATTTCAACGGCGTTGTGCCGCAGGTGAGCTATACGATCACGGACGGTTTCCTGAGTGATGCCGCGACCCTCGATATTACGGTTGATCCAATCAATGATGCACCATCTGCGGGTGATGATACGGATAATCTGGACGAAGACACCACGCTGACCGTGCCTGCAATCACGGGTGTTCTGTCCAATGACAGTGATCTGGACGGAGACGGGGTGCTGGTTGACGTGTTCTCGGTGGCAGGCATTGTTGGCACCTAAACGGCTGGTGATACGGCCATCATTGCCGGTGTCGGCTCCCTGACGTTGAACCCCAACGGTTCTTACACCTTCGTTCCGGTGCTCGACTTCAACGGTGCCGTTCCGCAGGTGACCTATACCATCACGGACGGTTTCCTCAGCGATACCGCGACCCTCGATATCACCGTTGATCCGATCAATGATGCACCATCTGCGGGTGATGATACGGATAATCTGGACGAAGACACGACTCTCACCGTGCCTGCGCTGACAGGCGTGCTTTCCAATGACAGCGATCTGGACGGAGATGGCGTACTTGTTGATGTGTTCTCGGTGGCGGGCATTGTCGGCACCTACACGGCGGGCGATACGGCTGTCATAGCTGGCGTCGGCTCCCTGACGTTGAACTCCAACGGTTCTTACACCTTCGTTCCGGTTCTCGACTTCAACGGTGCCGTTCCGCAGGTGACCTACACGATTACGGACGGATTTCTGAGCGATACGGCAACGCTCGATATCACGGTCGATCCGATCAATGACGCGCCAGCGGCGGGTGATGACACCGATACTGTTGACGAAGACACCACGCTGACCGTGCCTGTGCTGACAGGTGTTCTGTCCAATGATAGCGATCTGGATGGCGACGGTGTGACGGTCAGCGGGTTTGCGGTCGGTGGCCTGGTCTATCTCGCTGGTGACACGGCCACTCTCACCGAAGGTGATCTGACCCTGAACGGCGATGGGTCCTATGAATTCGTTCCAGCGCTGAATTTTAGTGGCCCTGTGCCGCAGGTAACCTATACGATCACCGACGGTTTCCTGAGTGATACCGCGACACTCGATATCACGGTTGATCCGGTCAATGACGCACCGACGGCTTCGGATGATACGAACAATGTCGACGAAAATTCAACACTCACGGTGCCTGCACTGACCGGTGTATTATCCAATGATAGCGACCTGGATGGTGACGGTGTTCTTGTTGATAGCTTCTCGGTGACAGGAATCCTCGGCACCTTTACGGCAGGCGATACGGCTGTCATTGCCGGTGTAGGATCCCTCACACTGAACCCCAACGGCTCCTATTCTTTCATTCCGGTCACCGATTTCCACGGCGCCGTGCCGCAGGTGGCCTATACGGTCACGGACGGTTTCCTGACTGACACGGCGACTCTCGATATCACCGTTGATGAAGTGAACAACGCACCGACGGCGGGTGATGACACCAGCACGACCGATGAGGACACAACGCTTACCGTGCCTGCCATCACCGGTGTTCTGTCGAACGACAGCGATCTCGATGGGGACGGCATAACGGTCAGTGGATTTACGGTTGGTGGTCTGGTTTATGTGGCTGGCGACACAGCCAATCTGACAGAGGGTGACCTGACACTGAACGGTGATGGATCCTACGAGTTTGTTCCGGCGACCAATTTCAACGGCCCCGTGCCGCAGGTAACATACACGATCACCGACGGTTTCCTGACGGACACCGCGACCCTCGATATCACCGTTGACCCGATCAACGACGCGCC
>CAJQPW010000165.1 GCA_905480295.1 uncultured Rhizobiaceae group bacterium | reverse complement strand
CTTTTTGCGCAGCCGTCCGCATGTGGCAGCGATGCCATTGCCAACGGGCACCGACCCGGTAAACGAAATCGCGCCGACTTCGGGATGATTGATCAACGCTTCGCCAACCGTTGATCCGCGGCCCATCACAAGGTTGAAAACGCCGGGCGGACATCCGCATTCGTGGATGATCTCGGCCAGAACATGGGCACAGCCTGGTGTGAGGTCCGCCGGTTTTAAGACCACACAATTGCCATGGGCCAGGGCAGGGGCGGTTTTCCATGCGGGAATGGCGATGGGAAAATTCCAAGGGGTAATTAAACCGACAATTCCCACCGGCTCACGGGTGATTTCGACATCAATATCGTTTCGCACCGACGGATGAAGCTCGCCTGCAAGTCGCAGCGCCTCGCCTGCAAAAAACTTGAACACCTGCGACGCGCGCATGGTCTCCCCTTTGGCTTCACCGAGGGTCTTTCCCTCTTCACGAGCCAGCAGGGTGCCGATTTCATCTGCTCGTTCGGCCAGTTTTGTACCGATGGCGGCCAACAGGTCGTGTCGGGTCTGCGGGTTGGAATTGGCCCAAGCCGATTTTGCTGCGGCCGCCGCCGCAACGGCTTGATCAACGCCGTCGGCATCAGCGTAAGAATATTCCCCGATAATGTCGTCGGTATTGGCCGGGTTGACGTTGGCCTGATAATTTCCAAAATCGGTCCATTCACCGCCGATCAGTGATGTGTGCTTTGCCATTCAATGGTGCTCCGTGTGATTGTTCCGTCGGGCTGATTGCCCTGTTCATTTCTGAATCAGCAGTTTTTCAAGTTCTGGTGGATCTGCCAATGGTTTGTGATCTTTTTTCCATCCTCCCGGAAAACCCAACTCACCATCTGTGTTGTGAAATGCTGCCGCATTCAAGTCGACAAATGCGACTTCTTCGGGGGTGACTTCATCGGCATAGCGGATGGCATCAACCGGGCAAATTGACTCGCACATGCCGCATTCGATGCATTCTACGGGGTGAATGTAATACATTCGTTCCCCCTCATAGATACAATCGACCGGGCAGGATGTTGTACAGATTCCGTCCTTGATATCGACACAGGCTGCCAGGATCACCAGCGTCATTCCACTATCGTCCCTGCCAAACCGGGGGACGTTTTTCCCTGAACGCGGTAACACCCTCATCAGAATCCTCCGACCCGAGTGCTGCAATGAGCTCATTCGAACGGAAAGCCAGTGCATCCTGCGGCGACATCTGCGCCGTATCCCGAACTGTTGCTTTGATCGCTTTGAGGCTGAGCGGTGCACAGGTGAGGATGTCTTCAATCCAGCGGTCTGTTTCAGCGTCCAGTTGATCTGACGATACGACGGAATTCACCAGGCCGAATTTGGCCATCTCCTCAGCCGAAACCAACCGACCGGTCATCATCATCGCCACCGCCACATTTCTTGGAATCAGACGTTGCAACAACACCATGCCGCCTTCCAGCGGAACCCGACCAACCTTGGCTTCCGGCAGCCCGAAACGTGCTGTCTCTGCGGCGATTACCACGTCACAACCGAGCACCATTTCCATGCCACCACCCAGAGCGAGGCCGTTCACACGGGCAATTACCGGTGTTTTCATCGATTGCCGCAGAGCGATGCCGCCAAAACCGTTGTTGCCTGAATCGGTCCAATATTCGATACCCGACTTGCCGCTGTCATCCTTCAGATCCGCACCGGCGCTGAACGCCCGGTCGCCGGAGCCCGTCAGCACGGCGCAGCGGATGTCCCCGTTTTCTTCGATTTCACGCCAGATCGATTCCAATTTATCATTGGTCTCGGTGTCAACGGCGTTCATACGATCAGGTCGGTCAATTGTGATCCGGGCTGCATGATCTTTGACTTCGAATAGAACGCTCATCCCGCCAACCTTGCCTCGCTGTTTCGACCGATCTCAGCCATGACCTCTTCGGTATGCTCCCCCAGTTTGGGAGGCATTTGACGAATTTCCGTTGGTGCGGCGCTGAGATGAACCGGTGAACTGACAAGTGTGATTTCACCCAGTACAGGATGGTCGATGGACTCCAGCATCTGATTGATTTCAGTTTGTGGGTCAGCCAGTGCTTCTGCAAGAGAACGAACCGGCGCGCAGAGCAGATCCTGAGCTTCAAGGCGCTGCAGCCAGTGAGCGGTGGTGTTGGTTGCAAATTCTGCCCGGAACAGGTCTTGCAGATAGGTTTTGTTTTTGCGCTGAGACGGCAGGTCCGGAAAGGTTTCGGACAAATCCTCAAGCCCGAGAGCGGCGCAGATGTCGCGAAGGGGATTGGTCTTGAACGCGCCGACCAATACCAATGCGCCATCGGTGGTCTCAAATACACCGGTTAAGGGCATTGCGGCCCAGTTCAACACTTCATTGTTTTTTGACCAGTGTGCGGCCTCCTGCATCTGCATCGCGATGATGCTGTCGTAAAGCGATACATTGACCTGTTGCCCAATTCCGGTTTTTTCACGCATCAGCAACGCTGCCAGAATGCCCTGCACCAGATGCATGCCTGCGGAATAATCGCACAGGGTTGTTGGATAGATGGAACGGGGAATGGACGGGTCCTGTCGGGTCTCCATCACTCCGGTCATCGCCTGAGCCAGCACATCCTGCCCACCCTTGTGGGCGTAGGGGCCAATTGGTCCGAAACCGGTTCCTGATGCACAGATAATCCGTGGATTGATTTTCTTTAAGTCTTCGTAGCCAAAACCCAAGCGCTCCATCACTCCGGCACGAAAATTGTCCACCACCACATCGGCGGTTTTGACCAGTTCAAGGACCGCGTCCCGACCCTGATCGGATTTGGTATCGATTTCTACCGAACGCTTGTTTCGGTTGAGCGAGGCAAAGACGGCGTTGTTCATCGCTGCTTCAGTTGTTTCACCGAAGAAATTGCGTGACAGATCGCCGGTTCCCGTCCGCTCAATTTTGATGACATCGGCGCCGAAGTCACCAAGCATCTGTGTGGCGCAGGGCCCGAGCATAACCTGGGTAAAGTCGATCACCCGGACACCGCTGAGGGGCATGATGTTTTCTGACACTCTTCTATTCCTTATTCAGCTGCAACAGCAGGTTCAATCAATGCATTGGCAGAGGGGGCGTCGCCGGGGTCCGCTCCCTGGGCACGCATGCGTTTTTGAATATCTTTGTGATCAACCTGTCGCAGGGCGATATCACCTTCCAGCGCCAGCGTTGCAGCAACTCCGGCAGCCTCACCTTGCGACATGCAGGGCGGAATTTCCCGGGAGAGTTTTTGTGCATCGCTGTCGACGGAATAATGACGTCCGGCAACGATCAGGTTGTCAATTCCCTTTGGAAGCAGCGAACGATAAGGGGTGTAGTAGTCACGACCCCGGCACACCGTATCCTGGAAATAGCGGCGCGAGGAGACGTCGTCCTTTGTGACAACGTATTCACCCTGCAACAGCCGGGTCTGTCGGATGCCCATCTGTTCTGCCGCCCCGAGCATTTTTGCATTCTCGAAGCCGGGAACATTTTCGCGGGCATAGGCCAGCAGATTCATCATTCTTTCGCGGCCTTCATATTCGGCAGCGACCATATGTTCGGGCGTCAGGCCGTCGTAGCCGGGCATATGCGGGCAATTGCACCAAACCACGCCGGGCAAGGGCGTTTTCAGCCACCACATGCCCCAGGCACCGCCGATGACCCGCCGGGCCTGACGGTCAATTTTCTTGTATTCTTCCGGATGGGAAAATTCGAATTCAATGGCCTTTTTGGTATCGACGTCGCAGAGACGGAACACGGTCGTGACGATGAACTGTCCGTCGGTATAGTCGGCACCAGCGGCCACACCCACATCAAGATCTCCGGTGGCATCGACAACAATCTTGGCCCGGATTGCCTGTCGTCCCATCTTTGTCTGGGCAATTACACCGGTGATCTTGCCACCTTCCATCAGGACATCTGAAAACCAGGAATGGGTTCTCAGATTGACCTTTGCTTCTCGAACCATGTCCAGACTGACCCGCTTCCAGGCATCCGGATCGAAAGCCACAGCATGGATGATCGGTTGCGGCATCATCGCCTTATGGAAGTCGATACAGCCCCAGCGCGACCATTTCTGCCACATCTCCCAATTGGTCTGACATTCTTCGCGAGGGGGATAGACAGCGGCATCCTGCTTTTCCAACCGTTCAACAAATTCATCAACCAGACCCGTGGTGACAATTTCATTGCCTTCATTGACCATATCGTCGAGCACAAGCACCATGCCGCCGGAGGCCATGCCCCCAAGATGATGGTAACGCTCGAGCAATGTTACAGAACTGCCATTGCGCGCAGCTGATACCGCTGCACTGTGCCCTGCCGGTCCGGCGCCGATGACGACCACATCGCAATCAGCGACTACCGGAACCATGCTGCCTTCCAGTTGAACGTGGGTGAGTTGGCGTTCAGACATTTTGACCTCCAAAGAGTGGGAACCTGCTGGTTCCGAAAGTGACGTTGACGTGCGGCTACCAGCGCACCACCAGCTTTTCGATAACGCTCACGGTGGTGAACAAAAACACTGATAGTCCTGATGATAGAAAAACGGTGGCGTATAACAGCGGAGCGCGGAAATTGAACGTGCTGTCAATGATCAGTGCGCCGAGTCCCAGATCGGCTCCGATCCATTCTCCGACAATGGCGCCAATCACACATGTCGTGGCGGCGATCTTGAGCGCTGAAAACAGAAAGGGCAAAGATGAAGGCAGACGCATTTTCCAAAAAATTTCAGACTTGGAAGCCGATAGTATTCGAGCCAATTCCAATGTTTGCGGTGTGACTGCCTGCAATCCTCGGACCATGTTGACCAATGTTGGAAAGAAACAAATCAACGCTGCGATCACAACTTTAGCAGTCATTCCTGCGCCAAAGATCAAGACCAGAATTGGAGCGATTGCCAGGATCGGAATGGTGTTGATGAATACCGCGATCGGGAAAAAGGCTTTCTCGACCCCCTTGCTGTGCACAAAGGCGATGGCGATCAAAATGGCGGCCAGATTGCCAACGACAAAACCCGTGATGCTTTCATACAATGTTGGCCAGAAATTCCGCATCAGCAGTGGAAATTCGCCATAGAATTCGGCCGCAACGTCGCTCGGAGCGGGCGCGATATAGGTTGGAACTTCAAAGATCCGCACACCAAGTTGCCAGATTGCAATCAGTGCTACAGCCGTGCCGACGGGAATGGCAACCTTCATGAAACGTTCGCTGAACAGGGGGAAGGAGCTGTTGTGCTCCTGTGCCTCTTCATCCAGGGGGAGATCGACGGTTGCCATCAGCACTCCTCCAGCAGGGCGCGCAGTTCACTGCAATATTTGTTGAATCTTGGAGTTTCGCGAATCTTGATTTCTCGCGGCGAGGGCAGATCGATATCGACGATCTGTTTGATCCTTCCGGGATGGGCCTGAAGCATCAGCACCTTCTGTCCCAGAAATACGGCCTCGGAAATAGAATGGGTGACAAACAAAATTGTGGTCCCGGTCTCACGCCAGATTTCCAGCAATTGCATGTTCAAAAGGTCGCGTTTCATTTCGTCCAGAGCGCCGAACGGCTCGTCCATCAAAAGCAATTTTGGCTGGCACACCAGGGCACGGGCGATGGCAACGCGTTGCCGCATTCCCCCTGACAATTCATGGGGCAGGGCGTTTTCGCGCCCCTTCAGGCCGACCATCTCCAACAATTCCATTGGGGTTCGGTCACCTGCTGGAATTGTTACGCCCCGTTTGCGACCGATCTCCAACGGCAATTCAACATTGCTGAGGGCCGTTCGCCACGGCAGCAGGGTGGCATCTTGAAACACAAAGGCGATTTCCCGGGCCAGCCGTGCTTCTTCGGTGGACTTGCCAAATATGACAGCGCTTCCTGCCGCCGCCGGAATCAGATCAGAAACCAAGCGCAACATGGTGGATTTACCACAGCCCGAAGGTCCCAAGATCGTCCAGAATTCTCCGACCGGAATGTCCAGCGTGATATTTGACAGGGCGGTTAGTTCACCGAAGCGAACCGACGCACCCTGCAAGGAGGCGGCAGCGAAATCAGATTCCGCTGCCGGAGTTTGTAGAGCGGCCATGTTCGATCAGCCGAGTTTGGGACGCGTATCGGCCGTCGCATTCAAAATGTCGAGCGTCATGACATCTTCCAATTTTGGTGCGCCGCTTTTGAATTGACCCAGGCTATCATAGGTATCGATCTGGCTCTGCCAGTTCTCCTTGGTCATCACACCCCAGCCACCAGCGGCTGTTTTTTCGTTGAACGAATAGTTGTTCACAAGGCCAACCGCCTTCATTTCGTTCTCTTTTTTCATGTTGGGATAGCGCTCAACAAGGGCGTCCACGCCACCTTCAGGATTGTTGTGGACCCAGCCCCAACCCTTTGAAATAGCGCGAATGGCAGCCGTGATTTTATCACCATGTTCGGCCAGCATGCTGTCCGTCGTATAATAAGGGTTGGCATAGAGCTGGATGCCACTATCCCACAATGTCATGTCCACGCGACCGCTGCCCAACACCGACAATGCGCCAACATTGGTCTTCCAACCGGTGACCACATCAACCTGTCCGGTCATCAGCGGGGCCATATCGCCACCCATCACAGAAACGGTGACCTGATCTTCGGCAATGCCATTTTTCGCCAGCAGGGCCCGCAGCAGAATTCGTGCGGTGCCCTGGGTCGCGACCCGTTTGCCAATCAGGTCCTGCGGTGTTCGCACATTGCCCTTGTCGTTCAAGGAAAAATAAGTGAACGGGTGCTGTTGATAGCCGGCCGCGATGCACTTGATTGGAATGCCCGCAGAACGCGCCAACATCAGTGATGGGCTCGAAGAAATCGATCCAAAATTATTGGCCCCTGATGCAACCGATGCGACACCGTCTACATTCGGCCCGCCGGGAATAATTTCCAGTTTCAACCCCTCATCGGCGAAATAGCCGAGCTTGTCTGCGGCGACCTCTCCAAGAATTCCGTTCGATGCCAACCAGCCCAATTGCATGCGAATGGTAAACGGGTCAGCACCCTGGGCGGGTAGAACCGACAGAAATGTGCCTGCACTGGCCATACCTGCTGCGGCGCCCGCGCCTTTTAGCAGGGTTCTCCGGTTCACATTGCGATTTAATCCAACATTCATGTGAGTCACTCCATTTTCAACACGCTTCGAAACTTTTCGAATGAAACGCTACAAATGCGTGGGCGATGCAGCTAGTGTTAAAAAATACCAACGGCGGTGCAGAAAGTGCACCACGTGAATTTGAGGAGCTATTCGGCGTGCATAACAGCTTTCTAAAATATTTTGACGAGGTTGCCCGGCAGGGTTCGATTCGAAAGGCTGCAAAGGTGCTTGATATTTCCTCGACATCGGTGAACCGCAATATCCTGCGCACTGAAAAACAGTTGGGAATCAAGCTCTTTCATCGTCATTCGGAAGGCGTGAAGCTAACCAGCGCCGGGTCCATCGTGCTGGAACATTGTCGTAAGACATTGTTCGATTTCGAACGTATGAGCGTGCTCATCGAGGACATTCGAGACATGCGGACGGGCCATGTTGAAATCATGACCCTGGATTCCATTGCCCTGGGGATATTGCCCGGCGTGTTGGGACAATTCAGCAATTCCTATCCTGAAGTCTCCTATTCGGTGGCCACTGCCCAACCTGAAGAAGTGATTACGGCCGTAGCAGATGGCAATGCGGATATAGGACTTTCATTTTGGGATTCGACACATCCGGACATTCGAACGATAGCCGAAAAGTCAGCGCCCATCGGCGCAATCCTGTTACCCAATCATCCGTTGGCCGAGCGCAACTATCTGAATATTGAAGATCTAACTGGATTTAAGCTGATCAGATCAATTGATGCACGCGGGGGACATTCGATTCTGGATCAGGTGATCACGGACATTACCACTTCGCTGACCACCAGCATATTTACCAACTCGCTGCCCTTGGCAAAAGACATGATATTGCGGGGTGGCGGACTGGGCCTTTATACAAAGCTCGGCTTTCTCGATGAGATTGAATCGGGGCAACTTAGATTTGTTCCCCTGGAGGTCAGTCAGTTAAAGGCGCTGAAGCTGGGAATAATTGTGTCTGCCAAGGTCAACATGGCTCCGATGAAGCATCTGGTTTGCAATGAAATTGCCAAATCCATTCGCCAGATCCGGTTGGATTCTTAAATCGACAAGCCGTACAAATGTCAGACCTTACATTTCCCGAATCACGATATCGTTTTTCGAGATCGCGAACACGCTGCGAAGAAAGAGAACACGCTGATGCATGTGTTGGTTTGGATTGCTGCAGGTGGGATCGCCCTGCTGTTGTTGTACCGCTATCCAAGACCCATGTCGGCCCTGTTGATGATGGTCGCGATGGGCGCGCTTGGGCTTTATTATTTCGGTTGACCGTGAGCAGGCGAGCCGATTTTCGTGGCCTTGTTATTACCGGGGCAACAGGTTTTTTGGAATGTGGTCTGGTTGGTATTTAAAAGGTTTGGCGCGTTTCATAAATGCAATCAGAGTTGGAAAATAAAATGCGATCAGCAGCAGTTTCACGATGATCAGCAAAGATAATCCAACGGCGATGAATGCAAACGAGGCAACAATCACCAGCACGCCGGTCAGGATTGTAAGCAGCCAATAGAAAACATAGGCAGTTTGTGACACCCCTCCGAAAAACCGGGGAGATGGCGTAGCCTGTGCCAACGCAGCATGAAGCGCCCGCACAAATGTCTTGTAAGCCGGGCTTCGGCTCTCGAAATCTCCGACACCCGCATAGGACATGTTGCTCAAAGTGAGCTTCTTTCCGGACTTGTTGTGCAGCACGATTTTATACCGCTCGCGGCTGAACCGAGTTGGGTCGAAGCGCAGGTTCACAGTGGTGATGTCTCGCAGCGGCCAGTGATTGGATGTGGTATCGTTTGCTCCCCAGACCAGAGCATCATTTTCAAGACGATAGGTTTCCTCATCGCTCAATGCGCTCTTGCGGAAACTGTAATGGGCCATCGGGTTAGTTCACTTGTGGTTGGATGGTGATGAAATCAATCAGTGCTGTAAGCCGCCGACCAGGACGAAGGGTGCCCATGCGGCCGGATGGGCGTAGAGCGGATTTGAATCGTCAGCGATCAGGTCCAGCATGGCTGAGCGCAGAGCCTCAGCCTGGCTGATGGAGCGGCCGCCATAATATCGGTTCAGCGTCTTGGTGGTAATATCAGCAGCGGCGTCGTCAAACACCGGCCAATGGGAAACCAGAAGCGACTTAGCCCCGGCATAAAGTCCGGCGCTGGCAAGTCCCGACAATCCTTCGCCCCCTGGTGAACCGTCGGGTCCTGCGGTGTTGCAGGCTGAGAAAATCAGCCAGTCAGCGCCAATTTTCAACAGCGACAATTCAGATGCGGTCAACACACCATCGTCCATATCAGTGCCCTGTTTTGGCGGCGTGAAGACTATCGACGGTTCCGTGATTCCCGGGATATCGGTGGACAATAATGCATGGGTTGCAAAGGCCAGAACGTTTGTAGATTCGAGGTCAGATTGTTTGACATTGGTTTCTGTGGCGGCCTTGCCGAGGAACAGCTGAGCCTGTTCGGACTTGAATATATCCGCCATGGCAGAGAGTTCGCGTTTGGTGTTGGGCAGGGGGTCCAACCCATTGAGCTGGCTGGTCAGGGAATTGCGACTGGATGCAGATGTTTCGGTTGATCCACCGCTGAAGATTGGATTTCCAAATCCCGCAAATTGAACTGGTTCACCGTTCTGATCAGAATTGCCGTTAGCGTCGTCAATGTCGTCGAATACCTTCAGATAGCTCAGTGATGGCAATGTCACCGTTGCGTGAGATTCAACAAGCCAGGATGTCGAACGAAGATCGCCGGGGCTTGTGTCATCACCCTCGGGAGGATCGGTGACGAAGAGCGAAAATGGCAGCGACGTCAACGGTCCGTTGGCGGAGACATAAAGCATACGTTTGTCGGCAATCTTCGACCAGACCGGTTTCAATAACATTTGATGAAGGCTGTGGGCGCTGGTTCTGTCGAAGGGGGCAACCGTTGGTTCATCCGGCTCATCCATGGCATCAGCGCCACGCGTCGTCGCCGCAACGCTCAGCGATTTGCGTATGCTGTTAACAGCCAACAGCACCTGATCCGGCCTTGCCGCCAGTGAGGTGAAATCTTCGGTATTGTTGGTGATCGTCCAGAGCAGAACTTTTGATGACGTTTGATAAAACAACAGCACAGCATCATCGTCTGCCAGTTGGCTCTGCACCTCCTGAATGCTGAGAATGGGTAGGGTTATGGCGCCATCCACTTTGGGGAAACGAAGGCGAAACTGCTTTTCAACGTCGAATTGCTGGCGGCGCAGGCTTTCAAGCGTGCTCTGTGTCTGATTGATGGATTGCTGATTGTTTGTCTCAGCTGGCAGTCCGGCACGCAGGAAGGAAAGCTGCTCTGTGGCCTGACCGATCTGGCGGCTCAAATCCTGTTTGGTTCTCAGCATGGTTGCCATTTCGGGCGATTGAAGCGACGCGCGTTGTGCAACCTTGGAAAGGGTGTCCTCGATTTTGGACCCGTTGGCAAATTGGGCTGCGACAAAGGCCTCATTGCGGACGTCGGCTGACAATTGCTCTTCCGGCAAGTTCGACAACAGCAACAACATCCGATTTACGACGCTGGCATTGCCGCTTCGAAGTGTGCGGATGCGTTGTCCCTGAGCCGGGTCAAATTGCTGCGGCCCGAGCAGGCTGGTCTCCCGTGCGACTATGTTGCGCATCATGCCAACGGCACGTCTTGTTGCAGCCAGCGCTTGCACGTGGTCACCCAGTTTATACATGGCACTGCTATACGGCTCAATGACCGCGTAATTGAATATCGAGTCGAGAGCATTTTCCGGCAGTTGGCGGTAAGCCTGGCGGTAGGCCCGTTCAGCATTCTGCAGGTCGCCAAGTGAATCGTAGATGCCGGCCAATCTAACGATGATCAGTGCATCACCCAGACCGCTGTTCTGTCCCAATGTCTTGACATCGATCTGAGTAATTAGATCACTTGCTGTTTGCCGTTTTTCAAGCTGGCTAAAAACATCTGCTGCATCGAGCAGCTTCAGTTGATGATATGGGCTTTCACGAGGAGCAATCTGCTCTGAAATATCGAGAGCGGCCTGTGCAAAAATTTCTGGAATCTTTGTTTCGCCCAATACGACGGAAGCGCCGGCAATTTGCATGTACAAGTCGGACAAGTTCAGTGATGGTGCCGGTTGACGATCGCCAAAACTTTGTTGCAACGCAAAACTCTTTCGCAACGAGTCTGCAAGTTTCCCGACCATGAGATCTGATCCAATCAGCGCCATCTCTGCGGAAAAGGTGAGTGGATGGGTCTGCGGCAGCTCGGCCCTGATCAATACCTGCCTGAAAATATTGGCCGTCTCAGCTGCGGTGTTTTCACCAAAGGCGGCGATACCAACAGTATGGATAATCTCTGCAAACAGCATGTAACGGGGAATGGGTCCTCCAACCGCGTCGTTGACGAATTTTTCGATCTGTTGTGGCGCTTGCGGCGCTCCAACCCGATCGAGCGTAGCAAGTTGCCTGGCCTTTGCGATCAGATAATCAGCCCCGTTTTCTCCAGCACTTTCAAAAGCCAGCAAAGATTTTCTCGCCTGGTCATAGGCCTTTCTTTGACTTTTGTTTGCCATGCTGATCGCTGCTCTGGCCGATGCGACACGGGCTGCAATCTCGGGTGTGGTCTTGTCTGATGATGATGTCAGACCATCCAACAGGCGGGTTGCCGCCAAAGGATTACCAAAAAGAATTTCTGCCTCAGCGCCCTCGATCGCTGCATGAGCGCGCAGGGTCGGCTGGATTTGGCTGTCGGTGATCGACTCAATGACCTGACGGGCCGCCGCAAGATTACTGTCCAGTGCAGTGCGATGACCCCACAGGCGATTGTAACGCGTGAGCGTGAGCCAATAATTGACAGTGTCGATTTTTTGCTCGGTCGAACGTGGATTGGCAACAGCCTTTTTCTGCTGCGTTTCGATGATCGCCAAACTGGCATTGTAATCCAGTTGGAAATAGGCAACCTGAATGTCATCGACCAGACGGTAATAATCATCCGTAGGCGACGCGGCCATCACCGCCGGGGCACCCGCAAAGATATTCATGAATACGAGACTGACCCAAGTGATAATCAGTCGCTTAGAAATACGGCCCACACGGTTTTTCATCAATTCAACTCCCCATACCTGAACGTCTGTGAATTTGCCGATGGCCCGGTTACCCACCTTCCAGGCCACCGGCGGATCAAATGGCGGTTGCCGGCTCACCACAGGTGGCGCATCCAACCGGACCGTTGGCTCGCTCGCTTAAAGACCCGATTGTGCGTTGACAGTTCTAGTTCGTGTAGGGGTTTTGGCAGCCGTACCGAACTGAACATCCCTTGGATTTGGACGCCTTGATGTCTTCAATCATACCGAGATAGTCCTGACGGCCGCGGGCAAACTTTTTGGCGCTTTCAAGCACATCTGCCGTGGTCGGAAGGTCGGCAGCGGTCTCAATTGCGTCATCGGAAAGATTGGCGCGCATATGTGCTGCAGCTATAAGCAGCAAGGCGTCTTTTCTCGCATTGCCCAGTGAAATGAGCTTATTGGCGATCGTAACCTGCTCAAGAGCTGCTGGTGATAATGTCTTTGCATGCCCGTCTGCCCAAGCGAATCCAACCGGTGTGCCAACGAGGGCAAGAATGAGAATCAATTTCTTGATCATAAAAAATTCCTTTGAAGTGGATTGAAGCCCCGCACCAGCTAAACGCAAGATTTCCTTTCATTCAACCGCTTACTCAGAATTTTTGTTTGCGGGAGTGGAAGGATGACCTTTGATGGGTTGAACGGGTGGCCGTGATTCCGGGGCCCGTGGGCCGGTAAAGAATGGTAATCTCGAGTTTTTCTTGGGCAGAGTGGATTCAAAACCCAGCTCGGTCAGAACCTAAAACTCAGTTTTCCATTCCGGGATTTTCAATCGAGCCGGGATAGTCCGATTGTGCCACCGGGGCTGCTTTTTTGAACGCTGGCAGTTCAACGCAGAGAT
This sequence comes from uncultured Rhizobiaceae group bacterium, assembly GCA_905480295.1. Lineage (GTDB taxonomy): Bacteria > Pseudomonadota > Alphaproteobacteria > Rhizobiales > Rhizobiaceae > Pseudahrensia. The sequence continues at coordinate 6,136 of CAJQPW010000165.1, read as the reverse complement.
TGAAAACTTCATTGGTCAGCGGGTATTTTTGCACATCCACGTCAAAACGGGTGATGGCCTTGCGCATGTGAGGAACCAGATGCAGATCGGCCCAACCGGGTTGCTCACCATAGCAGAACGGATAAGGCTGAGATCGATTGGCAAGGGTCTGTTCCATTTTTGAAAACCCGTCTGCAAACCAATGTTGGCTCCAATCGCTCAGTCCGGTTTCGTCGACATTCAGTTTATCGGCCAGAACCTTGCGAATCCGCAGCACATCCACCGCGTGCATTTCGCAAACAATATGTTGAGCAAATGCCCTGGCCTGGGCGCGGGTGACTGGATCTTCGGGAAACAGGGACGGCTCGGGAAATTGTTCTTCAAGGTAATGAAGAATGGCATTGGATTGGGGGATGAGCGCGTCACCTACCTGTAGTGCCGGTACCAGTCGATGGGGGTTGATTTTTTCGTACGCATCCCACCCGATTTCCCGAACCGATAGATAATCATAGCTCAGGTTCTTCAGGGCAAAGCCAATTCTTACCCGCTCGGTCGCCGAACTCAAATAATGTCCAAAAAATTTCATGAAACCGAATCCCTGTGCCGACGGCGGCGACGATCAGCAGAAAAGCTAGCATGCTGATTCACAGGACCCAAGAATTTAGTCACGATGAGAGTGAACAGACGACGCAGCTTCTTGCATTCCAAACAGACCGATGGATCCCGAACCTAAGGCCTCGGCCATGAAAATTCATGTTCAGGATTGATTTCTCCATCATAGCTTGCATCGACGCGATACCGACGCAGGACAAAGCGATCACCCATGAATTCCCACCAGCTTTCATTGGATGCATCGCCGACACCGCGCCAATGGCCGGTTTCCTTGAGCGTTCGGGATTTTGGATCAAAGTGCGGATTGACGACGGTCAATCGGGATTCAAAGCCGATGATTGACACCGATTTCACCGCTGAATCGGAGTTCTCATCCTCGTAGACAACGGCAATAGTCGGCTGGGCAAACGATAGCTGTGTAAACAGCCCATCATCATAAAGCACATAGATATTGTGGCGATTATAGGCGCCGGAATCGCAGAAGAACTCAAACAGGGTCGTGTCCTTCTTATCCGGTTGCAGTTTCCCCTCGTAATCGGTTCTGGGTATCTGATGCTGCGTAACGGCCTTGATGTCACCGGAAGAAAACAGGGCGTCAATTTCGTCGGCCTTTCTGCACTGATTGGCTGTGTTGTTTACAAACCACTCCCTGGCCTCTTCCAACATTGCGGCCCGGGCACTGTTTAACGGCCCCGCAAGTGCAAGACCAATCACGGTGACAAACAGCAATTGCACACAAAGCTTGCGTGGTGTCCGGATCAATGTGGAATACATTCAAACTGCCCAATTTTGAAATTTCGCATGGCCGCCAGTTTTACATCGAAGGTTGGACTGTTCAACCGGTCCAGGCGGTTTCGGTGTGCGCCGTTTTTTGGCCATAGCCCGTTGTATTATAATTATGAATGGTTGGGGCGGGGAGATTGCAATTTTGTGGTGGCCTTGCATAATCAAGTAGAAATATTGAACGTGATCTGAAGGAAATTTTAGCAAGCAATTGCGTTTCCAGACCCGCGCTGTTGTGTCGGGTCGTTGACTGATCGCCAAACCGAGTTGTTGGAGAACACCCTGTCATGCTGAAGACTATTTTCATCGGAGCTTTTGTAACATTTGCCTCGTTTGCGTCGGGGGCGTCAGCGGAACAGGCCTTGCCATCCACTCTGGATGGCATCGAACTGCAATCGCCTTTCTCAATGGCGGGCAGCGAAGAAAAGCGGCTTTACGCTGAGAAGGAAATTGATGTTGAACGGTCGCGGGTTCTGAATGGTAAAATAGCAAAAGACGGCGCATGGCCCTGGCAGGTTGCTCTGATGCGTAAGGGCAGCAAACCCGGATATGCCTCTCAATTCTGCGGTGGTTCGATGCTGCAGGATAAGTGGGTTTTGACCGCGGCCCATTGTGTGATCGAAACGCGCAAGGACGGCAATTATATCGCTGACAAGAACAAGATCCTGGTCATGGTCGGCAGCAATACGATTTCAAGCCAGGGTGATTTTGTGCCGGTGGCGGAAATCATTACCCACCCGAATTATAATCCCAATGGTTTCGACAGCGACATCGCTCTCATTCGTCTGACGCGCAAACCCAACAAGCCTTTCAAGAGAATCACCATTCCGACCGCCGAATATGCTGATATTCTTGACCGACCCGGAATTCAGACCATTGTTACCGGCTGGGGACGGACAGAAACCGGCAAATCATCGATGCGGCTTCTGGAAGGAAAAATCCAGATGCTGAGTCGTGATGTGTGCAACCAGGTGATGATGAAGCCGCGTCAGAAGCGGGCGGCTATTAATTTTTTAAAAGCCGTCAACGTGCTCGGCGTGTCGGGTAAAACGGCCAATCAACTATGGCAGCAAATGTTGAAACAGGCCAAGCAGCCCTTTACCGAAAACATGATCTGTTCGGGTACGCCTGTTGGTCCCCGCGGGGCTTGCGACGGCGACAGCGGCGGACCATTGGTGGTGCCGTTGAAGGACGGCAACTATATTCAGGCCGGAATTGTCAGCTGGGGCATGTTCCAGTCAGACGGCAAGGGCTGCGATCGCAAGGCCAAGTTCTCTGCCTATACAAGAGCGGGAACTTTTGCAGATTGGGTCGTTTCCAAAATCGGACACTGATCTGCGTCCTAATTTGTCACCAGCGAATATCCGGACGTGATGTCACTCTTGTTCTCCATGACGATGGTGAACTTGCCGGTATCGGGCGGCGTCCAGCCGCATTGACTGATGTTGCTCGGATCGGTCTGGGAACAGATGAGGTGGCCCTTTGCGTTGAAGATGTACATGTCGAGATTTGTGTCATTGGTGCCGACCGAATAGACTCGGGCATATTGACCCCCCTGGAAGCTGAGATTGCTATACCGACGCTTTCCGCGGGGCCTGATGGTGGCGTTGCTGTAGACAGCACCGTCGACGACACCTTTTTCACGATGTGCGCGCACGTCTTCTACCAGGCCGATGACAGTTTGATTGCCCCGGGCGTATTTGATGGCTGCATCCAGCATCTGATTCCAGGATAACAGGGCAGGCTGGGGCGACCCGGAATGGGGCTGCCCTCCCACTTCTTCTGACGACATGGCCTGTTCTCGTAAATTTGCCTTTTTACGCAGCTTGGCAGCAGTGATCATCATGTAGGAATCGCGATCGCGCATGGCGAGCTCAAACAAGGATTGTGAACTGGCCACCAAAGCGACGCTGCTGTTTTGTGAAGTCAGGCTCTGCCTGGCCATGGATTTTTGTTCCTGCGCAGCGGCTGTGGACAGGGGAGCAAACACCGCAAGCAAGCCGGCGAGGAGTGGTGTGGAGATGTTTTTCATGGTGATCATTTTCACCGATTGGAGCGGCTGAAATCAAGCCAAAACCAAGTAAAGATGGTTATGCCCGTGTCAGGGTGGCGCCTGTGATGATGTAGGTTTCATGATTGCCGGAGGCGTTTTGCAATTCGGCCCGTAAAAACTGGGTTTCTATCGTTCAAAGATGCTGACCTGTCCGGCATTTTTGCTTTACGCTCCGAGTTGCAATTTTCCCTCTGGTTCGTTTAGTAAAACCATGACTAGTTCGCGCCTCGGTTTGATCGCTCTTACTGTGTCGGCCACAATGGTGGCAGGCTGTGGTTCGACCAATGAACCGCTCAACGTATTCGAACCTACTCTGGCAGATAAAATAGACTTCGCTGTTCAACCGTCTGAATCTGCGCCGGAAGTGGACGGAACAAATTATATCGGACTTGCTTTTTCGGGTGGCGGAACCAGAGCTGCCGCATTCGCCTATGGGATGGTGCAACAACTGCACGATACGGTTTTGCCGGGTAGCGACGGTCGCCCGGTGACAAGTGATATTAGGTTCCTGTCCGGGGTTTCCGGTGGCTCCGTCTTTGCCGCATATTATGGTCTGAAAGGCCCCGCCTCGCTGAAGGATTTTCGCGAGAAGTTTCTGCTCAAAGACGCTGAAAAGAATTTGCGAACATCTGCAATCAACCCGGTCAATTTGCTGGCAGCGGCCTCGGGTGGGATCAACAGCCGCACCGGGTTTGCCCGGTGGCTTGATCGCAATCTATATAATGGTGCCACGTTTAAAGACCTGAACCAAAACCGGAAAACGAAAGTCTGGCTGAATGCATCGGATGTTTTCAACCGCACCCCATTTACTTTTGAACCGGAAGCGTTTCGTGCCTTGTGCAGCAACCTGGATTCATTGCCCATCGCCGAAGGCGTTGCAGCCTCGGCCGCTGTTCCGATTGTTTTTTCCCCCATTGTGCTGAAGGCCTATGGTCCGAAATGTGAATTTTCCGAGCCACCCTGGCTATCAACAGCGCGGTACAGCCCGGAAGCAACGGCGACGCTGAAAGCCTATGCCCGGGCCCTGAAAAACTACCGTGACCCGTCGAAGATGAAATTCGTTAAACTGCTTGATGGTGCAATCACCGATAATTTTGGTGTCACCGGTCTGTCGATCGCCCGCGCACGGTCGCAGACCCCCTATGGTCCGTTGACCGCAAGGGAAGCTGTGCGGTTGAAGCGCATGTTGTTCATGGTCTCCAATGCCGGTCGTGAAATTGATGCCAAATGGGCCAATGAACTGGCCGGGCCTTCTGGGTTGGAATTGGTATCGGCGATTGCAGACACGGCGATGGATTCGGCAACCCGCGAAGGGTTTGATTCCTTCAGCTCGGCGATGCGAAAATGGCAACAGGATTTGATCAATTACCGCTGCGCCCTGTCCTCTACGGAAGTGAAACGCCATCGGGGCACAATGCGTGGATGGAACTGTCGGGATCTGAAAATTTTTGTTGGTCAACTGCGGTTTGATCAACTCGATCCACAGGCCGAAGAACGGTTGAACAATGTGCCGACGCGGTTGAAATTGCCGGCCCACCAGGTCGATATGGCGGTTGAAGCCGGGCGGCAAACCCTGCGCCAAAGCCCGGTGTTCAAGGGATTCCTGACCAGTATTTCGGGCATATCGAAAGACGGCAAAAGATTGATATCGGCCCGGTCAACCAAAGCTCCGCGGTTGATTCAACCCGACTAGATTGGTGCCTGGTTGACCCCCGTCAATGTGACGGTGCGGTGAGAATATTTAATTGGGCAATGGATCCCGCACTTTCGTCTTCATCGTCACTCATCGGGGTTGCGGTTCTGGTGGTCGTTCCAAAACCCGATTGGCGCAGCAGCGAAATAAAGCCTGACTTTTTGCCCGGTCCGGCCCTGGTTCTCTGCAAAGCCGCCTGCGTCAACCAACTCAGATCGGTCAGTGCACTTTGCGGCGGTGCTTTGGTTGCGATCAGCAGCAGCTTTTCACGCCCGAAGGATTTATTGTTGATGTGAAGCAAGCCCTTTTTCAACGTTCCACCGGAATGGATGCGCCCTTTATACATGAATCCGATTGAGTAATCGCTGCCGAGATACAGCACGTTAAGGTCGAGAGTGTAAGCAGAGCTGTTTTTCGCGATCAGGTGAACCTCATCACCAGGAACCAGTTTGGCCACAGCCGCGTTGTCCAGAGTCCTGAAAGGCTTTCCCTTCTTCTTGCGCGTTCTGATCTGTACATCGAGATCAAGATCAGCCGGGTTCGAGATATCCCCGAGCTTCAGCAGGTTTGTCGCACGCGCGATGCTAGTCAGGCTGTCGGAAAGAATTGTTGCGACCTCCTTCGGACTCCGCAACGGGCCCGCATCTGAGCCCGGTGTTGTGAGCGCGATGGAGAAACTCTTGGCCGGTTCCTGCAGCTTGATTTCACCGCTGGGAGGCAGTATCCACAAATGAGTTCCCCTAGGAGCTTTGCTGGATGAACTGTCGGCCAAGGCAGCCAATTCTTCAGCTGTGGGCGTCGCAAATTGCAGATCAGCCGGTTCCCCCGGCGCCACCAATTGCAGCCGCAGACCGGAGTTTTCTTCCTTCTCCAAATGATCCAGCGTGGCTTCAACGAGTTGGCGCAATTCAGGTTTGAGCGCCGCCGTCTCCGGGCGGGCGACCGTCAGGCCAAAATTCAACGATTTGGCCACCTGTCTGGCATGGGCAAAATCGGGAATAACGACAAACGCATCA
>CAJQPW010000164.1 GCA_905480295.1 uncultured Rhizobiaceae group bacterium | reverse complement strand
GGAAGAAGAAGAACGGGACCCAATTTTTCTGATCAATCCGGAAATAGTTTCCTTTTCCGATGAACGCAGTGTCTATGAAGAAGGCTGTCTGTCTATTCCCGACTATTACGCCGATGTGGAACGACCCGCTGCCTGCACCATCAAATACATTGATCGGGACGGGAAAGATCAGGTGCTGGAAGCGGATGGTCTTTTGGCGACGGTCATCCAGCATGAATTTGATCACCTTAACGGTGTTTTGTTTGTTGATCACATTTCTAAGCTCAAGCGGGACATGGTCATTCGCAAATTCACAAAAATTGCCAAGCAATCCGGCACCAAATTTATCGGTTAAGCCGTGGCTCTGCGCATCATATTTATGGGAACGCCTGACTTTTCGGTCCCCACGTTGCAGGCATTGCACGCCGCGGGGCATACAATCGTAGCCTGCTACAGCCAACCGCCGCGACCCGCCGGCCGTCGTGGACTGGATGTCGTGCCGTCACCGGTTCATCAGGCTGCAGAGAAGTTGGATATTCCAGTCTTCACCCCAACCAGTTTTAAGGACGACGAGGAGCGGGAAAGATTCGCCGGACACAAGGCCGATGTCGCAGTGGTCGTGGCCTATGGACTGCTGTTACCGCAGGCAATCCTGAAGGCACCCCGCTACGGCTGCTATAACGGTCATGCTTCACTGCTTCCACGTTGGCGGGGGGCTGCTCCGATTCAACGCGCTATTATGGCAGGCGATGCAGAAACCGGCGTCATGGTCATGAAAATGGAACAAGGTCTGGATACAGGCCCCGTTGCAGCCACTACGCGTATTCCAATAACGCTGCAGACAACAGCAGGATCCTTGCATGATGCGCTATCGTCGATTTGCGCCAACCTCATGGTTTCGGCAATGAATGACCTGGAGCACAACAATCTGCCTCTCGCTCACCAGAGTGAAGAAGGCGTAACCTACGCCAAAAAGATATCCAAACAGGAAACCCGCATCGACTGGAACCAGTCTGCGGAAATAGTGTTGCGCCATGTTTTGGGTCTTTCACCCTTTCCCGGGGCTTGGTGTGAGATGCCACTGGGCGGAAAACTGCATCGGGTAAAAATCCTCGATATTCAACTGGCTAAGACATCAGGCAAGGCCGGAACCGTGCTGGATGATCAACTGACGATCGCCTGTGGCGATGATCACAGCGTCCAGCTGTTGCGGCTGCAAAGGGCCGGATCAAAGGCCATGGAGCGTGACGAATTCCTGCGCGGCTCAAGCCTGCCAACCGGCATCGTGTTGGACTGATCATGGCCCGCTATCGGTTCTTGATCGAATATGACGGCACCCCCTTCAGCGGCTGGCAACGCCAGGACGATCAGCCATCCGTACAAGGGGCGCTGGAACATGCATTGCGCAAATTGGGAGAAGAAGACCCAGTGGTACAGGGGGCCGGGCGCACCGATGCTGGCGTGCACGCGCTGGGTCAGGTTGCCCATGCCGACCTGCAAAAACCATGGACGCCATTTCGATTGATGGAAGCCATGAACGCCCATTTGCGTCAGGACGGCCAGCCCGTCGCGATCCTGAACTGTGAAACCGATAATGAAGATTTTCACGCCCGGTTTTCAGCCATTCAAAGGCACTATGTTTACCGAATTATATCCCGCCGCGCCCCGCTAACGGTGGAACGGGGACGGGCATGGAATGTCAAGACTCCGCTGGATACGGATGCGATGGGCCATGCCGCAAAACTGCTTCTTGGCGAGCACGATTTCACAACATTCCGCTCAACCGAATGCCAGGCCAAATCTCCGGTCAAAACACTCGACAATTTGCAGGTCACCTCCCAGTTGCGGCACGGGGTAACGGTGATCGAGATTTCGACCACTGCGCGCTCTTATCTGCATAACCAGGTGCGTTCGTTTGCGGGCTGTTTGAAGGCGGTAGGTGAAGGCAAATGGGACAGCGAGGCCCTGCAACGCGCACTGCACGCGCGCGACCGCAAGGCCTGCGCTCCGGTTGCGCCGGCCCACGGCCTGTATCTGGTATCCGTCGGCTATTGAGCCTATGCCCGTTGTCGGGCAACATAACGGCTTGTATTGGGAGCAAATTATGGCACGAGCAGTTCTGATCGTTCTGGATTCCGTTGGCATCGGAGGAGCGCCCGATGCAGAGAAATTTGGTGATGAGGGATCCAACACGCTCGGCCATATTGCCGAAGCCTGTGCCCGCGGGGAAGCCGATCAAAAGGACCTGCGCGCCGGCCCTTTGATCATTCCCAATCTGGAACGGCTGGGCCTGGGATTGGCTGCAGAAGCTGCTTGCGGTCATCGACCCGAAGGACTGAATTTTGCAGGTCAGGCCGCAGCCGGATGGGCCTGTGCAGCCGAAATCTCGTCCGGCAAGGACACCCCTTCAGGCCATTGGGAAATTACCGGTGTGCCGGTAGAATTTGAATGGGGTAAATTCCCTCAAACAGTGCCCACTTTCCCGACAGAACTGACCGACACCATGGTCGACCGCGGTGACCTGCCTGGCATTCTGGCCAACAGGCATGCCTCCGGCACCGATGTAATTCACGAATATGGCATTGAACACATTACCTCCGGCAAACCGATTGTTTATACGTCAGCGGATTCTGTGGTGCAGATCGCGGCCCATGAAGAGTTTTTTGGTCTCGACAAGCTTTACCGCCTGTGCGCACTGACTCGCGAGCTGGTCGATCCGTTGAATATAGGACGGGTGATTGCAAGGCCGTTTGTCGGCAAAACCGCCGATAGTTTCGAACGCACAGGCAATCGAAGAGACTATTCCGTTCCACCGCCGGAACTAACCCTTCTGGACAGGGTGGAAGACAATGATCAGGCCGTATTTGCAGTGGGCAAGATCGCCGATATTTTTGCCCATCGCGGCGTTACCGACATTCGCAAAGCAAACGGCAATGAAGCGATGTTCGAAGCGACGTTGCAGGCGATGACCGACGCGGCCGACGGAGACCTGGTGTTTGCCAATTTCGTCGACTTCGACCAGCTTTACGGCCATCGCAGGGATGTCCCGGGTTATGCTGCCTGCCTCGAACATTTTGATCGCCGTCTGCCTGAACTGATCGACAAAATGCGACCTGGTGATCTGATGATTTTAACCGCCGATCATGGCAATGACCCGACCTGGCGTGGGACCGATCACACGCGCGAACAGGTTCCCATTTTGCTCATTGGGGATGATGTCCCGGTTGGTTTTCTCGGTGCGAGAAACACATTTGCCGATATCGGTGCCACGATCAGCCAACACCTCGGTGTGGATAACGGGCCCCATGGCACACCAATGTTCACTGTGTCGGGGAAATGAGGGAAAACGGCCATGGTGAAAGCTGAAATTCATTGCCATATCGAAGGTGCTGCCGATCCCAATCTGGTGCTTCGGCTGGCGGGGAAATATGGCCTCAATCTCGACGACACGATTCGCGATGGCCAATATGTCTGGTCCGATTTCACCTCTTTCCTCAACGCCTATGATCGCGCTTCGGCCGTGTTTCGTGCACCCGACGACTACCGGTTGCTCTCCTATGACTACTTTTCAAGACTGGCTACTCAGGGCGCAATCTACGGAGAAGTGTTTGGATCGTCTGATCATGCTGCACTGATGGGAATTTCCTATGTTGACCTGGTAGAGGCGATTGCTGCCGGCATTGAAGATGCAAGACAGGATCACGGTATCGAGGGGCGCATCATCATGACCTGCGTGCGGCACCTCGGTCCCGAAGCAGCAGAAGCCGTGGCAAATCAAGTCGCCGACAATCCCCATCCCATGGTGACCGGCTTTGGCATGGGAGGTGACGAACGGTCCTTTACCGCTGAAGACTTTGCCCCCGCCTTTGCCATCGCGGGTGATGCGGGGCTTGGCCTCACGGCCCATGCAGGGGAATTTGGTGGTGCCAAAAGCGTCGAAGATGTCCTGGATCATCTCGGTGTAAGCCGGATCGGTCATGGTGTGCGATCGATCGAAAACCCGGCTCTCATCGAGCGATTGGTGCAGGAAGACATTACGCTGGAAGTCTGCCCGGCATCCAATATTGCCCTGTCTGTTTACCCCAATTATCAGCGCCATCCCCTGCGCCAGCTTGTGGATGCGGGCGTTCGGGTGACGTTGAATTCCGATGACCCGCCGTTTTTCCATTCCACACTGGAGAATGAATACGCCCTTGCCAGCCAGCATTTCGGTTTTGACCAGGAAATGCTGGATCAATGCACAAGAACGGCGCTGCAGGCGGCCTTTGTCGATACCGCGACCCGCGCGCGTCTGATGAAACGACTGGATAATTCGACCTGAGTCGCAATTCTGACCGGCCTGCCACTTGTATCAGTCACCGGTGGGAGTAAACTTACAGTTCCAGTCCCAAAATCAGGAGCTCCTCCATGGCCGATGTAACTGTGGTCAAGCACCCGCTTGTGCAGCACAAGCTATCTATAATGCGCGACAAAAAAACCTCTACCGCCAGCTTCAGGACACTTCTGCGCGAGATATCTCTGCTGTTGTGCTACGAGGTCACCCGCGACCTTGAACTCACCAGCAAATCCATCGAAACGCCGATGGAAGAGATGGACGCTCCAACCCTGAAAGGTAAAAAGCTCGTCTTTGCCTCAATTCTTCGAGCAGGTAATGGTTTGCTCGAGGGCATGCTGGACCTGGTTCCTTCTGCCCGGGTTGCCCATGTTGGTCTGTACCGCGACCATAAAACGCTCGAAGCGGTTGAATATTACTACAAGGCTCCGACCGATCTCGAGGACCGTTTGGTTATCGCGGTTGATCCGATGCTGGCGACGGCCAACTCAGCTTCGCTGGCCGTAGATAAGTTGAAGCGCAGCGGTGCAAAAAACCTGCGTTTTCTCTGCCTGCTGGCAGCGCCTGAAGGCATCGAAGCGTTTCAGGCAGCCCACCCTGACGTCCCCATCTTCACGGCGGCACTGGACAGTCATCTCAATGAGAAAGGGTACATTGTTCCCGGCCTCGGCGATGCGGGTGATCGCATGTATGGCACCAAATAAGGTTTGAACATGAGCAGTGTTGCTACCTATCCCAGTCTGGTCGGCAAGACCGTCATCGTTACCGGTGGCGGCAGTGGTATTGGTGAATCCATGACCCGCCACTTTGCCCTGCAAGGGGCATCTGTTGGCTTTCTGGATATTTCAGATGATCCCTCGCAGGCTCTCGAAACAGACTTAAACAATGACGGCCACAATACCCGTTATGTGCATTGCGATGTCACAGACACTGAAGCTCTGCGGGCCGCCATTGGCACCATTCGCGACACATTTGGTCCGATTGGGGTTCTGGTCAACAACGCAGCACACGATCAACGCCACCGGCTGGAAGATGTCACGCCGCAATATTGGGACGAGCGCATCGCCATCAACATCAAGCATCAGTTCTTTGCTGCCCAGGCCGTGGTGGAGGACATGAAGCAAATTGGGGGGGGATCGATCATCAATATGGGATCGACCTCATGGATGATCGGCAATGGCGGCATGGCCTGCTACACCGCGTCAAAATCAGCAGTGCTGGGCCTGACCCGCTCGCTGGCGCGGGACCTGGGAGAATACAATATCCGGGTTAACTCCATTGCCCCCGGCTGGATCATGACCGAGAGGCAAAAGGAATTATGGCTGACGCCGGAAGGGGAAGCCGACATTTTCAAAAACCAGTGCCTGAAACGGTTCCTGCAGCCCGAGGACATTGCCCGCCCGGTCCTGTTTTTCGCCTCCGATGAATCCGCCGCCTGTACCAACCAAAGCTACATTGTCGACGGGGGCTGGACCTAAGCGAAGAGGATGGGAGAAAACCGATGGCTCCTGAAATATCAAGTCTGCTTCTGGCACTGGGCATCTTTTCTGTTGGATTTGTCAGCATTGGTCCCAATATTCTGGCCATTATCGGCACCTCGATGGAAAGGGGTCGGCAGGACGGGGTCAGGCTCGCTCTTGGGGTCGGAAGTGGAACCGCAATCTGGGCAAGTTTGACGGTTGCCGGACTGACCGCTCTGATCACCGCCTATGCGGGCATGGTTACACTGCTGAAAGTTTTTGGCGCAGCCTATCTTTTGTGGCTTGCGTTCAAAGCGTTCCGGTCAGCCAGCACGCCGACACCCCGTATGAAACCAAATTCAGCAACGGGAAAGAACCTGTATTTTCAGGGATTGGCCATTCAGATGACCAACCCAAAGGCCGCGCTGCAATGGATCGCAATCGTCGGTCTGGGGCTGGGAAGTGATGCTCCAATGTGGGTTGGCGTCACACTGATCGTCGCGTCAACAAGCCTGTCGCTGCTGGTGCACGCGGCCTATGCCATAACGTTTTCGACCCAGCCGGTGGTTCTGTTTTATCAGCGGGCACGCCGATGGATCGAATGCGGATTGGGGCTGTTCTTTTCCTTCGCCGCCTACAAAATCCTATCCTATCGCCCCTGACGCAACCAGAAATGGCTTTGGTTTGAGACTTGGCGTCCGCGACTAACGGGTCAGCTCCTTCATGGCGTCACCAATGCCGGACAGTGTAAGCGGAAACATGCGATCATCGAGAATTTCTCGGATCATCGCTGTTGACTGGGTATAGCGCCAGCCCTTTTCGGGAACCGGATTGAGCCAGACCGTGGAAGGCCATTGACCAGTGGCACGACGCAACCATGTTTCGCCAGACTCTTCGTTCCAGTGTTCCACAGCACCACCGGGATACACCACTTCGTAAGGGCTCATCGCCGCATCACCAACAAAGATGCATTTGTAAGAGGGACCAAAGGTACGCAGCACGTCCCAGGTGTTCTGCTGCTCACCATAGCGACGGCTGTTGTCCTTCCAGATCCCCTCATACAGGCAGTTATGGAAATAGAAATATTCCATATGTTTGAACTCGGATCGGGCTGCGGAAAACAATTCTTCAATCACCCGAATGTGTCCATCCATCGAGCCACCAACATCGAGAAACAGCAGCAGTTTCACAGCGTTGCGGCGTTCCGGTCGGGTTTTGACATCCAGATACCCATTTTCCGCCGTCGCCCGAATGGTGCCATTGAGATCAAATTCGTCGGCCTCTCCCTCCCGGGCCCAGCGGCGCAGGCGCTTCAGTGCAACTTTGATATTGCGGGTGCCAAGTTCGACATTGTCATCGAAATTCCGAAATTCGCGTTTGTCCCAGACTTTTACAGCCCGGCGATGACGGCTTTCCTTCTGACCAATACGCACACCTTCGGGATTGTAGCCATAGGCTCCAAAGGGCGACGTGCCTGCCGTGCCGATCCATTTTGATCCACCCTGATGGCGCTTTTCCTGCTCCTCAAGTCGTTTCTTGAGGGTGTCCATCAGTTTTTCCCAGCCGCCCAGGGCTTCAATCTCCTGCTTTTCTTCTTCGCTGAGATGTTTTTCCGCCATTCGGCGCAGCCACTCCTCCGGGATTGCCTGTTCCCCTACTTCCGATGAGCCGGACACCGCCTCCAAACCCTTGAAAACTTCAGCAAACACACGGTCAAACTTGTCGATATGACGCTCGTCCTTGACCAGTGCTGCGCGGGCAAGGAAATAGAATTCCTCCACATCCCACATCGCCACCCCTTTGTTCATCGCCTCCAGCAGAGTCAGATACTCGCGCAGGGAAATCGGTACGGAAGCCTGCTTGAGGCCAAAAAAGAGATTGCTGAACATGAGACTTTTTACCGCCCCTCAGTTGGATTTGACAACAAGGAATCTGATCACTCGGGGCAATGGTGTCATTGACCGTTGCCAACGCGTTCTATGTCAAATTCAGTCGTCTGATAAATCTGGTTTATCCAATTGCCGAACAACAAATGGGCATGGCTGCGCCATCGATTCTGCGGTGGCATCGACGGGTCATCGGCCGGATAATAATTGTGAGGCACCTCAATCGGCGTGTCGTTGGATATATCGCGGTCATACTCCTCTTTCAAGGAAGAGGAATCATATTCGATGTGATTGAAGATATAGAGCCGTTTACCCTCCTTTTCCGAAATCAGACAGGGGCCGGTAACATCGCTTTCCATCAGCAGTTCCAAGCCTTCGTGTTGGCGAATGTCGTTGGTTCGCATTTCAGTCCAGCGTGAAACCGGTATCTGGAAATCGTCAGAAAACCCACTCAGATAGGGAGAGGCCGGATTGAGATTGCGATGGCGGTATACGCCGAATGCCTTGGTATCCAATATGTATTTCGGGATGCCGTGAAAATGATACGCGGCAGCCATCGCCCCCCAGCAGATATTGAAGCAGGAATGAACATGGCTGCGGGTCCACTCGAAAATGTCCTGCAATTCGTTCCAGTAATCGACTTCCTCAAAATCCAGCGTCTCGATCGGCGCGCCGGTTATGATGAATCCATCGAATTTCTCCTGTTTGATTTCGTCCCACGTTTTGTAGAAGGACAGCAGATGTTCCTCAGCTGTATTTTTCGATTTGTGGCCCGACACGCGCACCAGCGTCATTTCCACCTGCAGCGGCGTTGCACCAACCAGACGGGCAATCTGCGTTTCTGTACGAACTTTATTGGGCATCAGGTTGAGTAATCCAATGCGCAGAGGTCTTATGTCCTGCCGCGCAGCGGTATTATCGTCCATTACCATTACGCCTTCCGCCTCCAGCGTGGCACGGGCGGGAAGTTTGTCTGGAATACGAATAGGCATGGCGATGCTCGCTTTAAGACATAAAAAAACCGACAACGAAATCGCAGTCGGATCGATGCCTCTGTCGAGGAGCGGCCCTTTAGCAATTTCTTTAACGTGGCTGCAAGCCGACCGGCCAAATCACCACACCAGATAGATAGGATAGCTTTGCCACAGGGTCAATCTGCGCAGACAGCACATGAATCGCTTAATGATTGGTTGCGAAGCATCTCCGGTCGAAATATCGCTGTTGCATGTGCGGGTGCACAAATTTATCGATGAGGGGAAGTGAGGACGCCTGTCATGCAAATCGCGGCAAACGGTATTAAAATCGAATACCAGCAATATGGGCCGTTGGACGGCATACCGCTGATCCTCATCCGGGGCTTGGGCACGCCCATGTCCTATTGGCCTGCCAACTTTCTGTCCGAATTCGCCAACCTTGGCTATCGAACAATAATTTTTGACAATCGAGATATCGGCCTTTCCCAGCGCTGCCCGGATCCGAATACACCGGTTGATGCCGATGTGATTCTGACCCAGCTTGATGCGGGTCAATTGCCGAAACCAGCCTATCATCTGGAAGATATGGCCCGCGATGTGATCGGGTTGATGGACGGGCTCAAAGTCCAAAAGGCGCATGTGCTCGGCATATCGATGGGCGGTGGCATCGCGCAAATTCTGGCCTGTGAATATGCAAGCCGTCTGTTGTCAGCAACGATGGTTATGACATCGGCGCATTTCAACGGGCTGTCAAAACTAACCAACTTGCTTGCCCGACCCGAGACCCGCCTCCAGTTTCAGCAATCATGGGTGGATGGCAACCATCTGTGGGGCGGTACGGATTACCGAGTTTCGGAGGACGAGTTACGGGTACAGGCCGGTATCGCCTGGGATCAGGGCTGTGATCCGGATGGCGTTAACCGCCAATGCCTGGCCATGATACAGTCCCCGGATCGCCGCAACAATCTGCGCGACGTGTCTCTGCCCTGTCTCGTCATCCATGGAACACAGGACAATCTGGTTTCCCCCGCAGACGGCAGGCAGGTTGCAGATCTTATCCCCGGCGCTAACTTTATCGCGATTGAAGGCATGGGCCATGCAATAACGCCTCCGCTTGCACCGGTGATGATCCATCATGTCCACGCCTTCATCGAGTCGCAGCAATCGGACTGAAACCCAGATCCCGGGCCAGAACGACCCAATCGCATTCAACCCTCTTTCTGGATTTCCACCGAATGGGGATAGGGAATTGAAATACCTTTTTTGTCGAAGGTTTCCTTCACTGTCTTTGTAATGGCAAATTTGAGTTCCCAATAATCCCCGGCATCACACCACAATCGCGCCGTCAGATCGACACTGCTGTCACCCAGATTGGTCACCCGCACCCAGGGTGCAGGGTCGGCATGCACCCGATCGTCAGCCTTGGCCACATCGGTGATGATCTGCATCGCCTTGTTGGCATCATCGCCATAGTCAATGCCAAATACGAAATCGACCCGCCGCGTATCGTGGTGCGAATAATTTGTGATCACCTTGCCCCATGCCTGGCCGTTGGGAAGAATGATCTGCACATTGTCCGGGGTGACAAGTTCGGTGGTGAACAGATTTAGATCCTTCACGGTTCCGGCGGTGCCGCCTATGTCCACATATTGTCCAAGCTTGTAGGGCCGGAACAAAATCAGCATGAAGCCTGCTGCGATATCGCTCAGCGTACCCTGCAGTGCCAGACCAATTGCAAGTGTCGCAGCACCCAGAACGGCAACCAGGCTGGTTGCTTCGATTCCAAACAGGCCAAGTACGGCCACCAGCACCATCAGCAGGATGAACCACCGGACCATAGAGGCGACGAAATTGCCCAATGTATTATCGATATGCTCGCTGGCATTGATCTTGCGCCGCAGCACGGAACGTACAACACCGGCAACCATCCAGCCGATGATCAATACGGCAAGCGCCTTAATGCCATTCATCAGCAACGGCCCGTAGGAGCCCATCGTTTCCATCATAGCCTGCATGTCGTGTTCCTTCCGATTGTTGCCGCGTGCTGTTGCACCCAAATCAGGTACCTGACCCAACTTCATTGGCACTTACCTAACAAAGTGCGGAACTCAAGCCAATCATCGTCACCAGCATCGCCTGTTTATCAATTTTCGATTGTTATTGTGGTCGAATCTAAGACTGCATCATCCGACGGCGACGCGCCTGAAACTCTTCGTGAGATTGTTCTGTTCCGTCATGAAATGAGCCAAACATCCTGTCCCATGGCACTTCGAGATTACCGTAATTGCACTCGAAATACCGGTGATGCATCTGGTGATGAAAATTGCCCAGCGACAATGCATTACGATCCTTGATCAACAGGGCGTCAAAACCGGTATGCGACGTGACAGCCGTCAGCGCCTGATGCTGCATGTGGAACAAGATCAACACCGGGTGAGACGCGACTATAAAATGAATGAGAACGGAGCTGAAAAACAGCAGATGTTCCACCGGATGCATCGACAGGCCCGACCATGGACCAATGCTGGTGTTTCGATGGTGAAGGGCGTGGGCCATTCTATACAATGGCGGCCAGTGCAGCAGGCGATGAATCCAATAGAAATGAAATGATATCCAAAGTGGTGTCAGCAGAAACAAAACCACCAGCCAGATCGGGTTATCCACCCACCACAAAATTGGCGCATAACCGTTTGACATCGCCCAGAACATCAGCACCTCAAAACCGGTCCAGAACAGCACGCCGCTGGTCAGCGTCCAGAACATGTTGTCGCGCAACTGGCTCCCCGCCGTAAAGTTTTTGCCGGGGAGCGATACTTCTTTGGAATCGAAGCGCAGCTTGTCTCCCTGCTTTTTTCGGGCGTGGAAAAATACGTGCAAACCGCCGGCTACCAGCGCAATCAATATAAAATTGCGAAGGAACATCTTGGCAATCCAGCCAAATTGCAGCGTCGTGGTTTGTTCCAGAGATGGCTGGAGATAGAACCAGGTGAGGCTCGCCAGCGCGACCAGGATCAGGTTTTCACCAAAGACAAACCACCGCGCAGCGAACCATCGGATGACATTTCTCGGGTTGGGAGGCCATTGGAAAACGGGTGATGTCTGGATCGGCACAGCGCCACGGTAGTTCCACTGCCGGGCAAACCGACTGTCCCTGTCCGGTTGTTTGACGTCAGCCATGCAAAATTCTTTCTCTACATTTTCTGCGGCCAATCTTTCAAACTTTCCACGCTTTGGAAAGCCGTCTGAGCTGTCATGGGGCTGATGTTCCTCGAAACCATAATTGAGATTGTGACACTACGGAAAGATGCACAAAGCACACCCTGAGCTCAGACCTCGCGCCGTTTGGCCTGTTCGCTTGGCGTTGGTGTGTGGTTGAACACATAACCGTTGATGCAGGCATCGCGTCCACCCAGTTCATCAATCCGGCGACGCTGGTCTTCAAAGCATTGGCGATTGACGCTTTCCGGATCACAGATGGCACGCAGCCGCCGCTGCCCTTCACGAAGCACAGATTGAACATTGCCTGATCGATCACCAGCCAGATCGTTCAGTTCCTGCGGATCTGCATCCATATCAAATAGCTGTGGCGGGTGGCCGACATAGTAGACATATTTCCAATTTTTCCAGCGCACCATGAACGTCCCAGTGGTTGAACCTCCGTCGTGATATTCGCTGAAAATGGTGCGTTGCGGGTCATCTTGGGCATTGGCGATGCTGCGCAACGATACGCCAGGCAACAATCGGCTTGCATCATCATGCTCAACGCCAGTGACATCAACGGCTGTAGCGGCGATGTCCAGCAGGGTCGTTCCGGTCTTGACCCGCTGCCCGGCTGGAAAACCCGGTCCGGCAGCAATCATCGGGATCCCAGCCGACGCGTCATACATAACCTGTTTGGTCCAGAAACCCTGATCGCCAAGCATGTCCCCGTGATCAGAAACGTAGATGATCACCGTATCCTCAGCCTGACCACTTGCATCCAGCGCTGCCACAATGCGCCCAACGCAATGATCCATGAAACTGGTGAGCCCATAATACGCCGCCCGGGCCTCGCGCATCTTTTGAGCGTCAAAGTACCGATCATAGTCAAAAAATGATGCGATGTTTTTCAACTCAGAGTGGTCGGGGCGCTGGCTTGGATCATAGGCCGTCGGCAGGTCAATCTCATCGGGGTCATACATATCGTAATAGGTTTTCGGCACCGTCAGAGGATAATGGGGGCTGACCAGCGAGACCGACGCTGCCCAGGGTGCATCGGACTTTGTCCGCCGTTTCAACCATTGCTCTGCTGCCCTGGTGATGGCCTCGTCGTAATCTGTGTAGGTGCTGTCACCGACGCCGACATCCGCTGCCAACTGGGCAGCAGCATCATAGGAAGGAGCATCCTCGCGCAGAAGGCCGATTGCCCATCCGACACCATCCACAACATGCATGGGCAGGATTTCTTCGCTGAAACCATTGTCATCATCCGGCGAGCGAAAATGCAGTTTACCGATTGATGTAACATCAACACCCTGATCGCGCAGGTGGCGCATCCAACTGCGGCGAACACCATCATATGGGGTGGCGCTGTCCCAGTGGCGGATTTTGTGAACGTGGTCGCCGCAGGCCAGACTCGCCCGGGTCGGAACGCACATTGGGGATGGCGTATAGGCATTTTCAAACACCGTTCCCCGCGCCGCCAGAGCATCGAGGTTCGGTGTCTTCACATGGGGATGGCCTGCATTGCCCATGGCATCCTTGCGGTGTTCATCAGAAATGATGACCAGAAGATTTTTGCCTTTGACAGTCATCATCAACGCCTTTGTTGCGGAAAAACTTAAGCCAACACTTTGGCAACAATCAAAACAAGTTCAGACCAACCAGATTTCCCAGTCAACACAATATTCGGTAAACTATTGGATTTACGACGATAACCTGCCACCGTGCTGCTATCCATTCAATTTCGGATGGAAAACTTGAAGGAATATTGAGATGTCATACGCAACAATTTCACATTGGACCTGCGACGATTGGACAGACGACATGGTGGCTTCTGCCCGTGATAAATATATCCCGCTGATCATGTCCCTCGGCGCAAACAAGGTTCAGATGATCCGTACCGGCGATCTGTCCTTCAGCGTTGTCACCGAATATTCTGATGCTCAGACTGCTGAAACCGCGCAGGCAAAAGTGGCTGAAATCCGCGCACAGGCAGCTGAGGAACTTCCAATGAAAATGGCCAGTTCCCACGCCGGCGACGTGTTTGTGACCAGCTAGAGCCACTCGTTTTGGTGGCAGGCTTTTGCGTGCCACCAAATGACGCCAGATTGTGATAGAACGCCGTCTTTACCCGACAGACCTGACAAATTTCTGTTCCAGAACTTCATCGCCCCATTGATCGCCGCGGTATTCTTCCGCCAGAACAAAGCCCTTTCTTTCATATAGGCTTCGGGCCGCATCCAATCCTTTGACGGTCCACAAGTGACATTCGTGATACCCTTGCGAGTCGCAAAATTCGATCGCTGCATCCAGCAGCGCACCACCGACACCGCCACCGCGTATGGTATTGCTGACAACAAACCATCGCAGATGCGCCTGGCCGTTTTCCAGATTTTCACCATCGATTGAAATGCTGCCAACGATCTCATCACCCCGCAGCGCACGCCAGATACTATTTTGCGGGGAGTCCAGGCGACCAATGAATTGGGCAAGTTCCGTTGCAACTTTGGCTTCGAAGGAAGATCCAAATCCATAATGCCTGTTCATATGGGAAACGATCATTTCCAATACTCTGCCGATCAACGGGGCGGAGTATCCGGATTCGATTGTCACCGCTGCACCTGATCGGTCCGGCATTTCATCCGCCATGCGCGGTTGCAGCGCGGACGAATAGTCCTGCAGCCCTTTGAGGATTCCGGCTTGAGCATCGTTGCCCAACCGGTCCAATGCGGTCGAAACCTGCGCCTCAGCAAAGCGGTCAATAAATTGTAACGTGTTGTTGCCAATCGGAGTGAGAGAAAGATGTTTGACCCGCGCATCATGCTCAGATCGCATCTCGCAAACCTCCCCCCTTTTGATCAGAGATTTGACGAGCCGACTGACTGTGGATTTCTCCAACAGAAGCTTCTCACTGAGGTCTTTTGAGGAAAGACGATCGGTTTGATTGATCTCAATGATGGCATGCACGGCGGATACGGAAAGATCGGTCCCGGCCACCGTTTGATTCATGAGCCCCAGTTGGCGAACAAGGTCCCGTGAGGCAACCCGGACTTCTGAAACCATGGAAGACGAACCGTTTTGCATTCTGAGTGCTCCATATAGTTGTATAATACAACTATATGGCCAAATTCGAATCCCTTCAAGTAGAATCTGACGACACGCATCAGATCAGGAGAGGAGGTGAGAAAGCGCTATTCCTCAACACGACCTGAAGCATCCCGATCACGCTCATATCGATTTCTGAGCGGGAACGGTGGCAACCAGGCTTCGCGGCGGATGACCCAGCTTTCATAGGTCGGCAACAACTGATCGATCGAATCGAGAGACCCCAGATTCACTTCGATTTCGTCTTCCGTGCGTGCAAACACCGACGATCCGCAACGGGGACAGAAAAACCGACCGGCATAATCGCGGGTTTCGCCCTCGATTGTGACCGCATCCCGAGGGAAAATCGCTGAAGCATGAAACAGCGCGCCATGATGTTTGCGGCAGTCCATACAGTGGCACAGACCAACCCGGTAGGGCAGTCCCTTGGCCATTATGCGAACATTGCCGCAGGTGCACCCGCCAGTGAACCGGTCCATACCGCGTCTCCTTCGAAATCTGTCGGTAAGCGTCCCTACCACCAAACCGTCAGGTTCGGCGAATGGTGCTTTTGCGCGGCATAATATATTTCAGGTCAATGCTCTGGGCACGCAGGTTTCGCTGGTCGACCTGAATTTCCGAAATGAACTCCACCCCAATTTCCCGGTCTTTGCGCCAAACCGTCTGGCAATCGACCTTTTTTCCTTCAATTGGAATGGTCAGCATGAACCGATCGGGAACCATGGCATTTTCTTGAAACTTCAGTTTTACACCGCCGGAATTTGTATCGCGGATGATGCAATCCACGGTGATGGTATGGTTTTGATAAGACACAATTCCAGCCTTAAACGCCCGGCGACGGGGATCCCGCTCGGTTTCAGCGGTTGCATCGCTGACGGGCGAACTACCATCATCGTTGAATTCGGATTGTGAAGACATTGGCCGCTCCAATATTCGAGATTGGACCCAATTTACCGCGACAGCATTACCAAATGGTCTCCGAACATGGTTACGACCGGCAATCCTGCCGCTGTATTGAAACAGAATCCTGTGGGTCAAACCCGAAAAAATGTCATCAACGGCGAGGGCCACCACCCCGCGATCGGGCAAGAAAGGCAAGCCGCTCAAACAGGTGCACATCCTGCTCATTCTTCAACAGTGCACCGTGCAGTTTGGGCAATGCATTGGTGGCTTTGTCGCGCAGGGTTTCCGGCTCCACATCATCAGCGACCAACAGGCGTATCCAGTCCAACGCTTCAGAAGTGCTGGGCTTTTTCTTCAATCCCGGGGTTTCACGAACTTCATAAAACTGGGTCAGTGCTTCACGCACCAAATTCTGTTTGATGCCCGGATAGTGAACGTCGACAATCTGATTAAGGACCTCAGCGTCGGGAAATGCGATATAGTGGAAAAAGCAGCGCCGCAAAAATGCGTCGGGCAATTCCTTTTCATTGTTGGAGGTAATGATCACGATAGGTCTGTGACGGGCGACAATGGTCTCGTCGAGCTCGTAGCAATAGAACGCCATCTGATCGAGTTCCTGCAGCAGATCATTTGGAAACTCGATGTCTGCCTTATCAATCTCATCAATCAGCAAAACCACTTTCTCATCGGCTTCAAACGCTTCCCACAACTTACCTTTCTTGATGTAGTTGCGAATGTCGTGAACGCGCTTCTCACCCAGCTGGCTGTCCCGCAATCGTGAAACGGCGTCATATTCATACAGTCCCTGCTGCGCTTTGGTCGTGGATTTTACATTCCATTCCAACATCGTCAGGCCCAGAGATTGGGATATCTGTTTTGCCAACTCGGTCTTGCCCGTTCCGGGTTCTCCCTTCACCAACAAAGGACGTTCCAGGGTAATTGCCGCGTTGACCGCCGTCGTCAGGTCATGGCCAGCCACATAGGACTCGGTACCAGAGAATTTCATATCGCCATCATATTTTCGCAAAATTTGAAGCTGTTTACTGCACTGAGCCCCTTTAGGGCAATGATTGATGTTGATTGCCTTACATTTCTGAGCTGACCCTAGGTAAGCTAAGTTCAATCTGGCGACACAATGGTCCATTATACAGATGGGACTAAACCAATGATTCGGTCTGAGACCGAGGCAACGAGGAGAATTTAATGTCAATTTTGAAACGCGGCCTGAAGGGCGCTCCGGTAAAACGTCTGCAGGAAGCATTGGGCATCGGTGCAGATGGCGACTTCGGTCCAGGCACAGAAAAAGCCGTTCGGGCCTTTCAGCAGGCCAATGG
>CAJQPW010000163.1 GCA_905480295.1 uncultured Rhizobiaceae group bacterium | reverse complement strand
CATAGGCAATTTCCTGTCCCAGGGCGATGGCAAGAGCTTCCGTCAATCCCCCATGGACCTGTCCTTCAATGATCATCGGATTGATCCGGGTGCCACAATCGTCCAGCGCATAGAATTTGCGAATTTCGGTTGTGCCGGTATCAACGTTGATGTCCATCACACAGACATAGGCGCCGAACGGATAGGTCATGTTGGGAGGGTCATAATAGCTGACCGCTTCCAGGCCGGGCTCGACGCCCGGTATGGCCTGATTGTAGGACGCGAATGCGATTTCCTTCATGGTTTTAAACCGCTCGGGTGCACCTTTTACGGAGAAGCGATCCACATCCCATTCAACATCATCATCGTGCACTTCCAGCAGGTAGGCAGCGATCATCTGGGCCTTTGCGCGAATTTTGCGCCCGGCCATGGCCGTTGCGGCACCAGCCACGGGTGTTGAGCGCGATCCATATGTCCCCAATCCATAAGGGGCCGTATCGGTATCGCCTTCTTCCAGAGTGATGTCGTCGGCGGGGATGCCGATTTCACTTGCCAGAATCTGCGCAAACGTGGTGGCGTGGCCCTGACCCTGTGAAATGGTGCCAAGCCGGGCGATTGCAGAGCCGGTTGGATGGATGCGAATTTCACAGGAGTCGAACATGCCCAGTCCGAGAATGTCACAGTTCTTGACCGGGCCCGCACCAACGATTTCCGTGAAATGGCACAGGCCAATTCCCATCAATGTGCGGCTCTTTCCAGCCTTGAACTCTTCCAGACGCTGCGCCTGTTCTGTGCGCAATCCCTTGTAGTCAACGGCATCAAGCGCCTTGTCCCACGCCGTGTGGTAGTCACCGGAATCATATTCCCATCCCAGTGCTGACTGATAGGGAAACTGCTCCTTCTTGATGAAGTTGATCCGGCGCAGTTCCGCGGCATCCATGCCGAGCTTGATGGCCAGCACTTCTATCATCCGCTCAATGAAATAGGCGGCTTCGGTGACCCGGAAGGAACAACGATAGGCCACACCTCCGGGCGCCTTGTTGGTATAGATACCATCGACACACAGATAGGCGGTCGGGATATCATAGGAGCCGGTGCAGATGTTCATAAAGCCGGCCGGGAACTTGGACGGATCGGCACAGGCGTCAAATGCACCATGGTCGGCTGTCGTATGACACCACAACCCGGTGATTTTGCCTTCTTTTGTCGCTGCGATCTTTCCCTGCATCCAATAATCGCGGGCAAAAGCCGTAGCAGTAAGGTTCTCAATACGGTCTTCGATCCATTTCACCGGTTTGCCGGTGACAATGCTGGCCACGATGGAACAGACATAGCCTGGATAAACGCCCACCTTGTTGCCAAAACCGCCGCCAATATCGGGGGAAATAACCCGAATATTGTGCTCGGCAATACCCGAGATGAGCGAAGCAACTGTGCGAACCGCATGGGGAGCCTGGAACGTACCATGCAGGGTAAGCTTACCATTGACCTTGTCCATGCTGGCGACTGCGCCACAGGTTTCCAGCGGGCAGGGATGGGTGCGATGATAATAGACCATCTCTTCGGCGACGACCTCAGCTTCGCCAATAACCGCTTCTGTCTGGTCCTTTTCTCCCGATTCCCAGGTGAAGATGTGGTTGGGATGGCGGCGGGCACCATGGGCACCTTCCAGAGTATCGGCAATGTCCTCGCGCAAGACCGGCGCACCATCAATTTCGGCTTTGAACGGATCCACCAGAACAGGCAGTTCTTCGTAGTCGACTTCGACCAGTTCCACCGCATCGGCCGCGGCATAACGATCACTGGCGACGACAAATGCAACTTCCTGCCCCTGGAACAATACTTTTCCATCGGCAAGGACCATCTGTTTATCTCCGGCCAATGTCGGCATCCAGTGCAGACCCAATGGTTCCAGATCAGCGGCTGTCAGAACAGCAACAACTCCGGGAACGGCCATGGCTGCTTCCGTATTGATGCTGCTGATGCGCGCATGGGGATAGGGTGAGCGGACAAAATCCCCGAACAGCATGCCGGGCAATTTCAGATCGTCGATATAGTTGCCTTTGCCCTGGGTGAAGCGGGCGTCTTCCACCCGTTTGCGGGAAGTGCCAAGCCCTTTGAGTGCGGCGGCGCGTTCGGCCTTTGGAGGGGTCATCTCGTTCATTGTGCTGCCTCCTTTGCGGCATTCATTTCTGCGGCGGCGGCCAGGATGGCCTTGACGATGTTTTGGTAACCGGTACAGCGGCAGAGGTTGCCGGCCATGCCAAAGCGAACTTCTTCTTCGGTTGGATCCGGATTTTCCTTGAGCAATCGATAGGCACGGGTGATCATGCCCGGCGTGCAAAATCCACACTGCAGACCGTGATGTTCCTTAAACATCTCCTGCAAAACATGCAGGCTGTCCGGATTTCCCAGACCTTCAATTGTGGTGATGTCGGCACCGCTGGCCTGCGCTGCAAATACCGTGCAGGACTTGACCGACTTGCCATCCATATCAATGGTGCACGCGCCGCAATGGGAAGTTTCGCAGCCAATGTGTGGCCCGGTGATGTTGAGACGTTCGCGAAGAACGTGAATGAGTAGTTCCCGCGGTTCAGCCAGTGTTTCCACGTCTTCGCCGTTGACCTTCATTTTAAGATGCATTTTTTCCATAAGTGTTCTCCCGCCTGTCTATGCGCGCTCAATGGCGCGTTCAATGGCGCGGCGAATGACGACGCCCGCAGCATGTTTTTTGAATTCTGCCGGTCCCCGATTATCTTCGGATGGATCGGCCGCGTCGACGGAAGCTTTGACCGCGGCGGTTACCGCATCAGCATCTGGTGACGAGCCGAGAAGGGCTGCAACACCTGCTTCACAGTAAATTGGTGTGTCAGCCAGGTTCGTCAGTGCAATCGAAGCAGCTGAACATTTTCCATCGCTGATTTTCACCAACACACCGGCTGCCGCCGTCGCGTAATCGCCAATTTTGCGCTTCTGTTTTTCATAGGCATATCCGCCACCGCCAGATTCAAATGAAATCGACGTCAGGATCTCGTCTTCTTCTCGGGCGGTGAAATAGGCTGCTTCGTAGAAGTCACGGGCCTTTACAGAGCGTTCCCCATTGGGACCCACCAAAGTGTAAGTTGCATCCAGACATTGC
Organism: uncultured Rhizobiaceae group bacterium; assembly: GCA_905480295.1. Taxonomy (GTDB): domain Bacteria; phylum Pseudomonadota; class Alphaproteobacteria; order Rhizobiales; family Rhizobiaceae; genus Pseudahrensia. Next base: position 42,381 of record CAJQPW010000163.1, on the reverse strand, counting down.
ATCAGGCCCGGCATGTCGTTGCCGGGGTCACCATTGGCAACATTGCCACCGATCGTGCCCATGTACCGAACCTGTGGATCTGCGATCTGCAGCGCCGCTTCCGCGATAATCGGTGCGGTGGTTGCAAGTCCCGAATGGACGATCAGTTCATGCTGCGTGGTCATGGCGCCGATTGTGACCGTGCCATTGCTGATTGAAATATTGTCCAGTCCGCCGATCCCCTGAAGATCAACAAGGTGGGACAGGCCAGTCAATCGCAGTTTCATCATCGGTATCAAACTGTGACCGCCGGCAACAACCCGAGCTTCATCGCCCAGATCGCTGATTAATTTCACCGCATCCTCGACCGTGTCGGGGCGATGGTATTCAAAGGCCGCTGGTATCATGGTTTCCTCCCAGAAAGTTCCGCTTGCAGTCTGGAAGAGGAATCAGCGTCGTGCATACACGGGTCTCACGGGAACCGTTCGAATTGCATGAAATGCGAAATACGGACACGAAATGCACCCGTAAACGTCTAGCTCAGGCCCAGAGCACCTCTGACTTCGGTAAGCCGTGAACGGCTTACAGGCACTTTTTCCAGGGAGGCGAAGGTGTCAAAATAGCAAATACCATTGTCTTTCTTCCGCTCAAACCCGGAAACATGTGTGGGATTGATCAGATAGCTGCGATGGGCCCGAATGAAATTTTCCTTCGACAAGCGCTTCACCACCTGTGAAATCGACCAAGGGCAAAACAGCTTCTCCTTTTCAACGTAGAGCAGACAATAGTGGCCTTCAGCGCGTATTGCGGCGATGGTTGATGGTTCGACGAAGAAGGTGCGATTGTTCTTCTCATAGGGGATGCGAAGCACATCATTTTTGACTTCATCCGCTTGAGGATGCTGCTCCTGATTTTCCGGGATGTGCGGCAAAAAGGTTGCTCCGGTTAACAGGAACCCACCGCAGATGATAAACGCGGCAGTGGCAACACCGATGGCAAGCGCTTCATTGCTGATAAGCAACGCACCGGCTGATGAATCCTGCACAGGCAAAAAACTGGTGCCGGCCATCGCCGTGAAGTGGACGGCAAAAACCGCGATACCAAACCCGATCGTTCCCAATATGATGTTGCGGTTGGTGCGTCCGCGATAGGCGATCATGATTGTCGTTACGCTCAAGCAAACCGAAACGATGACTGCGAAGGTGATGCCGATCGCCGAATACTCCGGCGTTACCAGTCGAATTCCAGACATGCCAAGATAGTGCATCACCAAAATGCCGATGCCGACAAGGATGCCGGATGCCACGATGGTCTCAGTGGTGCGGGATCTGAAATGGAGGATCAAAAGAGCAAGACCGACGACAAGGATTGCAATCAGCGCGGACGCCATGGTTGTGAGAGGATCATAAAAGAACGGGGTTTGAAGCTGCAGCCCGAGCATGGCGACAAAATGCATTGACCAGACGCCACCACCCATAGCGACGGAGGCCAGTGCGATTCTGGCCTTGCGGATGGGCAGCGAGAGTTCTGACGCTCCTTTCAGCAAGGAAAGACCGGTGAATCCGGCCATCATGGCAACCAGAAAAGACGCAATCACCAGCAAATGATTGTGTGAATGATCAAACAACCGAGTCAACCTCCCGACAGTTGTTGCGGTGATTGTTACCAATCGTGGACTGGTTCACAAGACCCGATCTGCTGCCGGGACAGTCGATTGTTCCAAATCGATTCCAGACCCGCGCAAATTGCGCTGGTTCCAGCCTTGCAGAAGGGCCTGGTGACTCAGTTTTTGATGATCTTGTTTTCGAGCGTCCCAATGCCATCGATTTCCACTGAGATCACATCATTGTTGCTCAAAGCCCGGGTTCTTCCCGGGGTCCCCATGAAGATTAGATCGCCTGGTTCGAGCGTGAAATACTGGCTGAGATAGCTGACGACCTTTTCCGGCTTGTGAATCATGTTTTTGGTTGATTCCTGCTGCATTACGTTGCCATTCAGGCGGGTTGTCAGCAGCACGTCGTGGAAATTCAACCCGGTCGCAACGACCGGACCAACAGGGCCGAATCCATCGCTGGCCTTTGCCCGCATCCATTGTAGGTCCCGGCCCTGCCAGCTGCGTTCGCTAAGATCGTTGCCGGCGGTGACCCCGAAAATATAATCTGGTGCTTCGGCGATAGAAACCTTCTTGGCTCGCTTCGCGATGACAAGAACCAACTCTCCCTCAAAATGCACATTTTCGGCATCATCCGGCAATTCTATATTGGCGGTATGTCCGATTAGGGAGGATGGCAATTTGAGGAAGAGTGGTGGTGCTCCTGTCGCATTGGAGGCCAGATGACTGGCAAAATTCATACCAACGGCAAAGACCTTGGTAGCCTGTGTTGGTGGAAGGGGTGTGACTGCGGCAATTGATATTTTTTCACCCGTTGGACTGGCATTGTCGAGAAAGTCGCCGGATAAAACCTCAATTGTTTGCCCATTGACCCTCCCGTGTTTGACTTCCCCTTGATGTTGAAACCGCATGAAATGTTGCCTGTCTTCATCAGCGCGAACGGTCGAAGAAAACAAACAGGTTACAGCCAGCAGAAGATAGGCCAGGGCGCGCATCGGGGTATTCCTTGATCAGAAAGCTAAGGCGTTTGTTCGGGCCAGTATTGAGGCCCGAACAAACTGGTCAGAAAAGTCCGATTTATTGAGCTGCGAAGCACATGAACAGGCCAGCTCCGCCAGTTCTTTTCAGCATGTCCTGCGAGCAACCACGCGAATTATGCGCCGCATTCCAGGACGTGTTGCCGCCACCGTGGCGATCATGGTGACCAACAGTGGCGCTGCCTTCTCCGGAACTGGTCCAGTTGCTGCAGGTGCGGTCTTCCTTCACCCGTGGAAAATAGGCGGTGCCGTCTGACATGGTGCCAGTCAAAATGTCATGCTCGTTGGGCTTGTCGCCGCGGCCCTTCACCAGGTTTCCGGACTCGTCCAGTGCAGTCGTCTTGATGATGTTTGGCGACAGGTGCAACTGATCGAGGTCGTTGGCGATCAACACGCCTTTGGCATTGTGCCACGGGCCGCTGCCAATGCGGTCTCGCGCTGAAACGCCGCGCTTTCCTTCTTCCTGTGTGCTCAGATATGCCCGCCAGGTCTTTCCGTTGGAACCAGCAGCGCTGGCCAATTTGGCACAATGGGCATCCGCCCCTTCCAGGCCGCCGAGGTTACCTCCATTTCCGCTTCCGACGCTGGTCACGAAAAAGCTCATGGAGCTGTCCTGCGCAAATGCTGTCGTCGTTGCCAGTGCCAATAGTGAGGCGGTTGCGGCGGCAAAAATTGCTGTTCTCATCTGATATTCTCCTCTTCACGCGTTGTCATCGACGCGTCTTTGTGATTTGCGCCGACAAATTATCGAGCTGGATACCGGAGCGCCACCAGTCCTTTCATTTGTTACTTGAATGCCGTTGGCGCAGAATGTGAGGTTTTTGACCATATCGATTTTGGTAGTGTTTTCCACGCATTGAAAGTAAGTTGCAGTTCAAGAAGCATGAATGGATCGCATCAATGAAACCAGGTGAAGAGAAGTTTGTTGTGATTACAGCCCTTCTTGCTGGTTTGTTGCTGGGGGCCGGACAGACAATTGACGGCGAGCCTGCGTCAGTTTTGGTCAGCTACATTTATTGGATATTGCGTGTTTTGGTGGAGGCGGGATTGTTCTTTGCCATTTTGCTGGGATTTGAAAGATATCTCTCAAAAGGGACGCCCTTCTCTGTGACCGTGGGTTTGGCAATCCTATTCAGCCACCTGATATTTGTACCGATGATTACAGCAATTGACATTGTTCTCGGCTTTCCGGAACTGGGTATAGGATCGACCGACCCTGCCGGGATAAAGCCAGCCGCAGCCTTTGGATGGGAGTTGGTGTATTTGCTGGACAATCACATATTTCTTTGTCTGCTGCTGTGCCTGCCCCGTTTTCTGGGGAAGCCCGCTGCTGCCCAGCAAAATGAGATCGCGCAAAATGTTGGTGACGGGAATGCTTCCAACAGATTGATAGACCGTCTCAGCCCTCCCCTATCTGGAAAGGTTCAATGGATCGAAGCGCAAGAACATTACGTGCGCATTATCACCGACGAAGAAGTTCGAATGGAGTTGTGCCGTTTCTCGGACATCGTCGCAGACTTGTCTGCAGAAGAGGGCATGCAGACGCATCGGTCTCACTGGGTATCCCATTCGGCCATTGAGTCTCACCGCAAGGACGGGCAGAGCCTGCAACTGATATTGCACTCAGGTGACGTGGTTCCCGTCAGTCGGTCGCACAGGGCTGCCGTTCTGGAATGGATCGAAAATAGCGGATCTGATCAGTCCGCCGTCGACTTCCCGACCTCCTTATAGAACTGTACTCCACTGCGACCGGAACTGTTTTCTCTGACCTGTGGGCCTTAGTCTGCTCACACGCGATGTCATGCCGATGGCATTGTTGAAGTCACTGATTGAGTGTTGCACTGCCCTTGAATGTACCAACGTTACAATGAGTGTTAATGCTCGATATTGACCCAGGCACTGTTCCGATTTGAGGATCTGACGCAGGCTGATACGAATTGAACACCCTTCAGGCCATCATACACAGTTGGAAAAATCACCTCATTGGTTGCTTTCTTTCCTTCTCGTCTGGCGAGAATTGCCTGTGCGGCCTCAGTGTAAATGTTCGCAAATCCTTCCAGATATCCTTCGGGGTGACCAGGTGGGATTCGGCTCATCCTTCCCGCACCGGCACCTGCACCGGCACCGTTGCGTGTAATCAACCTCTTGGGTTCCCCGAGCGGTGTAAACCATAGATAGTTGGGATCCTCCTGGGCCCATTCCAATCCCCCTTTGTCACCATAAATTCGAATTCGCAAAGCGTTCTCGTTGCCAGGCGCGACCTGGCTCGACCACAACATGCCCTTGGCTCCACCCTTGAACCGCAACATCACATGGGCATTGTCATCGACCTGGCGCCCGGGCACGAATGCCTGAAGATCTGCTGCCAAGCTCTCGACTTCCAGACCGGTAATAAAACAGGCCAGATTAAACGCATGGGTGCCGATGTCTCCGGTGGATCCTCCGAGTCCGGAACGATTCGGATCCGTGCGCCATTCCGCCTGTTTGAAATCCTGTGCTTCGGTCAACCAATCTTGTGGGTATTCCACCTGGACAATTCGTATAGCGCCGATGTCTCCGGCGTGAATCATTTCCCGGGCTTGGCGAACCATAGGATAGCCGGTGTAATTGTGAGTCAGAACAAACAGTGCCGAACTGCTTTCGGCTGCCTTCACCAGCTTTTTGGCATCCCCCAAAGTAGAGGTCAGGGGCTTGTCGCAAATGACATGAATCCCCCGCTTCAAGAACTCGCGGGCGACCGGATAGTGCATGTGATTGGGCGTCACGATGCTAACCGCCTCAACGCCGTTCTTGAGCCTTGCTTCCCTGATTGCCATTTGCTTGAAGTCGTCATAGATCCTGGGCAGGCCTAAGGCTTCCCCACTTTGGCGAGACTTTTCTGGTGTCGAACTCAGCGCGCCGGCCAGCAATTGATATTGATCATCAATACGGCTGGCAATTCTATGAACTGCACCAATGAACGCATCGTTGCCACCGCCCACCATACCGAGTCGAATGCGGTCTGTGATTCCTGAAGAAGGTGCCTGTGCCATTATGAAATCCCCAACATTTCGCGATTGGCCTTTTCATCGGTTCCCGAATCGGCAAAGTCGTCGAAGGCACGCTCTGTGACGCGAATAATATGATCAGAGACAAACTGGGCACCCTCACGAGCGCCATCTTCAGGATGTTTCAGACAACACTCCCACTCAACGACGGCCCAGCCGTAAAAATCATTGGCTGCCATTTTTGAGAAGACCGCACTAAAATCCACCTGGCCATCCCCCAAGGAACGGAAACGCCCGGCGCGGTCAACCCAGGGCTGGTATCCTGAATATACGCCTTGTCGACCGGTGGGATTGAACTCAGCATCCTTGACATGAAACATCTGAATCCGGTCTTTGTAGATGTCGATATTGTCCAGGTAATCCAGGCACTGAAGTATGTAGTGGGAGGGATCATAAAGCATACAGGCACGAGGATGATTGTTTACTCGTTCGAGAAACATCTCAAAAGTTGCACCGTCATGCAGATCTTCTCCAGGATGGATTTCATAGCAGATGTTCACACCGTTATCTTCAGCGTGATCAAGAATTGGCCGCCACCGTGCTGCCAGTTCATCGAAAGCGGTTTCAATCAATCCAGCGGGTCTTTGGGGCCATGGATAGACATAGGGCCAGGCAAGGGCGCCTGAGAAAGTCGCATGGTCACCGATACCTAAATTGGCCGATGCCGAAATCGCCTTCATGACTTGGTCTACCGCCCATTCCTGACGAGCCTTGGGGTTCCCATGGACTGACGGATCAGCAAATCCATCAAAAGCGGTGTCGTAAGCCGGGTGAACTGCAACCAACTGGCCCTGCAGGTGGGTTGACAACTCGGTGACCTCAACTCCGTTTGCGGCTGCCTGGCCTTTAAATTCATCGCAATAGTCCTTGCTGGTCGCTGCTTTAGCCAGATCGAACAAGCGGCCATCCCAACTCGGGACTTGAACACCCACATAGCCACAATCTGCTGCCCACTTGGTAATCGAATCCCAGGAATTGAAAGGGGCTTCATCTCCCGCAAACTGGGCTAAAAACAGCGCTGGACCTTTAATCGTTTTCATATGAAGATTCCCTTTGTGTCATAGTGGTGGTAAATTTTCGCTCAGGTAGACGTCGATTCTGATGCGCTCTTGTTTGGGGTCGATCGGCAATTTGTCGGCCGCAGATTTCAACACTCTTATAGCAGAGCGAATAATATGTCCGCTGTCCTGGGAAATCAGGGCGTCGAATGTTCCCTTGGATAGCGCTGTGCGAGATGTCTGGGTCAATTCGTGTGCGATCACGACCACGTCGCGACTGCTGGTGTCCTTCTCGAGAAATTCTATCAGGCCGCCATTGCCCGCTGCGGACGAATAAATGCCGACAATCTCCGAGTTCTTTTCAAAAACTACGGGTAGCAGCGATCCAATCAGTTCCGGATCGTCGCGCCCCTCGATGGTTGCCGCTACTTCCAAATTGGGAAATTTGTTTGCCATGACCGCATCAAACCCTGCCCTGCGCTCGAGATGATCTCGCGCCAGTCTGGACCCCGTTACAATGAGTATCCGTCCGGCCTTGCGGACAAACCGGCCCATCAGCAATGCCGCGGTGCGACCAGCTGCAACATTATCGATACCTATAAAATGATCGCGAATGGAGCTGGGCAGATCGGATACCATGGTGGCCACAGCGATGCCTCGTTCTTTGGCACGGTTGACCGCATCCCGAACGGATGGGGTTTCTGGGCCGAATATTGCAACCCCGTCCGTGTCTTGAGTTGTCACACTGTCCAATATCCTGACCATGGCTTGTGGATCAAAGGGAGGAATCGTGCGTCGTTTCAGGCGTGTGCGTTGGTGAAGCAGACGCTCCGACTGGGCTGTGATTTCGGCATCAAGAGCGATTACAAACTCATTGTCGGTTTCCGGAAGAATGAACATCAGTCGATATTGGCGGCGTCGGGCGAGGTTTGCCGCGGCCGTATCCCGCACAAACCCAAGCTCTGCGATCGCTTTGTTGACCTTTTCGATAGTGACGTCACGCACCCCTGGCCGCGCGTTTAAAACACGATCAACCGTCGCCAGGGAAACACCTGCTACGCGCGCGATGTCGTTGACCGTCGGCTTGGGTCGAGTTAATTCGGTCGTGTCCTTCAACCAACCCTTCTCCTAAAGTTTACGCGCCAGCCCTTCAAACACCAACGCAACCGCCTCGGCACCAGGGTCGTTGTGACCCTTTAGGTTTTCCGATGGCACGTAGGCCGCTCTTCCGGCCTTGGCACGATGGATATGGGCAGTTGCATCAGCGCCTGAACGGGCGGCCTGAGCGGCCGCTTTCAATCCCTTGTTCAACGAGTTCAGTCCGGGCTGAAGTGCGTCAATCATCGTTCGGTCACCAACCTTGGCTCCACCGACCTGACTGACCCGGTTCAGTCCTGCCTGCAAGGCGTCTTCCACGGTCGCACCTCCCGCACAGGCGTCACCGGCAGCGTTGAAAAAGATCGCCAGTATCACACCTGATGAACCTCCCATTGTCTGGCTCAGTTCATTGCCCAACGCGGGAAACAGTTGGGTCAGGTCGGCCAATGGCATGCGATCCAAACTTGACTTGAGTGCGCGGGCAGCAGTGGCCAGCGTGCTGCCGGTATCGCCGTCACCGGACTTGGCATCGAGTGAATTGAGCTCTGGCTCAGCATCGATCAGCAAATCAGCAATATGCTCCAGGGTGACCTTGGTGCTCTCATTTTTCGATGGAATTGGAGCAATTGGTGCAAGACTGTCGGGGAGCGGTCTGGCAGAAACTTCGGAGAAGGAGAACAAGCCAGGCCACGCGGCCATCGGGACAGGTTCCGACAGGGCTTCCAACTCCTTGGCGTCGACAGGCAGAATTGAAACTGAAAATCCGTGCATGTCCAATGATGTCATCATCGGCGCTGGTCCAATGACATGATTGGCGATTCCCGACGCGGCGATCGTATGGCTCAAAACGGCCATTTCCAGTGGTGTTGTGGAGCCAAGATTGTTCAACAAGACGACACAGTCTTTGGAGGTCTTTTGATCCCTCAACTTTTCAAGGACTCTCATCATGGCGTCATCAGCACCGATAAACGGAACGTGCTCGACACCTGGTTCGCCGTGGATACCCAGTCCCAATTCGGCCTTGCCAGAAGGAATTCGGTTTTCCTTGGGAGACCCTGGCACAGTGCATGTGTCTAAGCTCGTACCCAAAGACGCGACCTTCTCGATGACGGTTTGAGCCGCAGCGGTGACCGTTTCCAGGGAAGCCCCCTGTTCGGCAAGAGCCCCAGCAATTTTGTGAACAAACAGCGTTCCGGCAACACCCCTTGGCTGTGGCAGATCCGGCAATGCAATGTCATCGTCAACGACAACCATTTCGACCTTTCGGCCAAGCGCTCTGGCACGTTCTGCAGCCAGGCCAAAATTCAGTCGATCACCGGTATAATTTTTGACGATCAACAAGCACCCGGATTCACCTGTAACGGCCAAAATGCCAGCCAACACAGCTTCTACTGACGGTGAGGCAAACACCTCGCCGCATACGGCAGCAGTCAACATTCCAGGGCCTACAAACCCTGCATGGGCGGGTTCATGACCAGAACCTCCCCCTGAAATCAAAGCCACCTTTGAATTGTCAATATTCGCCCGTGTGACGACTTTGATATGAGGATATCCATCAAGTCTCTCAAGCGTACCACCAGAACAGGCAATCAAGCCATCAATAGCCTGAGTGACCAGGTTTTCCTTGGAGTTGATAAACTGCGCCATAACTTCAATCTCCTCTATGATATCCGACTGCCGGCAGCATCGAAGAAGAGTGGATCCACAGCAGAAATCTGAATGGTTTCACCTTCTTGATAGTCTGAATGTGCATCGATCAGCGTCACCAGGTCGTGCTCGACGAATTTCAAATGAAGTCGAGTCTGATCGCCCAGATGTTCGACGCGTAGAATATGAGCGTCACGCCCTTTTCCAACTTCAATATTTTCGGGTCGCAAGCCAATTTGGGAGGCGCCTTGCGGCCCGTTTTCTCCAAACAGACCCGACGGCAGAAGATTAATGCGGGGCTGACCCAGTCGCGCTGCGACGTAGGTGGAGTTGGGATTTTGATAAATGTCGCGCGGCGTTCCAAATTGGACCAGTCGCCCCTCGTCCAGCACCCCAATTTGGCTAGCCATGGTCATCGCTTCGATCTGATCATGGGTAACGTATAACAGGGTCTTTTTCATCTCGGCCTGCAGACGTTTGAGTTCCACCCGCAAGTCGGCTCGCAGTTTTGCATCAAGCGAACTCAACGGTTCATCCATGAGGAAAATAGCCGGATCGCGAACCAATGCCCTGCCAATGGAAACACGCTGCATTTCACCGCCTGAAAGCTCCGTCGCCTTATTGTCCAGCTTGTTGGGGATGTGCAGGATTTCAGCCACCTCATTGACCTTGCGCGTAATTTCATCCTCTGGAGTTTTGAGAATGGGAGAGCGGAGTGGAAAGGCCAAATTGTCGCGAACTGACAGATGGGGATAGAGCGAGTATTGTTGAAACACCATTGCTACGTTTCGCTGGGCAGGCGTGTAGTGGTTCACAACCGTGCCGTCGATTTCAATCGACCCAGCGTCGCAGTTTTCAAGGCCAGCTATCAAACGCAACGTTGTCGTTTTTCCGGCACCGGTTGGGCCGAGAAGAACAACAAATTCACCATCGTCAATGCCAAACGTCATATCCGTGATCGCAGATGTATCTGCGAAAGATTTTGAAACATTTTTGAGCTGAACCTCAGCCATTTCCGACAACTCCCTCGTTCAGAGCCGATTTCAGCGCCTGGCCTGAAGACCGGTCAAAAACCGTAACCGTTTGTGAGTTGACATTGAGGCCAACCTTTTCACCGACCGTTGCTTTCTGGTCTGAACCGATCCGCGCCTTTAACATTCCGCAGGCGGTGTCCAAGGTCACGATTTGCGTTGTTCCAAGATATTCAGACGCAATGACTTCGCCTCGAAAATTTGCCTTGTCGGAGAATTGCAGATGCTCCGGTCGAACCCCGTAACTGAGCTTTCCCTGGGCGCCTTCACGCAAAGCTGGAATGTTCAATACAGTCCCTGAAAGTTCAACTTGTGTGTCATTTTCCGCGAGCTTGCCCTCAAAATCGAGAAAGTTCATGGATGGCGACCCAATGAAATCAGCAACAAACATGGTCGCCGGTTTGTCGTAGATTTCGCGGGGCGTGCCAAATTGTTCAACCACCGCGTTGTTCATAACGACAATCTTGTCACCCATCTGCATGGCTTCGAGTTGATCATGCGTTACGTAAACGGTGGTTGCGCCCATGCGGTCGTGCAAGGCGCGCAATTCTTCCGCCATCCGTTCCCTAAACTCAGCATCCAGTGCGCCCAGCGGTTCGTCCATCATAAAGGCTTTGGGTTCGCGCACGATGGCGCGGCCCAGTGCAACCCGCTGCCTGTCACCGCCTGACAATCCGCCGACTGGTCGGTTTAAGATGTCTTCAATTCCAAGAATGCCGGCAACTTCGCTGACCTTATCTTTGATCTTGGACTTCGACATGCCCTGGCTGACCAAAGGATAGGAAATATTTTTTCGAACATTCAAATGCGGATAGAGGGCGAACATCTGGAATACAAATGCGATGTCACGCGCTGATGGTGGCCTTTGACTGATTTCTTCCCCATCAAGGAAGATTTCTCCGGATGTCGGCAATTCCAACCCTGCAATCATGCGCAATGTGGTGGTTTTCCCACAGCCAGACGGCCCCAGCAGCATGAAGAATTCACCATCTTCAACCGTGAACGAACTTTCCTGCACGGCGACAAAGTCACCAAACTGCTTGCGGATATTCTTGATGATTATCTCAGCCATGATTACTCCGGAAAATGACTGACGATGATAAACATCACCGTGCCAACGAGAGTTGTTATGAATGAGTAGGTGTAGGCCCACATCATAAACGGTTGCATCAGCATAAAGACACCCAGCGCAATTAGAATCGTGGCCAACATTTCCCAGGGGCCGCGGCGAAATCTGAAAACTCCTCGAATGAAACCAGTCATTTGCGAACCGCTCCAAATGTAATTCCACGCAGCAGATGTTTGCGCAGCATGATTGTGAAAATCATCACCGGCAGCAGGAACAGGGTCGCTCCTGCAGCGACGGCGGGCCAGTCCAAACCGCCAATACCGATTATCGTGGGAATGAACGGCGGCGCAGTCTGGGCGGTTGCCGAAGTCAGCAGAACCGCAAAGGCATATTCGTTCCAGGCGAAGATCAGGCAGAAGATGGCGGTGGATGCAATTCCGGTAGCTGCCTGCGGAAGCACGACCTTGTAGAAGGCCTGAAACCGCGTGTAGCCGTCTATCAAGGCAGCCTCTTCATACTCTCGGGGGATCTCGTCGATGAACCCCTTCAGCAACCAAACCGCCAAGGAGATATTGACCGCCGTGTAGAGCAGAATCATGCCCAAATGCGTGTCGCTCAGACCGAGATTCCGATACATCAGAAAAATTGGTATCGCTACAGCGATAGGCGGCATCATTCGGGTGGACAGGATAAAAAACAACAAATCATCGGCCAACGGAATTTTGAACCGGCTAAAGGCATAGGCGGCCAGCGTCCCGAGGAATATGCTCAAAAAGGTCGAACCGAAGCCAATAATGACAGAATTGAGGAAGCGTTCTCCGAATTTCGACGGCCCTACGATAACCATATCATATTGACGAACAATCTCATCGGCCCAGTTGGTTGGAGGATTATTCTGCAGATATTCCTGTGTCTGTCGGGTGCGGGTGGTGAACAGGTTGACGTAACCCTCAAGCGTAGGGCTGAAAACCACCTTGGGTGGATAGCTGATAGCATCTGCCGGGCTTTTGAAGCCGGTTGCGCCAATCCAGACCAGAGGAAGCATCGTTATCAGCGCATAGACAATCACCAATGTTCCGGCGATCCGTTTCGTGCGACTTGACGTGTCTGTGACGGAAAAGCTGCTCATCGTTCTTTCACCTTGTTGAGTGCTTTGACATAGATGCTTGCAAGTCCAAATACGGTGACAAACAAGATGATGGCGTAGGCGCTGGCATAGCCGGTGCGCCATTTTTCAAAGGCTTCTCGCTTAAGATTGATTGACGTTAGCTCAGTCGTCGAGCCGGGCCCGCCGCCGGTCAATTGAACGACCAGGTCAAACATTTTGAAGTTTTCGATGCCTCTGAACAAAACAGCAAGCATCAGAAACGGCATTACCATTGGTACCGTGATTGTCCAGAATTGCCGCCATTTGGAGGCACGGTCAATTTCGGCTGCTTCATAGATATAGTCTGGGATCGACCGAAGACCGGCCAGACAGATCAGCATTACAAACGGGGTCCACATCCAGGTATCAACTATGACAATGGACCAGGGCGCGAGATTGACCTGCCCCAGCATTTGAAAGCTGGAGGGCTCGACCCCTGTAAAAAATGAGATGATATAATTAAACAAACCGATTTGTGGCTGGTAGAGAAATTTCCAGAAATTGCCCACCACCGCCGGCGACAACATCATCGGCAAGACAATAATTGTCGTCCAGAGATCGTTGCCTTTGAATTTTTTGTTGATTAACCAGGCGAGAGCAAATCCTATCAGTACCTGTAAGGCGATTGTCCAGAACAGGAAATGTGCTGTGGCCTGCATGTTAAGCCAGATATCGGTATCGGTTAGGATGCGCTCGTAGTTGCGCAGGCCGACATTTTTCACCTCTCTGCCAATTCGATTGGCCTTGTAATTGGTGAAGCTCAGTTGAATGGTCCAAATGAGCGGAAAAATATTGATTGCCAGCAGCAGAAAGATTGTTGGCGCCACAAAGACCCAAGCAATGGCGCGATCACTCAGACCGCGCACACTGTGCGCAATAGGGCTGGGCGTGGCAGAAGCCACCCGTTCCATAGGTTTGTTCAACATGGTTCAATCTTGTCAGCAATTTTCGGGAAGCAATCGGAGCGACAGAGCCCCGATTGCTGTGTTGGGTCGTTGAAGTCAGAGCTTGCCTTCGTCTTCGAAAACTTCAGTCCAGTCTTCAATCAGCAGATCAAGAGCTTCTTTTGCTGTTCCCTTGTCGGCCACGACAAAGTCGTGAACACGCTTTTGCATGGCCAGCAACAATTCAGCATAAGCTGGTTCCTGCCAGAAGTCCTGCACGGCGCCCATCGCTTCAAGGAAGTCGCCCGCAAAGGGCTGACTTTTGACGAAGCCAGGGTCGTTCAAGACCGAATTATGAGCAGAGTATCCACCCAGCTCCCACCATTTGGCCTGAACCGATGGTTGGGAAAACCACTTGATGTATTCCAGAGCCGCATCTTTCTTTTCGGAATAAGAGACAACCGAAATACCCTGGCCACCCAGTGTGGAGCCGGCCTGATTTTGAGGCGGATTCACAAAGAAGTCGATCTTGTCACCGCCAGTATTTGGGTCGGCATAAAGACCAGGGAAAAAGGCGAACCAGTTCATCGCCATAGCGACCTGACCGGACTTAAACGCATCGAGCGATTCACCCATATAGGAATTGGTGTATCCGGGAGGTGTCGCGGTTTTATAAAACTGCTTATAGAAGTCCAAGGCTTCGACAGCTTCTGGAGAGTTAACGGCTCCTTGCATGTCATATTTGCCTGGGGTGTTTTCATACTTGAAACCCCAAGGATAAAGCGCCGAGGTTACACCCATGGTGATGCCTTCTGACCCGCGTTCGGTGAAGATTGCAGCGCCGTAAACGGTCTTGCCATCGATTTCCCGACCCTGGAAGAATTGCGCAATCTGCAGCATTTCCTTTTGGGTTTTTGGTTCGCCAAGTTCCTGACCGGTTGCAGCCTTGTAAGCCGCTTTGATATCGTCGCGTTGAAACCAGTCCTTGCGATAAAACCAGCCATTGGCGTCACCCATGGCGGGCAGGGCATAATAATTCGGCGTGCCTTTTGGCCATGTTGAGTAGGCATAAACCGTCGCCGGGGCGAAGTCGTTCATGCTGATGCCTTCTTTGTCGAAGAAATCGTTCAACTTGACGTAGTGACCATTTTCCGCACCACCGCCGATCCACTGACTGTCACCGATCAGCAAATCGCAAAGTTTGCCGCCAGAGTTCAGTTCGTTGAGCATGCGGTCTGCAAAATTGGGCCAAGGCACAAATTCAAAATTCATTTTGTGACCAGATTGGGATTCAAACTCCTTGCTTAACTCGACAAGTGCGTTGGCTGGATCCCAAGCAGCCCAGCAGAGTGTCAAGTCGTCAGCTTGTGCTGCAGGTGCCGATGCGGTGAAAAATCCACCCATTGCGAGTGCAGCCAAGACCTTTTTGTATTTTGACATAGTCTCCTCCTTAATAAGCTCGGTTTTGATGAGCTGTTCAAAAGGCTAAATGAGGTACGTACATCGAGTCAAGAAAAATCTGTGGTGCGTACATCAAATTTTGACCTTGTTCGTTCAAAGCACCTTTCCTTTTCTTGGTTCAACCAGCATTTGGGCTACGAAAGCACCCGCGGTGTTTGGCGGAAATTCAACTTGATTGTGCGGGGCGTGCATTCGGTAAATACTGATTTTGCACTCTTCCTGCCCCATTTTCCTTGCTAATGATCAGGCAAGTTCCCAGTGCCCGCCATGGTGTCGCATGTGGCTTGATAGTCCCAAGTGTGACAGCGGCTTGTGGCCTTACAACTGAAATGTGATTGCTTATCTAAAGACCAAAATGTGATCCCAAAAAGGGGAGTGTCAGGCTTTCTCCGCTGATATCCATTAGCGTCAGTCGGTTGCTCTCCACGTCAATGTCGTCGATCTTGCTCCAACCTTCAGGCACAGGAATCGCACCAAATCCGTAGCGTATTTCTTTATCGGCGTCCTGCTGCAAGGTCAGTCCGCACTTTAGTCCATGCTGAGATATCTTGGGTGAGCTGCCAAAGTCTCCCCTGTCGTGGCAAGCGGTTGCCGCCTCTTCAATTCCCAATACAGCGGTGTGGCGCCCCGACCATGGCGGGTAATATCGACCACCATTGCTCATCCAAAGCAGAGTTTCGGGTAGGACGCGCGCGTCCTTTATGGCGAAAAACAAAAATCCATCCTTTTCCGCCAGGGCGGCGGACCATCCCGTCGTCGCCGCTTTGTCTTCAGCCAGAATCAAGATGTCTTCATGGCCTTGGGAAAACGGATATTGGCTGGCATCTGATATGCCACCATCGGCAAGGGCTGTTTTGGTGATGTCTTCAAAGCGCTGGGGATATAGCAGTGAGCATTGGCCCCGTGCAGGGTCGGTTTCGAGAGGGGCAGTTGGCGTTATGCCAAATTGTTTTTTTGAAAAACTCAATTGTGCCCCTCCCGGCACATGAATCATCGCGTGATGGGCAATTGGCAGGTCAAGTTGGCCTCCGCTGAATGTATGATTTTGGTATAAGAACGGATGGCCTTCCACGAGGGTAAAGCTTTTTTCCACTTTGGCGCCTTGCACGGTCTGTTGCAGGGTGTATCGAACCGTATCAGCCTTTCCTTGGGCGGCCGGCTGCGGTTGCCAATTTCCATTTGCCGTTTGCCCGTGAATGGGTCCGCCTTCACTGGCACCGAAGGGAGCGCAGAAAAAGTCTCCGGCCAGTTGGCGTTCAACCAAATCGACATCGTCTGGTAAATCTGATGGAGTTTGTGTCCATGGTGCCGCATGGAGCGGACGAACGGATTGACCGTCTTCCGTTTCGATTACCAGATTTGTGATGTTTCCGCCGTGTCGGTTGAATTCAAACTGCAGACCTCGTGTGGATATTATATCGCGTTGTTCAGTCATACTGTTGCCGACGGGCTTTCCTTAATGGTGGGAGCGATGGCGATTGAAAACACCTGGGTTGGAGAGGAATCCCGTAGCGCAATCAAACAGTGTTAATCGCAGTATTCAGTTTCCATAGATGATGGCGACCATAGTCCCGATCAGCAAGAACTGTTTGCGGCGCGATGATATTCCGCGTCGACAAACAGCATCGATTGACCTGATGATTGCGCACAATTGTCTGAACACCCACACTTTCGGCCTGCCCATCGCACTACTTCGTATGAGGAACCAAGGAAAATTTCAATGAGTGCCACAACTTTCAAAAGTTGACCGATTTTGCGGTTTTAAAGCGCGTGAACCGCTCGGCTTTCTGTTTGATGAGCCTCTGTCCAATCTCGATGCGGCATTGCGGGTGCAGATGAGACTGGAAATAGCCAGGCTGCATGAAACTCTGAAGACAACCATGGTCTATGTCACCCACGACCAGGTGGAAGCCATGACGTTGGCCGACAAGATTGTTGTCTTGCGCGATGGCTTGATCATGCAGGTCGGTACGCCACGGGAGCTGTATGAACGACCGGCCAATCTGTTTGTGGCTCAATTTATAGGCAGTCCGAAAATGAATGTGCTGAACTGCAGTGCAGACGGCGGTAAATTTTCACTGCCCGGGCATGGCTCAGATACTCATACCCTTGGCGCCCTTGGGAAAGACGTAACGGTACTGGGCATTCGCCCGGAGCATATCGACATTTCTGATAACAAGGACGCCCATTGCTCCGGCACGGTTGAGGTTGCCGAATATCTCGGCTCCGATACGTTTCTCAACGTCAATTGCGAAGGATTGGGATCGATTACTGTGCGGGCGGAGGCGGCGGCCTCCCGTCTGAAAGGCCAAAAAGTCTCCTTGCGCTTTCAACCCGAAAACGTGCATTTTTTCAGTTCTGCGGAGCAGGCGCTGCTGGGTTGAAGGTGACGAATCTGCGGTGAAGCGGCCTATTCAAACTGACCCCCGCCGCCAAGAAACTTGTGTTACTTATTGTTTCGGCGTTTCGTGGCCTGGCCCAATGTCCTGGGTGATGAAAAGTCTTCCGCCTGTTGAAGCGTGCCGCCGGGATTGCTGTTGACGGTGGTAAAGGCATCATCCCATTCACCAAGTTTTTCAACCCGGTCACCCCAGGATTCCAAAAACTCTTCATCGCGATACATCGCGAACGGACGCAGCGAGCTTTCGTAAAAGTCCACCTGCTCATGGGTGCGATACTGATTCGCCTGATATCCATTCCAATGCAGGCTCTGTTGAAGCGGGCGTCGGTATCTGCGGTTCTGAGTTGCGGCAGGATAACCAATCGGAATTGTGCCATAGGCCTTCATCCATTCGGGGTACCCAAGAAGATCCGAAAGCGCGCGGTTGGTGACATCTTCACCGCCCCCCGACAACCAGGCGGAAGTCAGTCCTTCGGCTGCCACGCCCAGCTGAATGTTTTGAATTGCAGCTCCGAGTGAGCAGAGGAAGATTGCTTCGTTATTGTCTTGATATTCGGCTTCCCATCCCGGTGTTGTCGGTTGCGGAAAGCAAACCCGCCAACGGGGATCTCCCAGGACGATGATGATGGCGACGGTGTTGGCAAGATAGGTTTTTTTGACAGCCGGGAAACCCTTGGCATGATCGACCAGCCGCTGCGCCTGTTGGCGAAACACTTCAGTCACATCGTCACGCACCTGCGGGTCATCCACCACAATAAAATCCCAACACTGGACGTTGGCACCTGAAGGCGCCCATCGTCCACAATCGACAATGCGGGACAGGACATCCCGATCGACGCTTCGACCGGGCTCAAATTTCCGAACGCTCCTGCGTTTGCGGATTACATGTTGAAACGATTCGTCGGACATCTGGATGCTCCCATTGTTAATGCAGGCCAGGACAACAGGGTTAGGATTTTGGCTCAGTTTCTTGGCTTGAGCGGATGAGTTGTTGCAAAATGCCAAACAGAGCTGCTGTATCTTCCTCTTGCCGGCCCTGTGCCATGCCTGCAACATAGTGCGGAATGCTGGCTGCCATCAGTGGTGTGGGGCAATTGATTTCTCGCGCATGGTCGGCGATCAGCTGAAGGTCTTTCATGTATACGTCGAGTTTCATCGTTGCCGGTTTGTAAGTCTCGGCAATCATCATCGGGCCACGTACCTCAAACATGCGCGATGTTCCTGCTCCCTCGCAAATTGCGTCATAAACCATTTGAAGATCCATATCCGATTGCTGCGCCATCAGCAGCGCCTCGGCTGCAGCGAGATTGTGAACGGTGACGAGCAGGTTGGCGATAAATTTGAGTTTCGTACCGGTTCCGAAAGGACCTATATATCGAATATCCCGAGCCATAGTGCCAAAGACGGGTTTTACCCGATTGGCTGCTGTTTCGTCACCGCTAACATAAATTGAGAGATCTCCTGCTGCGGCTTGTGCGCCGGTGCCGCTGACCGGACAATCCAGGACGGAGGTCGTTTTGGTGTTCAACCGGGATTGAAATTCGAGCTTTTGTTCCAGCGAGAAAGTACCCATTTCACAGATTGTATGGTGTGGACCAATATTTTGGGCCAGTTGGATGGTGCAGTCCTGCAGTGCCTTTACCGAAGCCAGAACGACAAGAATGACATCGCTCCGCTCGGCTACGGCCTGCACGCTATCAACAGCACAACCACCGAGATCAGCCAATGCATCACTTTGCGCTTGAGAAACATCAAAACCGGTCACGGTGAATCCAGCTTGAATCAGGTTTCGTGCATAGGCTGTTCCCATTATTCCAAGCCCGACAATTCCAATTCTCAACTCGCTCATAAATGAATGCTCCAGTAATCTTTCGTTCGCCGACGTTTAAAAGGTCTACGATTGCCTACCGCGGGTCGGTTTGCAACGCAGTCCCGGCGCAACTGACGGCGGGTTTGCAAGAAGTCGGGTTCAGGAGCACAGGCGAAATATCGGATTGATTTATGGACTGAGTGGTCCTATATGCAGATGATGAAGTTGGGCAGACCATTAGAATTTGATCCCGAGGAAGCGCTTGCCGCGGCCACACGGGTCTTTTGGATCAAGGGCTATGAAGCGACGTCAACCAAGGATCTGATGGATGCCATGGGCCTGTCCAAGAGCAGTCTGTATCAAACTTTTGGTTCAAAAAAACAGCTCTTCATGCGCGCATTGGCTCATTACTGCAATGCGTCGACAAAACGGGAGCGAGCAAAATTGAACGGGCAAATGCCGGATAAGGAGTTTGTGGTGGCGATGCTCAGAGACCTTGGTGATCCCGATCGTTATCCTGAAGACCCACGCGGATGTTTGTTGGTGAACTCGACTATTGAACTGGGCAAACGCGACCAAGAAGTCGGGGCATTCGTTGATGAGCGGGCCAAAATGTCCCTGGCGATGTTTGAAGGTGTTATTCGGCGGGCGCAGGAGGAAGGTGAGATTTCACCAGATAAGAGTGCAGCTGGCCTGGCAGGCATGCTGGTCGTGAGTGTGCATGGTCTGAAAGCAATGTCCCGCCTGAATGTGGACAAAGCCGTGCTGCAATCGGCTGTAGAGGAAATTATCAATCGGCTTGAGTAGAGAGCTATTTTTTTAACCGGAAAAGGACCGATTGGTCCAGAAAGAGAATATAATGAAAAAATCTGAACCCACGACATATAGTCATCACCAAAAAGCGGAGGCTCCCATCGCCGCACCAGCGGCCAAGGTCTGGGAAGTGCTGGCAGATTTTTCTGCTGTCGACACCTGGGTGCCCCAGGTCCTCAGTTCTCACATTGAAGGGGACATTGAGACAGGGGTGGGCATCCAAAGGCATTGCGATCTCGGCAGTTCAGGAAAAATCTCAGAAAAAGTAACCCATTGGGACGAGGGGCGGAGTCTTGGGTATGAGATTTCACCCTTCGGACCCATGCAGGCCATTTCCAATTATTGGTCGGTCCGCGAAGTTGATCGAGACAATTCCATCGTCACCGTGGAGTTGAATTACACGCTGAAATTCGGCCCGCTGGGACGGATTTTAAATTCTCTGATCTTGAGCTCGGTGATGAAAAAGCGGCTTCACTCGGGCGCCTTGATGATGCTGAAAAAGCGGGTGGAAACCGGTCAGGTCGTGCGCAAACGCCGCGCGCCTGATGGGGTGCCGCAGCGCGAGGCAGTGAAAGCCTAGTGCTTTGAACCCGGTGTTGTGAACAGGGGACGGACGAATCCCCCGGTCAGCCAGCGGCAGTTTTCGCCTCTCTTTTTCCAAGGGCGTGCCGGTATAGATGCCACGTTGCGTGGCCCAAAATGGGCATCACAAACACAATGCCGACGAAAAACGGCAGCATCGCAATGAATGTCAGCGCCGCGATGATCAGCCCCCAACTGAGCAAAACGAGGGGGCTGGTCGTGGTGGTTTTTACGCTGAGTATCATGGCGGATACAAAATCAATTTCCTGATCCAGCAACAGTGGCATGGAGATCACCGTGATGCTGAAGAGAGCTGTTGCCATCAATGCGCCAACGATTGTTCCGATTCCGAGGAACAGAAATCCATTTGTGGTTGTTGTCAGGATCACCACCAAACCGTCCAGGGATGAAAAGGAAGTCCACTGCAGAAACAGGGCGAGCAAGAGACGAATCTGGTAAATCCAGACCCAGAATACAAACAGCATGACAAAGGCCATCCAGCCAAATTCCCGCCGTTGCTGTTTGAATATGATGGCAAATATTTCACGCCAGCGGAACGTCTGATTCAATTGATAGTGTCGGGACATCTCATAAAGGCCCGCGGCCAGAAACGGCGCAACCAGCGGGAAGCCTACACCGGCAGGAACGATCATCCAGATCTGATCGTAAACCATCATTCCGGCTATGAACACCAGACCAAACAGGGCCATGATCAACCCGAACAGCATGCTGAGAAACGGCTTTTTCACAAAATCAGCGGCACCAAGCCGCAGCGCTTTCCGCAGGTCTGAGAATTCTACCTGACGAACAAAAAAAGTATCGAATGGTTGGACCTGCAACGGTGGCTGTGATGAGGACATGGTACGATTTGCTCCCTGACTCGGCTTGGTTGCACCTGTCCGAATCGACTCCGGTTACGGCCCTAATGGATTTCCAATCAGTGAGCCTTCCCTTACGTTGTGCAGCACTTAATCGCAAAACAACGCGGATTGCTTTGATGCAAATCAAGTTCTCGGCTTTGACGGTGTTGCGTTTTGGTGATGCTTCCCGGCCAGAATGGCAACCCCGGTATCATTCACAGGCGTTGGGTAGTAAGATGCAAAGCCCTGTGGAGACGATGCTGAGGGTATTGCAGTACGCCCGTGTTGAAGCAGAGTAGAGTGTGATGACAGTGTTTTGGATTTGCTGCAAAGGGGTTGATTGATGGCTGAGGATACAGTGAAGGAGTGGATGGGTTCACAGGGAGAAAAATGGACAGACCAGCCCTTTCATCGCCTTTGGTTGCTGGACCAGGCCCGTACGCTGATCGATTTTTTTCAACCCGCATTTCATAATCCTGAAGGTGGGTTTTTTGCGATGGATGGGACCGGTCAACGCTATTCGTCCGTACCAGCAAACGGGGAGTTGAGATCGCTTCACGAGACGACGCGCATGGTCCACTGTTCGGCTATTGGCCATATGCTGGGCATGCCCGGATGCGCCGGGGAACTCGATCACGGCATGCAGTTCCTGTGGAACCGTCACCGCGATACAGTCAACGGCGGCTATTTCTGGGGTGTGGATGATGTTGGTGCTCCAGACCCAACCAAACAGGCCTACGGGCACGCGTTCGTATTGTTGGCTTCAGCCTCAGCCAAAGTGATCGGTTACCCCGATGCGGACAGGATGCTGGAAGATGCCACAGATGTGTTGACCACACGGTTTTGGGATTCTGTGGTTGGTGCCACGACCGAGGAATATCTGCAGGACTGGGAACCGTTCAGCACCTATCGCGGCCAGAATTCCAACATGCATCTGACGGAAGCTCTGATGGCTGCCTATGAGGCGACGCAGGATAGAATGTATCTGGACATGGCGCAAAAGATCGCGGAACTGATCATCAATACCCATGCACGGGAACAGACCTGGCGCGTGGCGGAACATTTCGACACGGCATGGAAAGTTGACCGGGACTTCGTCGGTGATCCCATGTTCCGTCCGGCCGGCACCACACCCGGCCATTCCCTGGAATGGAGCCGGCTTTTGATCCAATTGTGGGAACTCGGCGATCGGGCCCACGACTGGATGTTGCCTGCTGCTGAAGCCCTGTTTCTCGCCGCCTGTGAACAGGGTTGGGACGACGAAAAGGGTGGGTTCTATTATACACTTAACTGGGACGGCACACCCGATCAAACCGATCGCTATTGGTGGCCATGTTCTGAAGGTATTGCCGCCGCATCGGTGTTGCTGAAAGTCAGTGATGATGTTCGTTTTGAACTTTGGTATCGCCGAATCTGGAGTTTCACCCGACGCCATGTGATCGATCGGGAAAATGGTGGCTGGTTTCCGGAGCTGGACGAAAACCTGGTGCCGGTTGAGCGCGTGTTTCGGGGTAAGCCTGATCTGTATCATTCTATCCAGGCCTGTCTGATCCCACTTTTCCCAACCCATGGCAGCCTCACGAAACATCTTCAGGGTGATCAATCCAACTTGTTAACCGGATGAACGCCGCATAGGCGAACTGGTTAAACGCAAACAGGAAGTGAACCATGGCGCACATAACGCATGTTGAACTGAAAATGGTGGACCTTGTGCCCAAGGTAAAAAGGGTTGATGCGATTCAGTCTTTTGTCTCGCAGGAGACCCCCTTGGTCACTGTATTTGATAGCGATGGCGCCAGCGGCACGGGTTACAGCTACACGATTGGAACGGGTGGACCATCCGTCATGGCCCTGTTGGAGCATACGCTTGCTCCGGCGTTGATTGGCAAAGATCCAGACAGGATTGAAGCGGTGTGGCGCGATCTGCTGTTTCTGACACACGCAACATCGGTGGGGGCAATAACGTCTTTGGCCCTGGCGGCGATTGATACCGCGCTTTGGGATCTGAGGTGTAAAAAATCCAGCCTTCCCCTTTGGAAGGCTGCCGGAGGCAGCCGTGAACAGATCCCGCTCTACACCACCGAAGGGGGTTGGTTGCACCTGGAAACCCAGGTTCTGGTGGACGACGCTCTGGCGATGCAGGAGCAAGGATTTAAGGGCTCAAAAATCAAGATTGGCAGCGACCATATAAGCAAGGACGCGGCCCGGCTGGACGCTGTGCGTTCGGCGGTCGGCAGCGGCTATGAAATCATGACCGATGGCAATCAGGGCTTTTCGCTGTCTGAATCAATCCGGTGGTCGCGCATGCTTCAGGACTATTCGGTTGGTTGGTTTGAGGAACCGCTACCTGCTGATGACATTGGTTCCCATGTCGAGCTGTCGCGTCATTCAGACGTGCCAGTTGCTGTTGGTGAAAGTCTGTATTCCGTCAGTCAGTTCAAAGACTATCTGCAGCAGGGTGCTGCATCGATTGTGCAGGTCGATGTGGCACGGATTGGGGGAATTACGCCTTGGCTGAAAGTTGCGCATATGGCCGAGGCTCACAATATTCTGGTCTGTCCACACTTCCTGATGGAACTGCATCTTTCGCTGGTCTGTGCTGTGCCCAATGCCAAATGGCTGGAATACATTCCACAGCTCGACACGATTACGAACCAATCAATGAAGATGAAGGACGGATTCGCGATGCCTTCGGCAACACCGGGATTGGGTATTAAATGGGATTGGGATGCAATCAATGACAAGGCCCTGTTTTCGAGCCGGATTTCTGAGTAACTCTTAGCGTGCGCGCATGGAAACCCATGGAAACTGCATCCAAACTGAGGAACAGCTGCAATGACACAACTCAGAATTGAACCCATAGCGTTTGCTCGGGATTCACACTTAGTCTCTCCGTTGTTCCCGATTCATCTCGTTTTGAAAGGTCATGTCAGCTGATGGTGCAGATTACAGGAATCAGAACCCGCGATCTTCGCTTCCCAACATCGCAGTCCCTTGATGGGTCGGATGCGATGAATCCTGACCCGGATTATTCCGCAGCCTATGTTGTGTTGGAAACCAATGGTGATCATCAGGGTCACGGTCTGACATTCACGATTGGCCGGGGAACGGAAATCTGTGTTGCCGCAATCAATGCCATGCGGCACCTGCTGATTGGATTGGAGTTAGACTGGGTACGCGAAGACATGGGTCGGTTTTGGCGTCATGTGACTGGAGACAGTCAACTGCGCTGGATTGGGCCGGACAAGGGTGCCATTCATTTGGCCACCGGTGCTGTGGTCAATGCCATGTGGGATCTTCTGGCCAAAGAGTCCGGTAAGCCGGTTTGGCTTCTTGTTGGCGAGATGTCGCCAGAAGAACTCGTGAAACTGGTCGACTTTCGATATCTCAGAGACGTTCTCGACGAAGATCAGGCGCTCGAACTCCTGCGCGCGGCAGAGCCGCACAAGCAGCATCGCATATCGACGCTGAAGGCCGAAGGCTATCCCTGCTACACCACATCGGCGGGGTGGCTGGGTTATTCAGACGAGAAACTTCGTCGACTGTGCCGCGAAACGCGGGAGGCGGGATTCAGTCACGCAAAATTCAAGGTTGGTCAGGATCTGCAGGATGATATCCGGCGTTTGACCATTGCCCGGGAAGAACTGGGCGATGGGATGAACATCATGATCGATGCCAATCAGGTCTGGGATGTTGATCAGGCCATCGATTGGGTCAATCAATTGGCCTTTGCGAAACCGCTGTTCATTGAAGAACCGACAAGTCCCGACGATGTTCTGGGCCATCGAAAAATTCGCCAGGCAATCGCGCCGATCAAAGTAGCAACCGGCGAGATGTGTCAGAATCGTATTTTGTTCAAACAGTTCATCGCCAGTGGAGCAATTGACTTTGTCCAGATTGACAGTTGTCGATTGGGCGGATTGAACGAAGTTCTCGCGGTGCAACTCATGGCTGCAAAGTTCGGACTGCCGGTTTGGCCGCATGCGGGCGGTGTCGGGCTATGCGAATACGTTCAGCATTTGGCGATGATCGACTATGTCGCCATTACCGGGGAAAAGGACAGCAAGAGAATTGAGTATGTGGATCATCTGCACGAGCATTTCCTTGATCCGGTCCGCGTTCGAAATGGAGTCTATCAGGCACCGGACAAGCCCGGCTTTTCCATTCAGATGAAGGAAGAAACGTTTAACAAGTTTCAATTCGACAGTGGCGCAGATAGCTCCTAATTCAGAACTCTCACGGCTCTGAGAACGGGATTGTGGTAGGCGATGTCAACGCAGATCAGAAGCGCGACCCGAAACCCATGGGAGATGATTGGGAGGATCAGATTTCGGGCTGGCTCAGGATATTCAGAAACGTTCATTCCAGATTCCCGCACTGTTGGGGTGAACGAAGTGGCGGGTGAATTCGGTTTTCTTTGCGTTGATGACATCAATGCCTGTAAATTTAACAGGCTTGAATGTCCGGGTCTTTGCGATGGTGGTCACGATATTTCCTTCCGGAGTTTGTTTGGTTGATGGCCAATCGATAGAAGGTGGATGTGTGAATTGTATTTCAGATTTTGCCCAATGCGTTTCAATTGTTTCGAACACGCTATATGAATGTTGCAGGGCAGGAAGATACCGTGTGGCAAGGTGATCATTTCCAATGTCTGCCTGCTGTACCTCTGGTTCAATTGGTTGAAGACGGGTTTTCCGCAAACGAATAAACTGGAATTTGAGTTGGCAGAAAACAGAATGGACTTCGCCCAGTTTTGGCAAAATGCCTTTGCCCTGGCGATCGGCACTGCCGGATTTGCATGTGCACTGGGACTGGGGTTTCCAGCGCCCAGCCTGACAGGCCCGGCGCTCTTTGTCAGTGCGGCCAGCATTGCTGGTGCGCGGATCGATGTTCATCCGTGGTTACGCAATTTGGCGTTTTTGTTGATCGGCATTGCGATGGGAAGTGGTGTTACTCCACAGATCTTTGATGCTGCCCGGCACTGGCCGGTCAGTTTTGGCCTGTTGGCCTTTACGCTGGTTGTCCTCTTTTTTCTTTGTCGAACCATTTTGGAAATTTGGTGGAAGCTGGACCGGCATACGGCCACCCTATCTTCCGTTCCCGGTCACATGAGTTACGTTCTCGGCTTGTCGCTGCAGTCCAGAGGGGATGTTGCAACGGTTAGCGTGATTCAAAGCATTCGGGTCTTGTTGTTGACTTTGGTTGTACCAGTGGTGGTTGCGATTTTGGGGTATGAAGCGCCCGAAGTACAAAAACAAACATTGGAAATGAATTTTCAGGTGCTGGCTGGCATTGGTGCCGGTGCTGTTGTTTGTGCCGGTATCTTTACCTGGTTCAATCTGCCCGCCAGTTTTCTGCTGGCCGGAATATTGGTATCCGCACTCGTGCATGTCACAGGATGGGGCCACGGAGCGCTGCCCGAATTCCTGTGGCTGCCCTGTATCATCGTATTGGGAACAATCATTGGAACCCGCCTGTCTGGCGTATCGCGGGCAGTATTGAAGAAAGCCGTTTTCGGCGGGTTGATTACCGCCACCATAGCGATGATCTGCTCCACCATTGCGGCGCTGGGTTTATCCTATTTCGGCGACCTTCCCTTCAGCCAGTTGCTAATCGCGTTCGCCCCCGGTGGCGTTGAGGCGATGTCAGCGATGGCCATAATTCTTGATGCCGACCCGACCTTTGTGGCAGCCCATCATCTGTGGCGTCTTTTGGTGTTAACGTTCCTGGCACCGGTGATGCTGGCAATGGCCAAGGGGAAGTAACCGGGGGGCAAATGTTGAATGTTCCGTGCGGTCAACGATTCGCCAGAAAATCATCCCATCTCTGTTTGACTTCGGGCCATAGCTGCGCTCCGATCGCGCGCGTTTTTTCAGCGCTGGCTGTCGGCGTGAATTTCTCAATACCTTCTGCGTAGCTGGGTCGGGATTTGGAAGCGTTCAGCCATTCACCCACTTTCGGTGTTCGTTCTTCCCACATTCCTGCCATGCCCAATCGATCAAGCCTGTCGATATACGCAATGACTGCTGTGTCTGCCATGCTGTATTCATTTCCCATCAACCACGTGCTCTTTTCCAATGCTGACTGCATGTCGTCGAACAGCGTGGCCAGAACCTGAAAGTCGCTCGTGACGTGAGCCGATGCCAATCCATTGTCCAACAGGTCCCGACGCTTTGCAGCCGCCTTTGGGTTGGGTATTTTCGCAATAGAGTCTGCGATCTGTTCAGGCGTGTTTGCAGCAAGAATATTATGCCGGTTTACCGTTGAGAATGTCATCGTATTGATTGCTGAATGAATTTCGAGGCAGCGCAGCAACCACAAGCGGGTGGCGGACTGCAACATGCGCCCAGCCGGCATCAGCCGATTGTGGGGGCTGAGCATATCAATGTGTTCCAGAATTATGCTTGATTCTGTGATGACCGTGCCATCGTCGATCAGACTTGGCACGACACCGTTTCGATTGATTTTCAGATAGTTTGGGTCAAATTGCTCCCCGGCAACCAAATCAATCGGGAAGCTCTCCCAGGCGAAGTTTTTTTCTGCGAGGCCAACCCGCACTTTGGCAGAACACACGCTGAAACCGCCATGATAGAGTTTTAATTCCATATCAAGCCCTTGAAAGAGTGTCGTAAGAAAAGCGTATCAGTCCTTCAGGCTAGATGTAATGTCCCGGCATCACAATGGATGAACGGCCGACGGGGCAGCAAAGTGCAGCATCGCAGTTTTGCAATGTTACTTCGTAAGTGGTTGCAAGTTCTTGAATTTTTGTAATTCACCCTGAAGGCCAGATCTGACGGTCTGCAGAACCAATTGAACTCTCTTCGCGACATCGAAGCATTTTGTGAAACCCCGACGTTGACAGACCGACTTTTGGCTAGTGAAGGGAACAGTGTATTTTTCCGGTGCATGATCAAGAAGCTGAAGATTAATAGGCAACATGGCGGTGTCGAGCCTTTCTGTTTTTGTTGGAGTTCAACTTTTCACGGTTCTGCAGATTGCGCTTGAGGATTGTCTTGTGAATTTCCTGTCTTATTCTTGTGAAATCGATCCGCGTGCTGAAACGCTTGCGGTGGTGGAAGGGGCAAGCTTAAATTCAACATGCTTTATCGGTTTTCAAATTGTGTATTGGACGATCATGGGTTCACCCTGACCCGAGACGGACAGGTTCAGCCCGTTGAGCCACAAGTGTTTGACCTGCTTTTGTTTTTGGTTCGCAATCCTGAGACGCTGATCAGCAAGGATCAATTGATTGATGCGGTATGGGCCGGACGGCTGGTCTCGGAGTCGGCCATAAGCGCCCGCATATCAGCCGCGCGAAACGCGGTTGGGGATGATGGTAAAAGCCAGGCCATCATTCGTACCATTCCACGACGCGGCTTTCGGTTTGTTGCAAAATTACAATCTCAGACACCAGACGAACCCCGTTTGAAACAAAAAACTGGTCGACAAAAAATCCGCTATGCCACCGCCGATGATGGCGTAAAGATCGCCTATGCATTGTCTGGAAATGGTCCACCCTTGATCCGGACCGCGCATCACCCGACGCATCTGGAACTGGATTGGGAAGAGCCGATTGAAAGGCAGTTCATTGATGGACTTGGCAAAACCCACACCGTGATCAGGCTGGATCAACGTGGATGTGGTTTGTCTGATTTGCGGGTCGATGATTTCAGCACCACGCGAAGTGCCAAGGATGTTAAGGCCGTTGCTGATGACTTGGGTCTGCGGGAATTTGCGCTTCTGGGCAGTTCCAGCGGTGCTTTGATTGCAACAGAATTTGCGACAATGTTTCCTCATTGTGTTTCTCGGATGATCTTGCTGGGCGGTTATGTTGATGGGCGTTCGGTTCGTAACGGTGCAGCCGCGCAAGGCGAACAGGAAACCATTTTAAAGATGGCGGAAGAAGGATGGGAAACTCCCGACAGCGCTTTCGTATACGGCTATCTTTCAGTCTATTTTCCAACCGCCACGCAGGAACAATTACGGCCGATTGCCCGTAATCTGCAAAACAGCTGCCCGAAGGAAAACGAGGTTCTCGGACGGGATTTCTACAACAATCATTCCATCGCCGGTCTGCTGGAACGGGTAAAGACGCCAACTCTGGTTCTGCATTCAAAGGGGGATGAAGTTCATCCCCTGTCGGAAGGGCAAAAGTTAGCCAAGGGCATTGCAAACGCTGAATTGGCGGTTCTGGACAGCCGCAATCACAACCCCCTGCCACAGGAAGAATGTTGGCAGATTATGTTTGATCTCATTGAAGATTTTTTGTTGGACTGACCTGACCAGATCGCGATTGAAATGCCCAACACGGCTTGGCTGGGGCAAATCATTGCTAGGCAATTTTGTTTAAATCACTGACGTTGGATTGGGATTCGGCGAGCAAATTCCCTCTGATCCCTTCGAAATTATGCCGATAGATTAGTCATGCCCGGAAAAACAATTATTTCTTTTCATGAGGTTATGCAGATTGCCCCCAACAATTTGGGGTTTGAGATTGTCTTATTTCTCAAGATGGCTCAGGTTTCCATCAGACTGGTGATTGCAAAAGAGTGCATCAATGAAGCCCACTGATATCGGGGACCCGGCTTATTTTCACAAAGTGGTCGATTGTCAGTGGGCGTGCCCGGCCCACACGCCTGTTCCAGAATACATTCGTTTGATTGCATTGGGGCGCTATACCGATGCCTTTATGATCAATTGGGAATCCAATGTTTTCCCGGGTATTTTGGGGCGAACCTGTGATCGACCGTGCGAACCGGCGTGCCGCAGAACGCGGGTGGAGCAGAAGCCCGTTGCTATTTGCCGACTTAAACGCGTGGCTGCTGACAATCGCGGTGATATCTCGGATCGCCTGCCCGTTATTCCAAAAAAGAAAAATGGCAAGCGGATCGCGTTGATCGGAGGTGGTCCAGCTTCGCTGACCGTTGCCCGTGATCTCTTGCCGTTGGGTTATGAATGCGTGTTGTTTGAAAAGGATCGGCAGGCCGGCGGTCTGATGCGCACCAACATCCCCTCGTTCCGACTGCCCGTTGCCGTTCTTGATGACGAGGTTGAACGGGTTTTGGACATGGGCGTTGCCCCGCGTTTTGGTGAAGAAGTAACAAGTCTGAAAGCGGTTCTGGATGAAGGCTTTGACGCTGTATTCATCGGTACCGGTGCCCCTCGCGGAAAAGATCTGGACATTGTTGGTCGCGCTGAAGCAAGCAAGAATATACATCTTGGGATTGATTTTCTGACTTCCGTTGCTTTCAAACATACGGAAAGCATCGGCAAGCGGGTTGTGGTGATTGGCGGTGGTAACACGGCCATGGATTGCTGCCGAACAGCCATCAGACTGGGTGGTGAAGATGTTCGGGTCACTGTGCGCTCACCACGGTCGGACATGAAGGCCTCGGACTGGGAAATTGAAGACGCGGAACGGGAAGGCATTCCGATCCTCGACAATCACTCCCCCAAGGAGTTTCTGGTCGAAAACGGCGAACTTAAAGCCGTTGTGTTTGAACGCATGCGTGCCGAGTATGATGAAACCGGGCGGCGCTCGCTGATCCCCAGCGGAGAACCACCGGTCGTTGTAGAATGTGACGACGTGCTAATGGCCATTGGCCAGAACAACGCGTTTCCCTGGATCGAGCGCGATATCGGCCTGGAATTTGATGAGTCCGGCATGCCGATCGTTGATTCACAAACCTTCCAGTCAACCCTGCCCACCGTGTTTTTTGGCGGCGATGCGGCGTGGGGGCCGGAAAATATTATCTGGGCCGTAGCCCACGGGCATCAGGCGGCAATATCAATTGACCTGCATTGCAAGGGGGAGGCACTGACGGAACGTCCTTCACCTCTGACAAATCTGGTCAGCCAGAAGATGGGCATTCACGAATGGTCCTACGACAATGACGTGTCGAATGATCACAGATTTGCGGTTCCCCATGCCGACCAGTTGGAATCCCTGAAATCCCTCACGGTTGAAGTGGAATTGGGATACGATCAGCAGCTGGCCTATGACGAAGCCATGCGCTGTCTCAACTGCGATATTCAAACCGTTTTCAAGGGCTCACTGTGCATTGAATGTGATGCCTGTATGGATATTTGCCCGGTTGATTGCATCAACTTCACAGAAAATGGTGAAGAGACGCAATTGAGAGCCCAATTGCGGGTGCCTGCTGAGAATCTGGATCAGGACCTCTATGTGTCAGAAAACCTGACCACAGGGCGAGTGATGGTGAAAGATGAGGATGTCTGTTTGCACTGTGGACTATGTGCTGAACGATGTCCGACCAGCGCATGGGACATGCAGAAATTCACCTTCTGGGATGGAACAGTAATGAAGGGACCGGAGCGTGTCGGTGCAGATTGATAAGACGTTCAATGATTTCGTTCTGAAATTCGGAAACATTAATGGTTCGGGTTCGGCCAGTGCCAATCTACTTTGCGCCAAGGCGCTGTTTCGCATGGGGTTGCCGGTCACGCCGAAAAACATTTTCCCGTCCAATATCCAGGGCATGCCGACATGGTATGAAATCAGAGTATCGGAAGCAGGTTTCCAGGCTCGCCGTGACGGCATTGATGTCATGGTTGCGATGAACCCGCAGACCTATCGGCAAGATGTGGAATGCGTCGTTCCAGGCGGCACACTGATTTATGATTCCACCATGAAACGCAATTTCGGACGCGATGATATCGACGTATTGGGAATTCCGATTTCCAAACTCTGCGCCGACAACTGGTCCGATCCGCGGCAACGGCAATTGTTTAAAAATGTGGTCTACCTCGGCGCATTGGCGCGGCTGATCGATATTGACAATGAAATACTGGAAACGCTTATCGCGGAACAGTTTCGCAGCAAACCCAAACTGGTAAAACCGAATATCGAGGCGCTGGAAATTGGCCGCGAATATTCCCGGGAAAACTTCCCCAACCGGCTGAAAGTGCGCGCCCGGAAATCCACCCGCACCCGCGGCAAGATCATGATTTCAGGTAATGAAGCTGCTGCGCTGGGTGCTATTTATGCTGAAGCCACTGTTGCGTCCTGGTATCCAATCACGCCGTCGACATCCGTCGCAGAAGCCTTTGAACGGTATGCCAAGCGTTTTCGCACAGATGAAGACGGCAAATTGCGTGCAGCCATAATTCAGGCCGAAGATGAACTTTCTGCCGTCGGCATGGCGATTGGGGCAAATTGGAACGGTGCCCGTGCCTTCACAGCGACGTCTGGCCCCGGAATTTCGTTGATGAGTGAATTTATCGGGCTGGCCTATTTTTCCGAAATTCCACTCGTATTGTTCAACATACAGCGGGGCGGGCCGTCCACAGGCATGCCGACACGAACGCAACAGTCTGATGTTCTCTCCTGCGCCTATGCCAGTCACGGTGACACCAAACATGTTCTGTTATTTCCGGTTGATCCCGGCGAGTGTTTTACATTTGGTGCAGATGCATTTGATCTGGCCGAGCGGTTGCAGACACCGGTATTCGTTATGAGTGATCTCGACATTGGGATGAATGATTGGGTGATCGACGAATTTACCTGGGATGATGAGCGTAGGGCAGATCGTGGGAAGGTACTTGATGCTGTGGCGCTGGAACAGGTAGCCGACTTTGGCCGCTACCGGGACGTTGACGGGGACGGCATTGCCTATCGGACGATCCCGGGCACGCATGAGGAGCGGGGGGCTTATTTTACCCGTGGTACCTCCCACACCGAAACTGGTGGCTACACCGAAGACGGGACCATTCACGCCAAAAACCTGGACCGGATAGCGCGCAAACATGAGACGGCTGCGACACTCCTGCCAAAGCCATTGATCCGAGATCTTTCGGCCAAGTCGAAACTGGGCATCATCAATTTTGGCTCTACCGATTCCGCCGTGCGAGAGGCATTGATCCTGCTTGCACGCGAAGGCCATGGCCTGAACCACATGCGCATCCGATCGTTTCCTTTCGGTGAGGAAATCGAAGCCTTTGCGGCGCGTCACGACTATCTGTTTGTTGTTGAGCAGAACAGGGATGCGCAGATGCGCCACTTGCTGGTTGCCGAAACAGATATTTCAGCGAGAAAGCTGCTGCCGATCCTGAACTATGATGGCATGCCGCTCACCGCAGCCTTCGTGCATGATGCCGTATTAAACCTGTTTGCAGAATATGAAGACATTGCCGAAGCCTGCGCCACACCGATTACAGCTGCCTGAATGGCCGTAGAATATCAGCCACGGACCGACCTCAAATGACCCATATTGCAAAGCCCAAATTCAGCCACCCTAATCTGCCCAAAAATGGCCTGGGCCTGACGCGTCGAAACTACGAAGGAGTGGTCTCAACGCTCTGTGCCGGCTGCGGTCATGATTCCGTGTCAGCGGCAATCATCGAAGCATGTTACGAGCTGGAAATCCCGGCCCATAAAATTGCCAAAATTTCTGGCATTGGATGTTCGTCGAAAACCACCAATTATTTCCTCAACCGGGCCCACGGTTTCAATTCCGTTCATGGTCGCATGCCCTCGGTTGCCACCGGTGCCAATCTGGCCAACGGTGAGCTTACCTATCTTGGCGTATCAGGAGATGGTGACACCGCATCGATCGGACTGGGACAGTTCAGCCATGCCGTCCGCCGGCGTTTGAATATGGTCTATATCGTGGAAAACAACGGCACCTATGGGCTGACCAAAGGGCAGTTTTCCGCCACCAATGACAAGCGATCGAAAAACCGCAAGGGCGTGGAAAACCAGTTTGATTCCATAGACCTGTGTAGTCTGGCGATTGAACTTGGTGCAGGATTTGTTGCCCGTAGCTTTTCGGGAGACAAGGCACAGTTGGTGCCGCTGATAAAAGCGGGCATGTCTTATCATGGCTTTGCATTGATTGATGTAATTTCGCCGTGCGTGACGTTCAACAATCACACCAGCTCCACGAAGAGTTATGATTATCTGCGTGCGCATAATCAGGTTATGGATCGATTGGATATCGTTGCTTCCCGACCGGAGATCTCTGCCGATTATGAGCCGGGAACGGCGATTGACGTGACCTTGCATGACGGTTCGCAGATAAATCTGCATAAACTGTCTTCAGAATATGACCCCACGGATGCCGATACAGCATTATCCAATCTGAACCGCTACAAGCGTCAGGGTACGGTCGTAACGGGTGTTCTGTATCTGGATCCAGACGAAGTTGATCTGCATGACGTGATGAATTCATCAAAGCAGCCGCTTAACAGTTTGGGGCAGTCTGAGTTGTGTCCAGGTGCTGATGCGCTTGAGGCGTTAAACGCCCAATATCGATGAGTCACCACCGTTTGGTTTGCTGAACAAAAAATCCCGGCCGACAGTGTCGACCGGGAATTCAGCGTCGGTGAAAGGTTTAGCTGCTTTTTAATTTTGACTTTGCATTTTTGCATTCAATAGATTTGCGCATATCGCGGACCAGAAAAAAGATCGAAACCAACCCGACCAAACCCGAATTGATCAGAACTGTTCGCGGATTGGCTTGCGTATTTGATCGATAACTCATGGTTGTCCAACGTCCGTGTGTCGATGCAAGAAATCGACACACGGGTAAATTTTTACAGGCAAAAAACTATTTGTCCTGTTTGACCTTCTGTTTCTGAACGCCCAGCCCCTGGATGCTCACCTCCATTGTGTCACCGACTTTCAAAAATTTGGGCTTTGGCTTCATTCCCAATCCAACACCAGGAGGGGTGCCGGTGATAATGACATCACCGGGGTGCAGCGTCATCAGCCCAGACAGGTGTTCGATTATCTGTGCAACCGTGAAGATCATTGTCGATGTGTTGCCGGTCTGCATGCGTTTGCCGTTTACATCGAGATACATGTCCAGATTTTGAGGGTCCCCCACTTCGTCGCGGGTTACCAGCCATGGGCCAGTTGGTCCAAATGTGTCGCAGCTTTTCCCTTTGGTCCACTGGCCGGTCAGCTTCGCCTGGAAAGTTCGCTCAGAAACATCATTGGCGACGCAATAGCCGGCAACGTATTTCAGCGCGTTTTTTTCTGTCACGTATTTGGCTTTGCGACCAATAACCACGCCGAGTTCCACTTCCCAGTCGGTGGACTTGGAGCCGCGGGGCATCACGACGGCGTCGTTGGGTCCCTGGATCGCAGAATTTGCTTTCATGAACAGGATCGGATGTTCAGGAATTGCTGCGCCGGTTTCGGCGGCATGATCGGAATAGTTCAGCCCAATGCACATATATTTTCCGATATTACCAACACAAGGGCCCAAGCGTTGTTTGCCTTCAACCTTTTTCAACCTTTTTACATTCAATTCCCGTAGCATCTTCAGCGACTTGTCTGATAAAAATTCACCGGAAATATCTCCGACTTTGCGAGATAGATCTCTTAGATTTCCCTCATCATCAATCAGACCCGGTTTTTCCTGTCCGGATTTGCCGTAGCGTACGAGTTTCATGTGTTGTTCCCTTGATCGTTTTCAATACTGCATAGTCGCGCGCACCCTACATAACCTGTTAACCATATCAAGGTCTGTTTCGATGATGTTGCCCAGTTCAATGTCCAGTTAATACTGTTGTGCCAAGGTTTTGCCGTACGAATGCCGGATCGAGATTTGATAGAAAAATGTTTACGCCGACAGTCAATCGAAATCGCCATGCTGCTCCGAAGAAACACGTTGAGCGCGAAGAGCGAGTGGCCAAAACAAAATCGGCCAGCATCTGCGTAGACGGTGCTGATCTGCAATTTGCTTGTACGGTGCGCGATATTCATACATCTGGCGCACGCATCAGTATCATGAATATGGAATCCATTGCCGATGGATTTATGCTGATTGTCCGTTCTGATAATTTGATTGCGCGCTGCAAAGTGGCCTGGAAAAAGAAGAATGAAGTTGGCGTTCGCTTTCTGCGAGTTGGAGAGCTGGTTGAAGAAGAGCAATTCCGCCGTGAACAACAATATGCCTACAAGAAGGATGTTGAACTGCGGTCTCTGCAGCAACAGCAGGCGCAAAATCAGGCGGAAGCCGAGGCCAAAGCAAGGGAACGGGCCCAGGCGCAAAAGGCCGTACAAATGCGCATTGCCCAACTGCAAATTATGGGGATGGATCCAACCAAACCTTATTCCGAAAGTGATCTGAAATCAGCCTATCGTCGTCAGGCGATGGTCAAGCACCCCGATCAGGGAGGCGACCCAGCGGCGTTTCAGCAACTTACAGATATTTACAATATGATGCTGCAGGCGTTTGACGATGTGAGACCGGATAAAACGGGGACGGACGGTTAACACAAAGACCGATTTGCAAAGCCGATGTTCAGTTAGATATTGGCTTTCAACAGGTCATCGAATACGACTTCCTGCTTGGCCTTCTTTGCCGTTATCGCTTTCATCAAGTCCTCCGCTCTCAATTGCCCACCATTCCAGGTGGCGATCTGATCCAGCGAATCCTGCACGATGTGATCGCGCGCATAGGTGATCGCTTTTTTGATGCCGGCAATGGCCAGGGGTGATTTGGCAGCAATATCACGCGCCATTTGCATGGCGGTATCAAATGCTGCGTCGCGGTCGGCTTCGACAGAATTGATCAGCCCCCACGCCAGGGCTTCCTCAGCACTGAATCTCCGTCCCGTATAGGCCAGCTCATTGACGATGGCAGGCGGTATCAGTTTCGGCAGCCGTTGCAGCGTGCCAACATCCGCCGTCATGCCGATGTTGATTTCTTCGATGCCGAAACTGGAATCGGCGCTGGCAATGCGCAGGTCACAGGCCGTTATCAGATCGATCGCACCACCCAGACAGGCTCCGTGGGTAACGGCGATCACCGGCACCCGCAGCAATTCCAGACTGGTCAGGGCGCTTTGCAACCGCAGGATCAAATCACGCAAGGCGTAGGCGGCACGTCCGGGCTCGTTGCTTAGCATTGTGTTTATGTCGGCAAATGTGGCTAGGTCCATGCCGCCGGAGAAGTGGCGCCCCGCACCCGACAGGATGACGCAACGCACAGACGGGTCTTCGTTCAGGGCTGCAGCCAGTCGTGGGAGATCCTGCCAAAAGTCGGGAGACATGCCATTGGCTTTTTCCGGACGATTCATTTGCAAATGAACGATTGTATCGTGCCGTTTCACCTTAAAGAATGTGCTGTTCATATCTGTCATGATAGGCTCCTCCAGCCTGATGGATTAGCATCCCGGCCGACATTGGGGTAGTGAATTTACACAGCTAATACGGAATTCTGCATGGTTGAAAACGCGATGATTGACGATGCGCTTGCAAGAAATCTGGGGCACGGAAAGCGAGTGGTTTTACATTCCGGGGTCTGTGAACCCATCCATCTTGCACAGCATATTGCCGATCGTGCACCTTGTTGGCCGGGTTTGACGGTGGAAACTTTGATGTCTCCTGGTCCCTGCCCCTATGTCGATGTCGATGGGATAATTGTCGATACGCTGGTGCCGTGGGCGGCCATGCGAGGGTTGATCAATGGCAATGGGGTCAATCCAATTCGTTCGAGCCTTTTTAACCACGCGCTGGCCTGTGACAAAGGTGAGTGGCGGGCCAATGTTTTGATGTTGCAGGTGACGGAGCCGGACAGCCAGGGGCAGGTTTCCCTGGGGCCTTGCGTCAGCTATATGCCGCAGATTCTAAATTCTGATGCAACCGTGATTGCTGCCATCAATCGCGAGCTTCCCGTTACGGGATACAGGATACCAGTGTCCCGTTTGAATTATGTTTTTGAGCACAGCGCCAAGCTGCCGGTGACCGAACTTGCTCCGGGGAATGAGGTCGACCAGAAGATTGCTGATAATGTGCTCTCCCTGCTGCGGGATGATATCACGGTTGAAATTGGCATTGGCTCCACACCCGATGCGATTATGCGATCCCTTTGTGGTCTGAAGGAAATCCAGATCCACACGGGCATGTTGAACCAGGCCGTTCTGACACCGCTGAAGTCCGGGTCGGTTGTCGGTAAAATAGTCACTGCAATGGCGATGGGAAATGTTGAATTTTTCCATTGGCTTGATGGCAATGATCAGGTTGATTTGCAGCCGATTATGAAAACCCATTCGCCGGTTGAGATTGCCGGCAAACCCAATTTTTTTGCCGTTAACGGTGCACTTCAGGTTGATTTGGCTGGAAATGTTAATGTGGAAAAGGTCGCCGGGCGAAGAATATCCTGTCCCGGCGGATTGCCGGATTTTTCCCGTGCAGCGCAGATGTCGCCCGGTGGCGCCAGTATTATCGCCCTGCGTTCAACGGCGGGTCGGCAGTCTCTGAGCACAATTGTACCGAAACTCGATCACAAAACGCTCGATGGTTCCTATGTGGACTGGGTTGTTACCGAACATGGCGCCGCACGGCTTAAGGGAAAGTCAGTTGCCGAAAGAAAGGCAGCCATGTTGGCGATCACGCATCCGGACCACAGGAATTAGCAAAGCGCACCAGACGATTGGCGGCACGTTGCAACTGGTCGTCCGCCACTGTCAGACTGATGCGGATTAACGCGTTGGCCTGGTTGCCAAATACATCGCCTGGCATAACCGCGACACCCTGATCCAACAGGTTGCGCGCAAATGCAGCACCATCCTGGCCGGTCCCTGACACATCAACCAACATGAACATGCCGGCATCTGGAGGCAAGGCGCGCAGCTTTTCACACCCCTGGAAACAGTTGAGAAGCAGATCAATACGCTGTTGATAGGCTGTCGATATGCGCTGAGCCGTATCATCGGGGTGGACGAGGGCATGGGTCGTCATGTCGGCAATGAAGGGCTGGCTGCCAAACAGGAAGCTTTCCGCGACGCTTTGCAACTGGCTCATAAATTCAACCGGCCCCACCGCCCATCCGGCACGGAAGCCCGGGGCAGCATGGGATTTGGATATGGATGAAACGACGATTGTGCGGTCAGCCAACACCTTTTGGTCGAATGGGGACGCGAAGGTTCGCCGATAGATCAGGCTTTCATATACTTCATCGCTGATGATCCAGATGTTGTGGCGGATACAGAACTCACCAATTGCAGCGATTTCATCGGCTTCGAGAACCGAGCCGGTGGGGTTATGCGGAGAATTGAGCAGCAAAACGCGCGCATTGGGAACATGGCTGGCTTCGAGTTGTTCAACGGTCAATCGAAAGCCGTTTTCAATTGACATCGGGACCGTGACGAAATCCGCACCCGTCGCCCTGACCACCCCTTCATAGGTTGCATAAAACGGATCTGGCACGAGCACCGCGTCACCAGACTCCACCAGGGCCAGCATGGCCATGGAGACTGCTGCCTGTGTGCCGGGAAACGAGATTACATTGTCGCGGGTGATCGCCCTGCCAGACCGGGTTGCGTATTTGTCGGCGACAGCCTTCAGGAATTCAGGTTCTCCCTTGCCGCCGGAATATCCGGTACGTCCTGCGCGCATGGAGCGATCAGCGACATCGATCAGATGAGTCGGCGTTGGAATGTCCGGTTCGCCAATGGTGAGTTCAATAATGTCTTCGCCCGCAGCCACGCGCTTTCGAGCGTCAAAGTGTACGGCCCATCGTTCACTACCCAGTGCGGCGAGGCGATTGGTGATCGATGCGGTCTTGAGTGTATCAGAGCTCATTGGCAATCCGTGTTATTGTTTCAAACGCGATATCGACATCTTTCTTCTGCATGTCGAATTGGCCGGCAACGAAACGGATTACGAATTTTTCTTCGTGCATGGTTTGGGTGAGATAGATGGTTCCGTCATCATTGATGGCATTGATCAGTTCGAGATTGTGCGCATTTGCGTCGCCCCCATCTTTGGGAAGATGACGGAAAGAAAACAGGGAAAGAATGGGTTCCGTTACAATCTCAAAGCCAGACTCATCCCGCAGTCGGTCTGCCAGAAGTTCTGCCCATTGAACATGGTTGCGAATGCGCTGGCGCAGGTTTTCCAATCCGTAGGCGCGAAACAGAAACCAAATTTTCAGCGCCCGGAACCGGCGGCCCAACTGGACCGACCATTCGCTGAAATTGACGATCCCATCCTTGCCATGGGTCTTAAGATATTCCGGTTGAATGGCCATCGTACGCACCAGGCTGGAAGGATCGCGCACCAGATGCAGTGAACATTCCATCGGCACCCCAAGCCATTTGTGGGGGTTGAGCACAATTGAATCGGCCCTGTGTGCCCCGTTCCAGAGCGGCTGAAATTCTGGACAGATCATTGCAGATCCGGCCCAGGCTGCATCGAGGTGGGTATAGAGATCTTCCGCCTCTGCGATTTGGCAAATTTCTTCGACATTGTCTGTGGCACCAATTGACGTGCCACCAACGCAGATTACCACGCCGGCTGGTACAAACCCTGCGGCGCGATCGCGGGCGATGGCCTCTCTCAATGCATCGGCCTGCATCGCGAACAGCGGCGCAGGACCGGTTGGTATTTTGACCAGATTGTCCTGGCCCAATCCGGCGACCCAAAGCGCCTTGTCGATTGAGGAGTGGGTGCGTTCGGAGGCATAAATGCGCAGGGGTTGCTTTCCGAACAACCCCTCTTGATTGCCTTTGAACTCGAGTGCTCGTTCCCGCATGGTCAATACTGCGCACAGGGTTGCTGACGACGCTGTATCCTGAAAAGAGCCCTTGAAGTCGTCAGGCAGTCCGACCGCCTGTCGCAGCCAGTCCACCATTTTAATTTCCAATTCCGTCGCGGCAGGCGACGTTTGCCACAACATGCATTGGCTGGCGAATGCGGTCGCCAACTGTTCCGCCAGTTGGGCGGCAGGCGCGGCGTTGGATTGGAAATAAGCAAAAAATCTTGGGTGCTGCCAGTGCGTCATGCCATCGGGAATAATGCGCTCGAAGTCCGCAAATATCGATTCCATTGTTTCACCGTCTTCCGGTGCAGCATCGGCAATTTGTGCGGCGATCGCACCGGGGATTGCTTTTGGCCGTACAGGGCGGCTGTCCAGAGATTCGCGATAATCAGTCGCCCAGTCGGCGGCCTTGTGCGACCAGGCCCGAAAGTCAAAAGGTTCGTCCACAGCATCACTCCGATCCAAAGACATGACCACCATCAAGCCCATCAATGATGGCTGGTGATGGTCAATGAGCTAGAATCTGCTTCTTGCAGAATCGTCGACTTATGGAAAGTGGATTTTTATGATGATCAGGTGGATCGCTGTTTTATTGCCATGGTAATTCATGATCGCACTGCTTCAACAGTCTGCGATCAGGCGACTTCAGTCATTTATTGGCAATCAGGTTTGTCGCAGGCAGGCGATATTGTTTTATATGCGGTTGAGCGGAACAACATTTGCGGCGGTTGCCAACGTGATCTTTGATGCAGCGCTGTTTTTTCCTCGTTCAGCGGCAAGGGTCTTTTCTACATCACGGGATTGTTTGAAAACCACTTCCCCTGCAGTTCCCATGGCCCGGCGCAGGGTCATACGGTCACAGGTGGACGCGATCAGTAGTCCCAGGTGATTGAGATGACGTCTTGCGTAGCAGAAAGCGGCCAGGCGTGCACGATTTTCAAGGGGCAGCTGTTTTGCAATTTCAATCGCGTCTATCGGTTCTGCTTCAGCCAATTGGCCGAACAGGTTTTCCGGAACGGGGATTGCGGTCTCGTTGAGCGAGTGGGATTGAGCTGGCGACATGGTTCCCTCCTATCAAGGTGCAGGACCATGTTCTCGCATTCCACGTTAACAGGAAATGAACAAGTTGAATTAATTTTTAGGAATCTGACATTGTTTAATAGCCTAACGGTCGTTAAGGCGGGGTTTATACTTATGGTTAATTTCTATTAACTAAATGAAATCATTTAATAATTTGAATAAATTCAACCGTTAGAGTCCGACTCGAAACTGTTTCAATGATTAGAAGCTGTTGCGATACGCCTTGTGACGATCTTGATGTGTGCTATCAGCAGCCAGCTTTCAGCTGACTGGATGGATTTCTCCCAGTCCTTTGCCAGTCTGCGACATCT
>CAJQPW010000162.1 GCA_905480295.1 uncultured Rhizobiaceae group bacterium | reverse complement strand
CCTGTTGATGTACGCACGATTTCAAACGGTCACGTCAACCCCAGCAAACGGGCGGCATTGCCCTTGATGATATCGCCGCGCAGTTCATCCTTGATCGCAATTTTTTCGAAGTCCGAAAGCCAGCGCTCAGGAGTGATCATGGGCCAGTCAGAGCCGAACAAGACCTTCTTCTTCAAAATAGAATTGCAATAACG
Source organism: uncultured Rhizobiaceae group bacterium (assembly GCA_905480295.1). Lineage (GTDB taxonomy): Bacteria > Pseudomonadota > Alphaproteobacteria > Rhizobiales > Rhizobiaceae > Pseudahrensia. The sequence continues at coordinate 7,091 of CAJQPW010000162.1, read as the reverse complement.
CACGAGAATCTCAGGGAAATATTTGGGCGACCAGCCCGACAGATCGATATAGACATTCGGCTTATGTTGAGCAACGGCAAGCGCTTCTTCCTGCCACGGAAAGCTGGGGTGAGCCAAAATAATCTTCATTTCCGGAAAATCGACCGCCACATCATCCATATACATGGGGTTGGAATATTTCAGCCGCATGCCGTTTCCGCCAGGCATGCCGCTGCCCACACCGGTCTGTCCGGTATGGAAAAGTGCGATCCCACCCTCTTCTTCAATTGCCTCGTAAAGCCCATAGGCCATGCGGTCATTGGCGTAAAACCCCTGCATGGTTGGGTGAAACTTGAAGCCCTTGATGCCAAATTCCCGCATCAGTCGCCTGGCTTCACGAATGCCCAATTTACCCTTGTGAGGATCAATGCTTGCAAACGGAATGAGCACATCATCGTTTTCAGCAGCAAGTTCCGCCACTTCTTCGTTCTTGTATCGGCGATATCCGGTTTCCCGTTCAGCATCGACAGGAAAGATAACCGCCGCGATATTCTGCTCGCGGTAATGGGCGGCAGTCTCGGGCACCGTGGGTGGGTGTTCCCAGGGCGCCCGGAAATATTTCGCCATGGTGGACTGCAGCTCATCATAGCCATCGTCAGAGTGACAACCGCACGGCTCTTCAGCATGGGTGTGGATATCAATCGCACGAATTTTGTCTAAGTCGATCATGTTCAATATCCTCAGAGTTTGGCCACAGCCGTGTCGTTGTCATCATACAAACGTTGCAACAGGTGCTTTCGTTCGCTCAGCACCTTGCGGAAGTTCAGGTTCCCCTTGGCTGTAATTTCACCATCTGCAAGAGAAGCGGGTTCGCTGACAACGATGGCGCGTGCAACTGTGTTGGACGACCCGAAAACGGTCCCTGCGCGTTCTTCCAGCTTGTTTTGAATCACGGCGAGAAGATCCGGGTCGTTCAAGGCGCCATTATCCGTCGTGACTTCAAACCCCAGGTTTCGAACTTCTTCCAGGTTCGGAAAAACCAACATGCCAATCTGATGGCGGTCAGCACCAGCGACCACGATGTCGGAAGCCAGCGGCCCAAAATGTGCCAGCGCATCGAGCCGCAATTGGGCTGCACGGACCCAGGTACCGGTGAGCAATTTGAAATCCTCACTTATGCGCCCGTCGAATCGCAACCCCTTATTGGGATCATCTGGATCTGCAAAGCACATTGCATCGCCCGTGATGAAGAAACCCTCGTCATCGAAAGCTTCAGTGGTCTTGACCGGATCTTCAAAATAACCGGCCATTACGTTGGGACCCTTGACGCGCACTTCGAAGCGATTTTCGTCATTGGGAACCAGTTTGGTGACCGTGCCGGTCATGGGTATGCCAACCACACCGGAGCTTGCTGTGGGTTCCTGCTGAATCATCATTGCAGGGGCAGTCTCGGTCAGTCCCCAGGACGATGTCATCAAGGGCACTTCACCTTTGATCTTCATCGACAGGTTTTCAAAACCTTCCCAAACATACTGCGGCAAAGATGCGCCGGCATAAAAAATCATATCGAGGTTTTCGAAAAACCTTTGTTGCAACGAAAGGTCCTTTTGCAACGCGTTCAACAGCATGGAAAACCCTGCAGGGACGTTGAAGGAGAGTGTGCCAGTGATCAGGGACAGGTTTTCAAGGGTCTGTTCAAACAATCCCTTAGCCGGTTTTCCGCCGTCAATGTAAAGGCTGCCTCCATTGGCCAACATCATATTGAAATTGTGACTTCCACCAAAGACATGGTTCCACGGCAGCCAGTCTAATATGCGGGGAGGCCGATCGTGCAGAAACGGCAGGGCGTCGGCAATCTGGGTTTGATTGGTGCACAGCATGCCATGGGTGGTCAGCACTCCTTTCGGCGCAGATGTTGACCCCGATGTCATCAATATTTTGGCCACGGTGTCCGGTGAGACCGCAGCATTTGCAGAAACCATGTCAACACCGTCATCACCTCGCAAAAGGTCATCGAATAAAGTGATTTTCGTGCTGCTCACCCCGCCAGTTTGACTTGCTACAATCTCCATGCCTTCCAATTCATCCAACCCCAATGCCTGGGCAAATTGGGCCGCATCGGAGACATATACCATTGCGGGGTGTACGAGTTTGACCACCTGAACCAGCCGGCCAAGGGCCGACGGGATCAGCGAATATTGCTCTGCAACCGGCACAGTTGGCACACCCACATACTGAGCCGCCAGCGCCAATAGTCCGTGATCAACCCCATTGCCGGACATGATCAGAATCGGCGTATCCTTGTTCAATCCCCGCGCCAGCAATGAAGAAGCCAGAGCCTTCACTTTTTGCAGCGTTGAACCATAGGTTTCTTCGCGCCAACCTTTCCCACTTCGCTCAGCCAAAAACACCCGATCGTTCGCCTCCTGCCCCCATTTATGAAGCCAGTCGGATGTTTGGGAGACCACAGGACCCTGTGGGACATTTGATTCCAGCAGGATGGTGCCATCCGGCCTGTCGGTGCGACGAATATCATGCTTCCGGAAATTCGTTGTGCGCTTCACGACTGAGCCTCAATGGTTCGCATGGCTTGAACAACAGTCGAGCGCATTGCGGCATCGATACCTTCAAACAGCTTGTTTTCATGGGTATTTATTGCCCGGAGCGCCTTTTCACACAGTTGGTCCCCTGCCATGGTTGCTTGCAGCAAGTAGGCGCGTCGGTCGGTCAGCAATCGGTCCCTAACAATCAGTTCACGTTTTTCCAATGCGTCTATAATCACCACGAGATTAGGCCGCTCAATCGCCAGAGCGCTGGATAGTTGCGATTGGCGAATTCCCGGATTCTCAACGATAAGAACCAACACTGAAAAACTCACCATGCGCAATTCAAACGTCTTTAGAACATCATTCAGATCAGCCTGAATGACGTTGAACGCCCGTTTGATGTGGTACCCCATAAACTGTCGCAAAGGGGCATCTGACACTTCGGCAATCTCGGGTTGCGAGCGGGATTGTGCTGAAGAGGATTGTTTCATGCGATCACCTGAAATTTGGGGCACGTTTTTCAAGAAATGCGGCAAGCCCCTTCATTGCGTCGGGACTGGTTTGCGTAATCGCTGCACACAGGCTCTCCGTGAACAAACCATCTGCCTTTGGCATGTCCTCTATTCGAGACAGGGCCTGAATCATGATATAGTTGGAAAGCGGTGCGTTTTTCGCAATCTTAGCGGCAAGGTCCTGCGCCATTTCCAATGCTTTACCCTGTTCAACCGAATAGTGGGTCAGACCAAGAGAGAGCCCCTCCTCAACGTTGTATTTGCGACCGGTCAACATCATTTCAATCATCCGATCAGCACCCAATATGCGGCCAACCCTGACTGATGCTCCACCACCAACGAAAATGCCACGACGCCCTTCAGGCAATTGAAAAATTGTGGACGGTTCAGCGATGCGAACATGCGTGGCGGTGGCGACTTCCAATCCACCACCAATGACTGCGCCAAACATGGCCGAGACCACCGGCAGTCCACCAAACTGAATGCGATCCAAGATTTGATGCCACTTTCTGGAATGCCGCATCGTTCCCTCTGCGTCCCTCTGTACAAGTTCGCTCAGATCCAGACCTGAGCAGAAATGTCCGGCGGTTCCCGTCAGGACCACCACCTTCACATCCGGTGGCGGTGCACTGAAAAAACCATCAATGGCATCCAGCAATTCTTCACACATGGCATTGCGCTTGTCCGGGCGGTTCATGGTGAGTGTCGCAATATCCCCGTCCACATCGATTTTCAGCATCTTGCTCATTTCATTTCCTTTTCATGTGCCACGCGAACAGCGCCGTTTTTCACAACAGCGATTGTTTCTGATCGACGCATCCGACAATATCTCACCGATGGGCAATTTCATAACAGTTATTGTTCATAACTAAATTGAAGTAAAGCACGGATCATGCCACTGTCTGCCTCAAACTAGCGCTTACGATCTTGGGTAGAATTTTATGCAATATCACCTGGATGGCTTCAGGTCCGGGTCGCCGGATAAGAAGGCAGAAATTGAAGGTCTTGATCACCAGCCCTCAGATGTCGACGTTTTGATTGTTGGCTGCGGTCCAGCTGGATTGACCCTGGCCTCACAGCTCTCTGCCTTCCCTGACATAACGACGCGCATTGTCGATCAAAAACCAGGCCCCCTGGAAGTGGGACAGGCAGATGGCATTGCCTGTCGTTCGATGGAAATGTTTGAGGCCTTTGGTTTTGCAGAGAAAGTAGAAAGAGAAGCCTATTGGGTGAACGAAACCGCGTTCTGGCGCCCATCCAAAGGTGGGTCACATATCAAACGCGCCGATCGCATTCAGGATGTTGAAGACGGTCTATCGGAGTTTCCTCACACCATTCTCAACCAGGCACGCGTGCATGATTTCTTTCTCGAGACCATGAAGAATTCATCACGCCAGCTCGTTCCAGACTATGATCGTCAACTGCTGACGGTGGAGAAAACCGACGATCCCGACTTTCCTGTCACGGCCACATTCACAAACAATAAAGATGGATCGGAAGGTTGCACAGAGAAAATTCGCGCGCGCTATCTGGTTGGCTGTGACGGTGCGCGAAGCGTTGTACGGAAATCTCTCGGCCATGCACTGAAAGGCGAGTCGGCACGCCAGTTGTGGGGCGTGATGGATGTCCTTGCGGTTACAAACTTTCCCGATATTCGCTTGAAATGTGCCATACAATCTGCATCCGCCGGAAGCCTGATCATCATTCCACGCGAAGGTGGATATATGGCGCGTATGTATATCGAGCTGGACAGTCTCGAACATGGCGACCGGGCATCTGACCGCAATGTTACGTTGGAACTTCTTATCGAAAGTGCTCAATCCATACTGGCCCCCTACTCGCTTGACGTAAAACAGGTGGCATGGTGGTCAGCCTATGAAATCGGTCAACGGGTTTGTGATTGCTTCGATGACGTCCCGGAAGGCCAGCGTGCAAAACAAACCGCACGCATCTTCATTGCCGGCGATGCCTGCCACACCCACAGCCCTAAAGCAGGGCAAGGCATGAATGTCTCCATGGCAGATTCATTCAATCTCGGCTGGAAGCTGGCGTCGGTTATATTGGGGACCGCGGAGCAGAAGCTGTTGAACACCTATTCTGAAGAACGACAGGCAAAGGCGGCAGAACTGATTGAATTCGATAAGGTCATCGCTGGGCTTCTCAGCAAAAAACCAGAAGATGAATCGGCGTCTCAGGAGTTTCAAAAATATTTTTCCAAACATGCCCGCTATACCGCTGGCGTTGAAACGCAATATACCCCTTCGCTCATCACCGGGTCTGATGAACATCAGTCTCTTGCCAGCGGTTTTGAGATTGGAAAACGCTTCCATTCTGCACCTGTCATTCGGTTGGCAGACGCTAAGCCAATGCAACTTGGCCATACGATTAAGGCGGACGGTCGATGGCGCCTGTTCCTGTTTGCCTCCGCTGACGATCAGGGGCAAGAAGGCGCGCCGGTTGCCAATCTCTGCCAATATCTTGTCAACGACCCGCACTCGCCTCTTCAACGCCACACGCCAGAAGGGGCCAACATTGATGCGGTAATCGACGTCAGGGCGATATTCCAGCAGCCCCACAGAGGTTTGAACCTCGGAGCAATGCCGACTTTGTTGCTTCCCAAAAAGGGCAGCCTGGGGCTCGTCGATTACGAGAAAACCTTCTGCCCTGATCTGAAAAACGGGCAGAATATTTTCACCATGCGCGGGGTCGATGCCACCTCGGGTGCGATGGTTGTCGTGCGGCCCGATCAATACATCGCCCTGGTCTTACCTTTAGACGCTGTCAAAGAAACGGCTGATTTCTTTGCATCCTTCATGCGGGTCGCAAACCAAGGACGATAACGCAAACGCCTCGACGCGAGAGCCGTTTCCTGGGCGACGCTCCAGCATACTTGCAGCCCATCAAGTCAATGGAATTGCGATATAATCTGAAGCATGCAGATGTATTTTCTGCGGTCAATTTAGCGCTGTTCCATTACAAAAATGGTACCCTCATGCCGACATATAAACCTGCTGTGGACTTTCCAGTGTCCGATATACAGCATGACGGATGTTCAACTTTTACGCAGAAAAACACCATGATAACAGTGACATCAAAACTGGACGACGAAGAGACAGACAAATCAGCAGAGGTCGTTTCGTTCAATGTCGACTTCATTGCGGAAGTCGCGGATATGGCCAAGCCTGACAAACAGGGGCGCAGTGCACAAATACGAACATTTGACGGCAAAGAAACGGCCGTCATGGAATCCAGACGTGCGATTTTGGTCAAGATTGCCGGAGCAAGACTGGACCGCCTGACCGGCAGGTTCTTTGAACAGCGTCACTGAGCTATCGGCTGACGCTTGTTCGCCCGTGACCCAACCGTGGTGGCAATATTTGCTCCACCCAGTTTTCATAAAATTTGGCTCATTGAGACACCACGGCGGTAAAATGCGACAACACGCATAGAATCATGTGCATCTCGCCGCAGCCCGATTTCAGGCGCGTGCTTGGCAAAATCCGGGCACGTCAGCTTGCCACGGAAACAGCTCAAGCCTGGTGGCTTTGAATTGAAGCAGGAAAATTGAGTGGCAGCGGCATGCAATTTTACATCGCCATCACCGGAGCCACTGTTTTTCGAGGGCGTTTTCGTGTGACTGTCGTGTGACTGTGTGACTGGTTTTTCAGTCACACCAGTCACACGAAAACAGCAAAAAAATCGCGTAAGTCATTGAAAAGATTGGTGCCCCCACACGGACTCGAACCGCGGACCTACTGATTACAAATCTTCCGGTCTATACTTCGAGCAACTTCTACGTGTTACGTGAAATTTACACATACCACTGTTTTAATTATCTTTATATATCTGTCAAACCCACCCTCTTCGATCTACCTCTTTCATTTTCTCTTAATTTTGCTTACCCTATGCTTACCCTTTTTTGAATGTGAAAGCACAAATGCCCAAAATCAGATTGTCGAAAAGCGTTGTAGACAAACTCCCTGCCCTGGAAGCGGAAGTGCTCTATTGGGACAATTCCCTCGCCGGGTTTGGTGTGCGGATAAAGCCGAACGGG
>CAJQPW010000161.1 GCA_905480295.1 uncultured Rhizobiaceae group bacterium | reverse complement strand
GATAGAAGCTCGTGAGCCATATTAACACCGCTGTTTTCCCCGTTGCCGGGCTGGGGACAAGATTTCTACCAATCACCAAATCCGTACCGAAAGAGATGCTGCCGCTGATCGACAAGCCTTTGATTCAGTACGCCGTTGAGGAAACCCGCGCAGCGGGAATTGAAAACATTGTTTTTGTTTCTTCGCCCGGTAAGCCGATGCTCAATGACTATTTTCGCACCAATGTATGGCTTGAAAATGAGCTGTCTTCCAAGAACAAAACTGACGAACTTCGGGTTATTCGCGATGTGAGCCTTTCGCCAAAGTCATTCTGGATCACCTATCAGACAGAAGCCTTGGGCCTGGGGCACGCGATCTGGACAGCAAAGGAATTTGTCAAGGATAAGCCCTTCGCCGTCCTTCTGCCTGATGACTTTATCCACTCTGACCGGTCGGCAATCGGCCAGATGATTGAGGCCCATGCGACCATCGGCGGGAACATGGTAGCAACGGTGGATGTCGGGCGTGAAGCAATCTCTGCATACGGTTGTCTCGACGTAGAAGCACGCGCTGGTCGCTGCCTCAGCGCTTCCGGAGTGGTTGAAAAACCGGCCAAGGAAAAAGCGCCATCCACCCATGCGGTCATTGGTCGATATATCCTGCAACCTTCGGTGCTGGACAGGCTTTCGACGATCCGCCCTGGTGCTGGTGGTGAAATTCAGCTCACAGATGCAATTGCCGCTGACATGGTCAGCAATGACCTGTGGGGATATGAATTTGAAGGCACGCGGTATGATTGCGGATCTCAGGCAGGCTACCTCGAGGCAACCGTTGCGGTAGCCATCGATCACAAGGAACTGGCGCCTTCCTTATACCGAAATCTGGCGTTGAAGGCCGGATTTGGGGTTGCCGCGTAGTGTTGTCGATTGTCGTGACAACAGACAATTGAGGGTCAAAAATGACTGTGATCGGTTATCATCTCATTGACCCAAAACAAAGCGGTCTTGAGGAAAAGGTCAAAGCCTTTATTCGGAATTCAGAGTTAGAACAAACTCTGGAACATAGATTCGTCCGCCTGGAAACCGGCGTCCTCATGGCCCAACATCTGGATACGAAGCTCATCTTTTCCTATCTTTCCATAAGCTGGAGAACCTTTCCTTTTTTCGTAACGTTGCGCGCCGTAAATCCACAAGCAAAAATCGTGCATGTCGAGTTTGCGCAATCCGGTCATCCGAACTTTGATTTGGAAAAGAAAGACAGTCGTTCGAATTCACTGTTGCGCTGCACCTATGCTTTGTTCGATCGCATCATCGTGGCAAATCAGGGAGAAGCGCATCGGTTTAAGGCTGCCGCACTTGCTTCGGACAAAAATATTGAAATTCTGACGCGGTCGTTGAAAGCCTGATTGGATCGCGACCAGTCAAGGATAGGGAATCATTTCTTACACAGTTGGTGTTCAGAAGTTCAATCGGATGGCTGATACGTGAACGGGCTGTCAAAATCTTTCAAAAACGGCGCCGATGCATCCTTGTCTGACAGGGTCACCCTGTCAGCAGATATTCCCCAATCAACCTGTATGTCTGGATCATCGAAGCGGATCGCTCCGTCACTTTCAGGGGCGTAGTAGTCCGTGCATTTATAGATGATTTCAGTGTCAGGTTCCAACGTCACAAAACCGTGTAAGAACCCGGCCGGAATCAGCATTTGTTTTCCATTATCAGATGAAAGTTCGACACCAACCCAGTCGCCAAAGGTGGGTGACCCCTTGCGAATATCCACGGCAACATCAAACAGGCGGCCACGCCCACAGCGCACCAATTTATCCTGGGCATTGGGTGGTGACTGGAAATGCAATCCACGCAATGTTCCAACTTCGTGCGACATGGAATGATTGTCCTGAACAAAGTCAAAATTGATGCCTTGGTCTGCCAACGTTCGACGATTCCAGCACTCGGAAAAAAACCCCCGTTCATCGCGAAAACGCCGAGGTGTTATTATCCGAACACCTTCTAATTTAGTTCCATCGATCACGCGGTTGCCAATATCTAGTTTTGAAACAGAGGTTTGTCACCGGCAAACATACCATGTGACCTGCCCGCTTTAAACCCATTCACACGTTATAACAGAGCGCATTGATCGAATTGTAGGTGCCACGCAGCAATTTGAACCGACCGGACGGTTGGCCAGCACGAAAGAGGATAACGTCGACTGACTTTTGATAGGTATCGAAGAGTAATCGACGACAATTCCACCACAGATCACAAATTGCATTTTGAAAATTTCTTTGCATCTTGCAAAAAAATTGCTCGCCAATGTGCAGGGTGATCAATTCTCCTGCGCTCAAGTCTCAAATTTCTTGGCACAGTTATTGCAGCGCATCCATTGATCCCCAGACCAAATATGGAAATGAAGAGATTGGCCACTCATTCTCAAATTGCTCAACCACCAGCGATAAACCTGCCCATGTGGTTCTGGACATATGTTTCGGACCACTGGAAACAGCATAAATTTAGGCTCGGATTATTCCTGGCGCTAATTTTAATATCCTCCTTACCCTTGCTTGGAATGACTATATGGATCCACCAGTCCGCCATTCAAAAGGAGTATAATTCCGTCAGTGAAAAACATCTGGCCGTCGCGAGAAATCTATCTTTAGCAATGTCACGCTATGCAACTGACATTGAGAGCACGATGGAACTCTATGCGGAAATTGCCGAATCCAGAGACTATGAAATCAAAATTTCAAAGGGGATCACAGCACTCGATTTGCGCTACATAGCTGTTTTGAATCGTCAAAACCTCTCTGAGCATCGATATGGCGATGGCGATGAGAAGGTTGCGCTGCCAAAATTCGAACAGATATTGGAACTGCGGAAACTGGCAGAATTGGCCAAAGGACGTGTGGCTTTTTCAAATATTGAAAGATATGCGGGTAAACCGCACTTTTTTGTGGTGAAGCAATTAACTGAAGGCCGCCTTCTCCTTGCCCCGCTTTCTCCGCGGTATTTGAAGCAGATCCAACAATCCATCGCATTTGGGGAAAAAGGGCACGCGATGATTGTCGATAGTCTCGGGCGCGTCGTCGCGCACCCGAATTCGGAATGGCAAGAAAAGTCAATGGATGCGTCCAAAGTGTCTGTCGTCAAAGAGATGATTGCGCGCAAAACCGGTGTTGCGCAATTCTATGCACCACCGCTCAAGGCCGACATGATCGCCGGCTATACATTCGTTCCTGAAACGGGTTGGGGCGTCATGGTGCCGCAACCCGTCAGTGAGTTGATTTCACACGCGCGCAATGTCCAACATGCAGGCCTGATTATAGCTGCACTATCACTCATGATTTCCATATTCATCAGCTGGAAGCTTTCCAATCTTTTTTCCCACCCGGTGCGCTCGCTATCCAACGTTGCCAACAGAATCGCCAATGGTGATCGTGTGGCACGCGCAACCTTGAAAAACTCAATCGCACCATCCGAGATTGGAAAGCTGGAGAAATCGTTTAACCGGATGGTTGAAGAATTGCAGGAGAAGACCGATCAACTCTCAATTGCGCTAAAAGAGGCAAAAGCTGGCAGCAACGCAAAATCGCAATTCATTGCAATGGTAAGCCACGAAATACGCACACCCATCTCGGGCGCAATTGGGCTTCTTGAAATACTGAAGGAAACCGAGCTCGATAAAAATCAAAAC
>CAJQPW010000160.1 GCA_905480295.1 uncultured Rhizobiaceae group bacterium | reverse complement strand
TGCGTGAGGTGCGGTTGTCGGCCGGGGCGGGGTTTGTGGTCGTGGTCTGCGGTGAGATCATGACAATGCCAGGCCTGCCAAGAGTGCCATCATCGGAAAGCATCATGCTCAACAAACAGGGCATGATCGAAGGATTGTTTTGATGGATCGACAAAAAATACACCAGTTTCGTCGGGAAACTGCTGATCTAAACCGCGAAGGTCGTTAGGATAATATTATGAATACACGGCTCTTTTCGTTTTAACTAAACCAAGTGCCCAGCAAGAGGTACCGTACAACCCGTCGCCATACCAGCGACACAACAACTGGTCACCGTACACAGCAGTGATCGTTCTAAAGGAGGAAGACATGAAATTTCTGCAATCACTAATAGCGGGCGCTGCCGCACTCGGTATGATGGCCGGGGCGGCCAGCGCTGCCGATTGGAAGCCGCGCAAGCCGGTTGAATTCGTGATTATGGCTGGTGCCGGTGGCGGTGCTGACCAGATCGCGCGTTTGCTTCAGGGTCTGATCGAGAAGAAGGGACTGAGTTCTCGTCCGTTCATTCCAGTGAACAAGCCAGGTGGCTCGGGTGCGGAAGCTCTGCGCTACATGCAGGACAAAGCGGGTGATGATCACACGATCATGATGACGCTGAACAGCTTTTACACCACGCCAATCATTCAGGAAGGTCTGGGTGTTGACGTGACTAGTTTCACGCCGATTGGCCTGATGGCGATGGATACATTCCTTCTTTGGGTTCACAAAGATCGCAATGATATCACCGATGTCAAAAGCTATGTCGCCGCAGTGAAAGCTGCTGGTCTTGACTGGAAAGTGGGCGGAACAGGTTCCGGCCAGGAAGATTCGGTTCTGACAGCGATGATGGAAAACCAGTTTGGTTATGACGTCACCTACATCCCGTTCCCGGGCGGTGGTACTGTCGCCAAGAACCTGATCGGTAAGCAGATTGACTCAACCGTCAACAACCCTGCTGAGCAGATGGAATTCTACAAGGCTGGCAACTCCAAGCCACTGGTGCAGTTCACCGGTGAGCGTATGGCTGCTTTCCCAGATACGCCAACTGCTAAGGAACTCGGAATTGATATCGAGTACTACATGCAGCGTTCGGTCAATGGCCCTCCAGGCATGTCGGCTGATGCCGTGGCATTCTATGCCGGTCTGTTCCAGGAGCTGTTCGACAGTAAAGAATGGCAGGACTTCTGCGTATCAGACGGTCTGACTTGCGACAACATGATGAAGGGTGGCGATTTGGCTAAATTCCACGCTGACAACATCGTTGCGCACAAAGCGCTGATCGAATCTGTTGGTGCGAAAGCCATTACCGGCGAATAAGTCTGGATTTCCGGGCCGGTGTAAACCGGCCCGGATTTAAGAATCAATTGGACAAGTAGAGCTACGCTTCCGAACCCCATGTGTTCAGAAGGCAGGATCGACTTGTCCCGACCGGTTCGGAACCGGTTGTATTGGGAGGCTCTGTTATGACAATACGAATAGCCGAATTCTGGATGGCGATTGCGCTGTTTTTGGGCTCACTCGGCCTGATGTGGAGCATTCATGCAGATGGGCTGAGTATTGAATGGATCGACGGGCGTGGACCCGGGGCTGGCGTCTGGCCGTTCTGGTTGTCTGCAGGAATGGCGCTGGCCAGCGTTTGGACTCTGATAAGATGGTTCCGAACCCAAACAGCAGAGAGCCGAGACACATCGTATTACATTGACCCTGAAAGTATTGGTCTGGTTTCGGTCTCGTTTTTCTCGCTGACAGCCATGCTGGTTCTGGTCGAAATCGTTGGCACCTATATCGCGATTGCCGCGTTCCTTGGCTTCTACATGCGCGTCGTTGGCAAACACAGTTGGAAGATCGTTTCGTCTTTCGTGATCGGTGGCCCGATATTTATCTATTTTCTTTTTGAGTGGCAGCTCTCGAAATACCTTCCAAAGGGATGGCACATTTTCGAAGAAGGATTTCTGTGGCTCGACAACTACCGCTGGGAGTACCTGATGTGATCAGGTGCGAGAGGAACTAATTTAATGGGTGATGTATTTACACTTCTGGCGAACGGGCTCGCACAGAGCTTCGAACCGCTAAACCTGTTCATGATCGTGGTGGGCTGTCTTGCTGGCCTGTTCATTGGTGCAATGCCGGGCCTCGGTTCAGTCAATGGCGTAGCAATCCTACTGCCGGTGACTTTCCTGGTGCCCCCAACAGCTGCGATCATCTTTCTCGCGGCGCTCTATTACGGGGCCATGTATGGAGGTGCGATCAGTTCGATCACGCTTGGCATACCTGGTGCGTCAACGGCGGTGGCCACCGTTTTCGACGGACGACCCATGGCGCAGGCGGGTAAGGCCGACCAGGCGCTCACCGCAGCGGCCGTTGCTTCCTTTATCGGGGGCACAATCTCAGTGGTCCTCTTTACGTTTTTTGCCCCTCCTCTTGCCATTTTTGCCTTGAAATTTGGCCCGCAAGAAGAGTTTGCATTGATGGTTCTGGCATTCGCCACGTTCATTGGACTGGGTGGCGATGACATTCCAAAAACCATTTTTATGATCCTGCTCGGCCTGGTGATGGCTTCTGTCGGTTTTGACATTATTACCGGTCAGCCACGGCTGGTGTTCTTCGACATGGTTGAACTGCAGCGCGGCATCGGATTCCTCGTTCTGGCCATTGGCATCTATGGCATCGGCGAGATGCTTTGGACGCTGGAAACGACGAAAGGCAAGGTCGAGATCCACGCGGTCAAGACCACCTGGTCGCGGTTTAAGAGCAATATGGGCAAGGTCAAGGAATATCTGCCAACCACTTCACTTGGATCTGTGATCGGTTTTTTCGTCGGCACCCTGCCAGCGGCTGGTGCAACGCCGGCTTCGCTGATGTCCTACGGCTTGGCAAAGACCTTCTCGAAAGACCCCGATAGTTTCGGCAAAGGCAATGTGTCCGGTGTTGCTGCACCCGAGGCGGCTAACAATGCAGCCTCGACAGGATCAATGCTTCCGATGATCACGCTGGGCATTCCCGGATCTCCGACGACGGCGATTTTGCTGGGTGGCATGATCATCTGGGGTCTGCGTCCCGGGCCACTGTTGTTTACTGAAAAACCGGATTTCGTCTGGGGATTGATCGGCTCGATGTATGTGGCGAATTTCGTCACGGTGATTTTGAACCTTGCCCTCATTCCGGTATTTGTCCGGGTGCTGGCCATGCCCTTTACCATGCTGACACCGATTATCTTTGTTCTTTGTTTTGTTGGCGTGTTCTCGACGACCGACAGAATGTTCGATGTCTGGCTGATGATGGTGCTGGGGGCCGGTGGGTATCTGCTGCGCAAACTCAATTATCCGGTGGCGCCGGCCGTGTTGGCCATTGTTTTGGGGCCGTTGGCAGAGCGATCGTTGCGACAGTCGTTGATCTCGAGTCGGGGAGATGTGATGACATTTTTCGAGCGGCCGATTTCACTGGCCTGCATGTTGATTGCCCTGGCTCTCATCATCTACCCGGTTTATCTCGGTTTCCGCAGGAAGCGGGCGCGGGCAAGTTATGGGGATGAAGGATAAGAACGAGGTGGGTTAAACCGCCATCCGTTCATCGCCAAGTGTAGACAGTGGTTGGGTGCGGCCAACCGCCGTTCATATCGGTTTCGCGACGGACACAGGTATCTCGTGCGGGGTGCAAACTGCTCCTGCAGCAAAAATGAACGCAGAAGGGATCGACAATCGGCGAAAGAACCATCGATACAGGTCCCTGGAATCCCGGGCTCACGTCGAGCATTCCCCGGGACGTGTTGCCTTTGTCTACGATGTTTGCTCCCCGGAATGTCGAAACCAGTTTTGAAGTAGCCCACGAACTGGCTGATTTCAGTGGTCTGTCACCCTTCGACATTGTTGTGTTTCGCCCGCAGCGGCTGATCATTCACGGCCTGTTGATCCGCGTTACAACGACGCTGTCGGTTCCCGATGGACCTGATTATGAAGAACTGGGTATCAATTTGCGCAGCATGGTGCGCCGGATCTTTGAGGGTTATGTCGAGCCGGAAATGGATGCGCTGACGGGCCTTTACGAAACCATTCGCGAGCAGGCGCGGGCAATCATCAAGGAGCAATTGGCGCAATTGCGTCATTCGCCAAAACAACCGGCGCCGCCGCCATCAGGGTTGTTTCAACGTTTGGGTGCATTATTTTCGGAACCGAAATCCGGGCCATCGCTTTCATTGGACCAGCGGATTGCACAGTTGCAGAACCATTTAGCAGTCCAGGATGAGAGCCTGGAACTGGTGTGCGGTCAGTCCCTTTTGACCGTGGTCAATAGCATTATTGGACATCGCGGGAACCTGGTCGGCGACGACGACACGATCGTTCAATTGGCCACGGGAATGGTACTGAACGACTGGGCGAGTTTACGGCTGGGGGAAGCCGTCACGCCGTTGTTTGAAAAGGGAGCGCAACAGGAGGGCTACCGAATACTGCCCAGCCAGGACAAGCCCTTTATCATGAATGTCAAAGGGGCATCGGCCTCGGGCAAAAGCACGATTCGCCCCAAGCAGCGTCAGCTGGCGGAACGGTTGGGCATTGCGTGGGAAGACTTTGCTTTGGTCAGTCCGGATTACTGGCGCAAATATCTGCTCGAGTACGAAACCCTTGGTGAACACAAGAAATATGGTGCCATGCTGACCGGGCATGAACTGGCGATCATTGACCGCAAACTGGATCGGCAAATGGCCCGACGGGCGGAGGCAGGCAACATTCCCCATCTGCTGATCGACCGGTTTCGTTTTGACAGTTTCAACTTTGGTGACGACCAGTCCAGCGTTCTGCTCACCCGGTTCGGTGATACGGTTTTCATGTTTTTCATGATCACACCGCCTGAAGCCACTGTTGAACGGGCCTATCAGCGGGGATTGACAACGGGGCGTTATAAAGCGGTTGATGATTTGTTGGACCACAACATTGAAGCCTATACCGGTATGCCCGCGCTTTTCTTTTCCTGGGCGTCGTCGAGCAAAAGGGTCCATTACGAGTTTCTCGATAACAGCGTGCCTCATGGTGAGTCACCCAGGACGGTGGCCTATGGCTGGAACGGTGAACTCAACATTCTTGATGTTTCCAAACTGCTGGATATTGATCGTTTTACAAAAATTGATGTGGATGCCCAGTCACCCGATCAGATTTATCTGGACGGTGCCCAGGACGCGACTTTGAATACGGCCTTCTTGGAACAATGTGCCGAAAGCGTGCCCAAAATCCGGTTCGCTGATCAGAAGACCGGCCGAATTTTTGGCGTTCTGGAGCAGGGGACCTGGGTCTGGAGAGATACTGAAAACGTGGACCTGGAGCAAGTTCATGCCGACACAAAGGCCGGGCTGGAGGCGCTGGGTTGGAGTGAAGGCAGTTCTGATGAAACTCAGCCCGTTGAACTTTTTCTCAACGCTGAATCATCGGACTTAAAGACCCTGGGCGAGTGGGGCTAAACGGTTGCTGTTTGCCGGCCGCAACCCCATAACTTGCCAATTGCCGCACGCTTGATTGATATCAATGGCGGACGCGCAAAGTGGATAATTCTACGGCAGATCAAACGGGACGAGACTGATGTCATCACCCATTAACGACCCTTCGCTTTGGCAGCATTTATTGCCGCGGCCTGCTGTGGATGGGCATAAGTACCACCGGGGATATGCTGCTGTGCTTGCTGCTCCGGAACTTACAGGCGCGACGCGGCTGGCTGTCACGGCCTGTAATCGTATCGGCGCAGGCTTGGTCAGTGTGATCGCTGAACAGCGATCTGACGTCTATCGCACATCCCTGCCCGCCGATATTATGGTGCAGGAAAAGATACCGGAAAAAACAAGTGTGTGCCTTGGAGGCAGCGGCGGCATAGTACCCTCGCATCTGGACTATTTGTTACGCGGACAATCCTTGAAGGCGAGGATATTTGACGCCGACGCCATGCCAACACCGCAGCAATTTAAATGGCTTGATCATAACTGTATTCTCACGCCTCATTTTGGTGAATTTCAACGGGCCTTCGGCAACAACAGTAAGAACAGCGATGACGGTGAGGATATTGAGCACCTGACTGAAGCGGCGCGTGATGCGAGCCGTCGAAGTGGAGCTGTGCTGGTTCTGAAATTACCGAAAACGGTGATTGCTCATCCCGACGGTCGAACCATCGTCAATCACCATACCAGTCCCTATCTGGCAAAAGCGGGTACGGGCGATGTGCTGGCTGGGTTGATCTGCGGATTGGTGGCCCAGTCGATGCCCCCGTTTGAGGCCAGCGCGGCAGCGGTCTGGATTCATGGGGAAGCTGCATTGCGGTTTGGGCCGGGCTTGATTGCCAGCGATATTGCCGGGCAGGTGCCCGGCATTTTGCAGGATTTGTTGGATTAGTGGGCCATCAGAACGGCGCGGTCAGCCTTTTCAAGAATCGCGCGGGTTGTGCCACCCATCAGCCATTCTCTCAGTCTGGAGTGTCCATAGGCCCCCATGACAATCAAGTCCGCGTCAATGTCTCTGGCGTGCTCCAGTATGACATCTGACGTGGGTCTTCGTCCGCTGGGCAGGCGATCGATCGTGACCGTGAGGTCATGCCGGTTCAGATAGGCTGCAAGTTCTTCACCATTGCTGCGGCCCTGAACAAGGTCGTCGGGGTCGATCATCACGACGTGTACCGTAGCGCCTTGTGGCAAACACGACAGGCTCTGGTGAATCGCCTTGGCCGATTCAGGCTCTCCGTTCCAGGCCATCAAGACAGTTTGGAATTTCGATGATCTTTCACTATCAGTTCCGAGCACAATCACTGGCTTGCCGGTATCCAACAATGCGCCGTTGAAGGCCCTTGTATTCAGATCGGTTGCCAGAACCGTTTGATTGGGGAACACCGCCGCATCACTCGTCAATGAAAGACGCAAGAGTGTTTGTTCAATCAGCGACGGGTCGCGGCATTCAAGAGAAACGGTTGCCGAAATGCCTTCTTTGGCCATCAAAGCGTCAATTTCCTTGACACGGGCTTGTCCGGCCTCAATCATTTCATTGTTGGACTCATTGTAATAAAAAGCGGGAATTCCCGGTGCGGCAGTCACCGGTATAACCTGAACGATGCCCAAGACGACGACGTTCAAATGGGCTTGAGTGCGTCGCGCAATATCAATGACTGGCGACAGTTCTGTCAGCGCTTCATCGACTTCGTGGATAGCCAATAATGTTTTCATGTCAGGTCTCCTTAGATTGAACGCTGCGATCAATGTCGCACTGCCGCCATATCGCCTCACCAACAGTCTAGCAGGTCACGAGGCCGATGAATTGCGTTAGATCAATGGTTTGCCACCCTTTGATAGTCAGTTTGAGAATAACACGGGGACCGTCATGTGATCCAGCAAGCCGGTCGTGGTGGCGCCGATGACGAAATCGTAAAATTTGGAATGGCCATAGGCGCCCGTCACGATCAGGTCGGCACCCCGGTCAGAAGCTTCATTAAGCAGGGCATCCGCAATGCTGATTTTGGTATTTTGCCAGTGGGCTACGGAGGTGCTGATCCCGTGACGGTCAAGCGTTGCTGCCATAGCATGAGCCGTATTTTCCAGATATGCGCCATCGCTGTCATTGTGAGAGACCCACAGGATGGTGGCCTTGCCATTGGTGCTGTTAACGCCGCCGCTCAGCAATGGAATGGCGTCATGCATGGCACGGCTGGATTCACGAGTCGCTGACCAGCCCATCAACGCATGTTCCCCAATGGTGTCGAAGGTGCCGGCTAACGGAATGATCAAAACCGGACGTCCAGACTGTTTGATCAACATTTCCTGGGCGGAGCGCTGATCCGGCCGATCATGTTCCTGGTCCTCCTGACCCATGATTACAAGGTCGACACTATGGGCGTGTTCGATCATGCGATCGGCCGCGAAGGAGGAATTTGCCGGGACCTGACGCCATTCGCCATTGAGGCCATGACTGGTTGTGACCTTTTCAAACGTAGCTCTGATCTCGTCTGCCTGTTTGTTTTGGTCCTCGACAAATGCGTCGGTGGCCAGACTGGGAAGATCAACTGCGATGCTGGGGTATATCTCGATGGATTGAAGTGTGTGCAGACCAATGATTCGAGCGTGGAATTTTTGTGCCAGATAGCTGGCCGCCTTGCTCAACCGCTCGGCGTTGGTGGTGGTGGTCAAACAAACGAGAATTGTTTTGATGGTCATGATTTGGCATCGCTCCTGTCTTGTTAAACTTTTCTCAGCGCCCGGCTGAAGTGGTACGATTTGGCATCTGCTTGTTCGTGTCACGCCTTAAGTTTAGTCCGGCAAGGGTTTGGCGGGTTGAGCTGGATCAAGGTGGCGGAAATCGATTTCCGTGCATCGGAGCAACGTTTAAGACCCCGCGATTTGAGCCACCAGATAACCTGCGCCATAAGCCAGCGCTGCGGCTGCGGCACCGATGGAGAGTGTTTCCAGCCCCGACCGCCACCACTTGATGAGGGACCAGGAGCTTTTCATCACGCCGATGGCAAAAAACGTCAGACCAGTGGCGTAAATTGCAACGGTAAATGGATCGGATACCTGCATCAGGAAAGGACTGAGAGGAACCAGACCGCACACCAGGAATGAAATGAACGTCACCACCGCCGATGCCAGGGGCTTGGGATCGGTGGGTGCTTTGCCATATTCGTCGACCAGCATCATCTCAATCCACGCGCCTTGATTGCGGGATATTTCGTCAACCGCCTGTTCCAGCGTCTGTTCACTGAGCCCCTTGAGGCGGAGTATCTGTCGGGTTTCCTCGCGTTCTCCTTCCGGGTCTTCGCGGATATGCCGCCGTTCGATTTCACGCAAACGCGTCCGGTCATCCAGCTCGGCCTTGGTGGCTGAAAAGTTGCTTGCCGCCATCGAAAACCCGTCGGCGATAACATTGGCGATGCCAAGAATGATGATAATGGTCGGTGACAGACCTGCCCCCTGCACTCCCGCAACGATAGCAAAGGTGGTGACGGCTCCGTCGACGCCACCATAAACACAATCCTTTAAATGATCCGGGCGCACGGTTCCGGAAATCCGCTCGCGCACCTGTTCAACCGTATGACCGTGTTCCACACCGAGCTCCCCTGTATGGCTGTTGGTTCTGCTGATTGTGCCAGCGAGAATTTGTCGGTGATTGAGCCAGATCAAGGGCGCTCGCTGGGATTGCTGACCGCCCATATTGACTTAGGTCAAAATCAACCGATGCCACCACCGCTAGCCTACTGCTCGGACAACAGGAGCCGAAGAAGGCCGAAACTATGAATGCGCGTCGCAATATCGATGAACGTGACATAGACAGATTGCTGTCAGCGTTGAGCGATCATCAGATCGCGGAACTGTTTGGCCTGACTGAGACTGAAGTTTTTGAACTGCGAAGAAAGCGGCGGCGTCTGGAGACGGAACGACTGCTGCGGCGTGATCAGCATACTGAAAAAGACGAATAGGGAAGTTGAAGATTGCTCAATTGCTGTATCCGGGACTAGGGTGGTCGCCTTGCATCTGCTAAGAGTAAGAAACATGCCGAAGACGGAACAGCGCCTATATGACGGACAGTGTTGATGATGAAATTCCTGGGTTTGCGGAGGAGAAGGCAGGGAGACTGGATGCCCAGAGATTAAGCGACTTTGCTGAAGCTGGGTCTGACTGGTTTTTCGAACTCGACCGGAATTTCCAGTTTACCTACGTGTCCGTCGGATATGACGACGGCTTTGACGGTGTGCCACCGGTGATAATTGGCCGCAGCTACTGGGACGTTCACCAAACCAACGAATCGGTACTTGAAGATGAGCTTTGGCAGCATCACCGGGCGATGATGGAGTCACATCAGCCGTGGCGGGATTTTACGTTTACGCGGGTGGGAGAAGGGCAACAGCGATGCCTGATCAGCAGCAGCGCGATACCAATCCAGGATGAAGAGGGTCAGTTTGCCGGATATCGCGGGGCAGAACGGGATATCACCGGCCGGGCCCTGGTCGAGGCGCAGCTCAACGCAATCGTCAATGCAGTACCCGATGCCATTATAACCATAGACGAAAAAGGAATTGTCGCTTCCTTCAGCAAACCCTCGGAAGCGCTGTTTGGCTACACTTCATCTGAAGTCGTCGGTCAGAACGTCAAACTGTTGATGCCACAACCCTATCACGATGAGCATGATGGCTATCTTAGCCGCTATCTGCGAACGGGTGAAAAACGCATTGTCGGCATCGGTCGAGAGGTCGAAGCCCGCAAAAAGGACGGCACGGTATTTCCCATCCACCTGTCGGTGAATGAAATGACCGTCGCAGGTGAAAGACTGTTCACTGGTATCATTCATGATGCTTCCGAGTTGAACAAGGTACGTAGCCTGAACTCTCGATTTGGAGAAATTCTCGATCACTCCCTGAACGAAATCTATCTGTTTGATGCCGAAACGCTGAAGTTTGTGCTGGTCAATTCAGGTGCCCGGAACAATCTTGGATATTCCAACCATGAGCTGCGTAATATGCAGCCGGCTGACATCAAGCCGGAGTTTACCAATCAGCAATTTGATCTGCTGCTGGAACCCTTACGCAATGGTGAAAAGGAGCGGCTGGTTTTTAAAACCCGGCATCGACGCAAGGATGAAACGACCTATCCTGTGGAAGTTCACCTGCAGCTGATGCGGCGCGGCATGGCCCCAATTTTTCTTGCCATCATTCAGGATATCACTGAGATGGAGCGCCGTGAGGCGCAGTTGCGCCAATCGCAGAAGATGGAAGCTGTTGGACAGTTAACTGGCGGAATAGCTCATGATTTCAATAATTTATTAACCGTGATTATCGGAAATCACGAATTGTTGGGGGATTTGATCAGCGAAGAATTGCCCCGGGCGTTGCTGGATGATGCCACCAGCGCGGCGGAACATGCTGCCCAATTGACCAGCCGCCTCCTCGCTTTTGCACGCCAGCAGCCATTGGCACCGCAGATCATCGATTTGAACGCCTTGATTGAAGAAATGTCGGACATGCTGGAACGCACCTTGGGTGGAAATGTGCGTCTGCGGTCCATATTGGATTCCGAATTGCGCCCCACTCTGGCTGACCCGGCACAGGTGCATAACGCCATTCTCAATCTCACCATCAATGCCCGTGATGCTATGCCGGAAGGGGGGGATCTGATTATCGAAACCTCTAATGTTGATATTGATGCTGACGCAGCCTCGATACGAAGCGAGGCTTCGCCGGGTCGGTATGTGCGTCTTTCGGTTCGGGATACCGGATCCGGCATGTCGGTAGAAACGCAAGCACGAATTTTGGAACCTTTCTTCACCACCAAGGAGCCTGGCAAAGGCACAGGGTTGGGGCTCAGCATGGTGCATGGATTTGCCAAACAGTCCGGTGGTTTCATGGAAGTTTACAGCGAACTCGATTTTGGCACGGCCATCAGTTTTTATCTGCCTGATGCCGAGGATGTTGCCGAATCGGCCGCAGATGATGATTCCTCTTCAAACCAGTCCACCAACAGTTCCAAGACCGTGTTGGTTGTTGAGGACGATGAGCGGGTTCTGGCAATAACGCTCAAGCGACTGGATCACCTCGGCTATCGCACCATCGCTGCAGAATCAGGAAAGCAGGCACTTGATGTGCTGCTTGAAGGCCGTGAAGTGGATCTGGTTTTCTCAGATATGGTCATGCCAGGCGGCATGTCAGGTGGAGAATTGCTGGACGAGGTTAAAACCCGGTTCCCACATATTAAGACGCTGATTACATCAGGATATTCTGAAGACGGGCTGATTCCCAACCACGGGGCCCGATGGTTGCGCAAACCCTATTCGATCCAGCAGTTGGCGAATGCGATCAGGGATATTTTAAGCGGCTGATACCTTTTCGACGTCGGCCACAAAAGTATAACCGATGCCGCGAACCGTCTTGATAATCTGCGGTCGAGCCGGGTCGATTTCAATTTTCTTGCGCAATCGGGCGACCTGATTGTCAACCGTTCGGTCGTAAGGCGCCCAATCACTGCCGCTCAACTGATCCATAATCTGATCGCGCGACAACACTCGCTTCGGTGCATTCAGGAATAACATCAGCAGCTTAAAGTCAGTTGTTGTCATGTCGCAAACTTCACCGGACGGGGTTTTCAACTCATAGGTTTGAAAATTCGCAACCCACCCGTTAAAAACGAATGTCTGGTCGACCGGGTCTTCCGACACCTGACGACCGGTCACCATTTCGTTGCGGCGAATGGCGGAACGGATGCGGGCTTGTACTTCGCGCAGATGAAACGGTTTGGCGATATAATCATCAGCGCCAATTTCCAGACCAACCACCTTGTCTATGACATCCCCTTTGCCGGTCACCATCACGATAGGCACGTTGGATGTTTCCCGCACTTTGGCGGCGATGTGCAATCCGTTTTCAGCGCCGAGTTGAAGGTCCAGCGTGATCAGGTCTACGGTGTTTGACGCAAGTTGTTGAACAACTTCGGCTTCTGTTTCCGCTTCCACAACCCGATAACCATCGCTTTCCAGGCAGCGACGCAGCAGGAGGCGAATTTTGGCGTCATCATCAACCACCAAAATGGTTTTATTCTGCTCCACTGATGCGCACCTTCATTTTTTCGCCCCGTCAATTATAGAGCGAGTTGCGTTGGATTGCGAACGCAAACCAATCAACGATTACGGATTGATACATTTTGATACAAAGGGACGGAACGGCTGATACATTGCGCTGATCATATGGTTGCACACCACGTTACTCGATCTGAGCAGGAGCAACCCCATGTACGTCACCTCACCCCTGAATTACCTCAATGCTGAACCGGTCAACCCTGCCAACCTGTTTGCTGAAGCGGCTGATACCCGCAGTCACATCAGTTCAGCTGACGCGGGTCACACGCTGTTTTGTGAGGGGGATGATGCTGACTTTGTCTACGAAGTTCTGGAGGGTGTGGTTCGCACCAGCAAGGTTCTGTGCGACGGTCGTCGGCAGGTGCTGTCATTTGCTTATCCGGGCGACATAGTCGGCCTCAGCCATGACCAGTTTTACCACAGCGATTGCGATGCGGTGTCGGCGGTAAAGATTAGGGTCTATCGTAAGAATGCCTACAACGCTTCCTATCGTGACGACCCTGGCCTTTGCGATCAGTTTTTGCGGTATGCCACTGCGGAAGTGAGCAATATGCAGGATCATTTCATGATGCTGGGTCGCAAATCTGCAGTTGAAAAAGTAGCCTCCTTCCTGCTCGTTCTGCTGGATAGAGTGGGTGAGAAACGCAATTGTCAAACCTGCTTTGATCTGCCCATGAGTCGGTCGGACATCGCTGATTTTCTAGGACTGACGATTGAAACAATCAGTCGGACCCTGACCCGGTTGCGCAAGGATAACATTATCGAATTGCCTGATCCCCACCGTGTCTGCGTATGCAACATCAACGGTCTTCGTGCGCTGGCAGAAAGCGCTGACTGAGATGCCGCAGGGTAAAGAAACTATCGAGATGGAAAATGTCATGACCAATGTCAATTTATACCGCCAGAAACTGGTGGCGCGAAAACAGGAACTGTCTGAGCGGCTGGAGCAGTTGGAAGATGTGCTGGATGATCCCAAGAGCCAGGATTTCAGCGAGCATGCCGTCGAAAGCGAATTCGATGAAGTGTACGAGTCTCAGGGGCGCGCTGGATTGAAGGAAATGGCTGCAATCGATGCGGCGCTGGAACGGGTGGAAAAGGGTGAATTTGGTATTTGCGCATCCTGTGGAAATACGATTTCCAAAGAACGCCTGGACGCCGTACCCTATGCAGCGCTTTGTCGGAACTGCATGTCCTGATGTGTTGAACATAGCAGCCGGTGCGTCCCGTTCGCACCTGCCGCTGCCGCTGTCTCATTCACTCGTTCCGCTGCGTTTATTTCATGCCACGCTCGATGGCATCGAGAACCTTCATTGCGGCCAATCCTTGACCAACAGATGAAACCGGTTCCCGGCCTTCACGGATCGCGTTGATAAACTCCCGATCAGCCAGTTCAATGCCGTTATTGGATACGGCGATGCCGGATAGATCGATCGGCGTTTCGCGGCCATCATACAAATCATCATAACTGGCGATATAGGTGCCAGTGTCGCAGATGTAGCGGAAGAATGTTCCCAGCGGCCCATCATTGTTGAAGGACAGAGACAGGGTACAAAGGGCACCGGACGGTGACTTCATGCCGATGGTCATGTCCATGGCAATACCAAGTTCGGGATGTGGTGGACCTTGCAGCCCAAAGACCTCTTGCGGCACCTCGCCGGTCTGGTGAATGAACAGGTCCACCGTATGGCATGCATGATGCCACAGCAGGTGATCGGTCCAGGATCGCGGTTTGCCCAGGGCATTCATGTTACTGCGGCGGAAAAAATAGGTCTGCACATCGAGTTGCTGAATGTTCAGTTCACCACTCTTGATACGGTTATGAATCCATTGATGGGACGGGTTGAAGCGGCGCACGTGATCAACCATGGCCACGAGGCCGGTTTCTTTCTGTGCCTGTACCAGGGCTTCGGCATCGCTCAGCGTATCGGCCATCGGTATCTCAACCAATACATGTTTGCCGGCCTTCAGGCATTGAATGGCCTGGGCTGCGTGAAGCTGCGTCGGCGTTGCCAGGATAACCGCGTCGACATCATCGCGCGCAAGGCATTCGCCAAGGTCGGTTGATGAATGACCGATCCCCCGTGATCTGGCCAGGGCGCCAATATCATCATCCGGTACCCCCATGATGGAGGTTACTTCCACATCTTCAATGGCCGCCAGAGCATCGAGATGTTTGGTTCCAAAGGCGCCAGCTGCACCAGCAACACAAATTCGCATGATTAGTTCCTGTCAGTTCCCTGATTGATCCCAGTTGTCGTCAACGTTACCAGTGGCATTTTCACCAGCTTTAACCATCGGTAGTCCATTCAATAGCGCCCCTTGCGATTGCGTGCAAATTCAGGCTCTTGGAGATGGTCAGTGGTCAAAAGTTGGGAATCGACAGGGCCAACAGATGCGACTAATAATTGCATTCTTGGGAGGAAGTAGTTCATGCAGGCACCAGTTGATGACACGTTGACGATCGAAGAGCTGACCCGCGACCCTTATCCGGTTTATCGGAAATTTCGCTCCCAATCACCGGTGATCCGGGTTGCTTCCGTTGGGCGCACGATGATCACAAAGGCGCAGGACACGCGGCACATTAAGGACAACCCCTCGCTGTTCAGCAGCGATGATCCGCAAACGCCGATGAAAAAGGCTTTTCAGGCGCACACATTGATGCGCAAGGACGGCGCAGATCATCTTCGTGATCGTAATTCGATGGTGGCCGCATTTTCACCGGCCAACATTAAAAACGTCTGGATCCCACTCTATCACCAGATCTCAGAAGACTACATCGGTCGTCTTCCGCGTGGTGAGACAGTGGACTTGTTTTCGCAACTTGCCGCACCGATTTCCGCGCGGTGTCTTGCCCATGTGATCGGGCTGACCGATGCCAACGATGAAGATTTGTGTCGCTGGTCGCAGACCCTGATTGATGGGGCAGGCAATTTTGGATGGCGGGCTGAGCCATTTGAAAAATCTGATATTGCGAATGAGGAAATCAATCGATGCATCGACGCGACCCTTGATTTCAACGGCGCTGAACTGCGTCCCAACGCGATTTCAGCCATGCTTCATGGTGAAGACCCGGTCGGAATCGACATCATTCGATCCAACATCAAAATCGTAATTGGTGGTGGCATAAATGAGCCTCGCGATGCTCTCTGCACGGCCCTGTTCGGATTGCTGACCAATCCAGACCAGCGTGATGCGGTGTTGAGCGATGCCAAATTGTGGATGCCAACAATTGAGGAAACCGTGCGCTGGGTTGCCCCAATTCAGGTCAGCTCAAGGCGGGTGCTGGAAGATACTCAAATTCGCGGAATCGACATTGCCAAGGGTGATGTTGTGATGACGATCCAGGCCTCCGCCAATCATGACGAAGAGCTGTTTGAAGATGGTCACCTGTTCAATATTCATCGCAGCAACAACCGCCATCAGGCGTTTGGCAATGGCCCACATTTCTGCATGGGCACCCATATCGCGCGCCGGATGATTGCGGACGTTGTTTTGCCGATGTTGTTTGACCGGTTTCCAAAGATGGAACTGCCTGATCCTGATGTTGTGAAATTTTGGGGGTTTGGCTTTCGTGGACCGCTCAATCTGCCTGTCACTCTTCAGTAAAACAATTTTGCCATCAAGCGACCGTCGCTGGTTCATCGCATGTTGAAAACTGTCCGATAGAACGCCGCCAAGCAACGCCAACTTGCCGTCATCATGATTGCCAATTTCGTCGGCTCGCTGGACTCACATTT
This sequence comes from uncultured Rhizobiaceae group bacterium, assembly GCA_905480295.1. Lineage (GTDB taxonomy): Bacteria > Pseudomonadota > Alphaproteobacteria > Rhizobiales > Rhizobiaceae > Pseudahrensia. The sequence goes on along the minus strand of CAJQPW010000160.1, from coordinate 123 downwards.
CAAGTGCACCACTGGTTTCGATTATCTTTTGAATGAAGGCCTCTTCAGGCGTTCTGTAGCCGAGGCACTTTCTCGGCGTTGAGTTGAGCAGATGCTGGATCGTCTCAATGTCTTTGTCTGTGT
>CAJQPW010000159.1 GCA_905480295.1 uncultured Rhizobiaceae group bacterium | reverse complement strand
ATAGGTCGCCTTTGCCTCGGGACTCAGCGTTGCGGCATAGGCCGCCAGAACTGCCGGACGATTACGGAATAGAAGCTCCATTTCGGCCTGAAAGCTGGCCGGGGTTTTATCCCGCCCCGAGCCCAGGCGCCCCAGCTCGGTCTGCCCGTCATCATCCAGTACCACAAACGTCGGGAACCCTTCTATACCGAATTCAGATTGAAGCGCGGCATTGCGCGCCACGTATTTTTCAGGAACAAGGGTTTTATCATTCGGAAAATCAATCAGTACCATGATCACGTTTTCCTTTGCATAGGTATTCCACTCCGGCTTCGTGAACACATTACTTTCCATAACCTTGCACCAGCCGCACCAATCGGACCCGGAAAAATCCAGGAGGATCGGGAGTTTCTTTTCGCTCGCAAGCTTCCTGGCCGCATCAAAATCCATCGTCCATTTACCGGGCACGGCCCCGTCAAGATCAACGGTCTCGTTGGTCTGCCCAATGGCTGACCCGGCAATCAGAAGACTGCTCACCCAAAGAATCACTGTTTTTTTCATCATCTTTATCTCTCCGCATTTTATGAAATTCATTCGACTAACAGGGAATACACTAGGTTATTTATTGCGATAACCCAACCATTTCCATCGTGCTGCCATTGATCTGAAGACCGTTACGCCGCGCCTTTTAAAAGCTCAACAAACCCCGAGAATGATGCCTTCCACTCCGGGGCGAAAGGAAAAAGATCCCGCCTCAACATTTCCCATCAATGCTTTTCCCACCGGAGAATCGGGGGTGATCACCGTAATCTTTTTTCCGTCTGCCTTGACGGCTCGGCCGCCGCCGCAGTGGAGCAGCAGATAGCAATCCTGCTCGTCCTCCATTTCCACATCCACCAGCGCGCCGATATCAATTTCCTGCCCGGTAAAATCTTCGACTTCCAGGGTTTTAAGTTCTTCGATCTGTTTCGTGAGCAGATTGCATTGCGCAGCATAACCGCTGGCCAGGTATGACGCTTCGAGGCCGGTGGTATCCCGCTGGGATCCGGGTGCCGGAGCACTGTTGGCTCCTGCCGTCGAGTGCTCATTCGCCCGTTGTAAACGGTTCAGCTCATCTTCCAACGCCATCATAATCTGCTCGAGCACGGCCTCTTTCATGCGCTCGGTTATACGGTCTCTGATGAAAAAGAAAAGTCCGAAAATATCACTTCTTTAGGGAACACGGTCTAAGCGAGAAGATACGCCCGGCGATGAGGAGAAGAATTCCGATTACGGCAGCGATCCATGGCGGATTTGCCGACGTGTAATGTGCAATATACAAGGTGGCATACAGCGCAGGAAGAGTCGCCGCCAGCCCGATCACCGGAAGCGCCCAACAGCTCCAGCGAGCGCCTTCTCGAAACGGCTTAAGCAGCAGGAAAAACATCGCGAGTACCGTAGCCAACCAACCGCCGCCGCACACCCGCATCAAGCCCAGGACTAAAGTCTGAAAGGCCGGGTCGACCTCGGCCCACTCCAGCCCCACCGCATCGGAATGATACGGCATGAACTCCGACCGGGTGAGATACACCAGCGCAAAGGCCAGCAGGAGCAAGGCCGCAATCGCATAACAGGAAAAAGCGACTTTGAGTTTCCCGTTCATTTCATGCCTCACCGCTTAATCCGCTCCTATATTGAAAGAATGATTACTGAACCTGAAGCCATCCGGCTTGCTCGAGATCGGCCGATTTCATAGAAATCTGAGTCATTTCCGAACAATCCGTATAGTTGATATACACCCGGTCCCAGCTGATCAGAAAAGCGGGGGCCTGGGCATCGCAGGGCGTAGCGAGAAGAACGCCTCTGTCGGGAACCGCCTCGAACTCTCCGCCCTCCCAAAGGAATATTTGCTTCTCCCGCGCGGCGTTAACTTCCTGATCCGTCCGGATTTTCCGGAAATAATATCCTTTAAAGGGCATTACCTCATAGCCGAAAATTTCCGAGCCCGACGGGTCGGAATGCGCGACTTCCAGCGGAATGGCTTCCCGGGCTGCTTTTCTCGAATTATAGCCATAATACTGAGCGGCGAGCAGGTTCCCATATCGCATAGAGGCTTTCTTGCCCACGGACTGTACCTGTTCCAGCACTTCTTCAAATGCCGCAATTTTCCCCGGAAGAGCAGAAACCGCGTCAGAACCGCCCGCTTTCAACTCAATTTCAAAAGGAACCGAAACCTGTTCTTTAGACGACGCATAGATCACCGAAACCCGCTGCGGTCTGCCCCAGAAAAAATAGCCTTTTTGTGACCTTCTCGAACTCGTACGGAAATCTTTCTTCAACTGCATCCCTGTTTCATCAAAGGCATGAATATCCAGCACCTGTGCTTCCGGCGCTTTTTCAACCCAAACCACATTGTGTTCCACCTCAATGGAAGGAAGGGCACTGCCCGGAATCAGAGACACAGAATTGGTTGAAACCGTCGCGCTATACGAGCCGATTCCCGACCGGAAACTTCCTTTGAACTCTCCGGTTATCGCGGTGACGCGATC
>CAJQPW010000158.1 GCA_905480295.1 uncultured Rhizobiaceae group bacterium | reverse complement strand
GAAAATATTGGGATGCGCACTAGAAACAGCCTGCAACCGTTCCTTCCGACGCGCTGTTATCGACACGATACATCCTCGTTCAGCCAACAGTCGGGCGACGTGCTCACCAAGCCCGGAACTCGCTCCCGTTATCCATACGTGACGCCAGGGTGGAGATTGGTTTTGCATGAACATTTCCCGAATCGGTTGCTTGATGTAAAACCGCCAGAGCCCCAAAGGGCCACTACAAGATCAACAACTACGACCCGCGGGTTTTGAGTCCATTACCCCAATTGCCCCACCAAAGACAGGAGCTTTACCGTGCTCGACATCCTGACAATTGAAAACCTTTTCACCCTGTTCATGTTGATTTTGCTGCAGGCAGTGTTGGGGTTCGACAACCTGCTCTACATTTCGATTGAATCGAAAAGGGTCGATCCGGCAAGCCAGGCAAGGGTTCGCCGAATTGGCATTCTTGTAGCCATCGCCCTGCGCATCGTGCTGCTGTTTGTTGTCGTTCAGGCCATATCGTATTTTCAGGACACGTTGCTCGCCTTCAATATACCCGACATTCTTGAAGCCACGATCAACGGGCATTCGCTGATTGTGCTGTTCGGCGGTGCATTCATCATTTACACCGCAATGAAAGAGATCATGCACATGCTGGCCGTGCATGATCCGGACGTTCACAGCGATCGTGCCAACCGTTCCGTGGCAAGTGCAATATTCTGGATCGTGCTGATGAACCTGGTTTTTTCATTCGATTCAATACTTTCTGCCCTCGCGCTGACAGATGTTTTCCTGGTTATGGCCACCGCAATCGTGATCAGCGGACTGATGATGCTTTTCCTGGCCGACCGCGTTTCAGCCTTTCTTTCCGCCAACCGCATGTATGAAGTACTGGGGCTGTTTGTGCTGTTTATCGTCGGCATCATGCTGGTATCGGAAGGTGGCCACCTCGCACATATCAAAATGTTTGGATACGCGGTTGAGCCGATGGCTAAATCTACTTTCTACTTCGTTCTTATCGTCCTGTTACTGGTCGATTTTGTGCAAGGACGCTACCAGCGGAAATTGCTTGCCCAAAAGGCACATGAAATCAATGCTCCGGAAATCACCACTGCCAGCATCGACGCGCGACAAAGTTAGGAATTGCAAACCGGGACTCGCGCAGGGCTTAGTCGTTGTCGGTTAAGCCTGCCCCCGCATCTGCCCGATTGCTGGAATCGGCAGGCACCAAAATCGCTTCGGTCAGCTTCTGAAGCCGGGTCCAGTGCTCGGCTGACGGTTGCGGCAGTTGAGTCAGATCCTGTTTCAACCGCTCCCCTGTCGATTTCAGCCGAACGGACATGCCGTTGGGCGCAACAGAACTCAGATTGCTGGAAATTGAAGTCGCCACGTCGGTCCAAGTCGCTCCACCTTCTGGGAGGATTTCAAACATCACCCCCTGAGAATGGCTGCGTGACTGGGCGAGCCCAAGTAACAGCATTCCGCTATCAACCTCGCAATCTACGGTGCGACCGGCTTGTGCCAGATCGATGATGGACGGTCCATGTGCCAGAACTGCAATGGCAGAACCGCAGCACTGACGATCGCCGATCGCCTTGAACTGCGGTGGTGGTGTGTTGGTGGTCGGTCGTTTCCAGTCGTCAAGCAGGGCAAGCATTGCTGGCAACGGATCACGGTCAAGGGTCAGCAAAGCCAGACAGGCATCGGCGATGTCTTCTGCAACCCCGCGCACCACATGAGCGCCAACGCAGGCCTTAAGCAGGCCTGTGCGCCATTGATTGGCCGACACATGCGTTGCAGTGCCTGGTTGATTGTGCGGAGCTTCAGCCATGGGCAAATGCTGGCAGGAAAACATCCGCAGCGTTTTCAGGACCAAGGTCGCGGGCCGTTGGTGCTCCCTGATACAGGGTGATCCGCGTCCAGCGGTCTGATCTTGGATCAAATTTAGATGCACCAAAGAACGATAATTTGCACCGTAACAAGTCGATTGGGCGAATGCCACGCGCAACCAAATTATCACGAATTTCACCATAGGGGTGATGGTCAATGGTCTGAATGCGACGAACAATATCGCGGTGTTGTGGATGGGCCAGCAACAGCTCCGCCATCAAGTCTTCACGATCATAGAACCCCATGCAGCGCTGCAGGTTCTGGACTTTGTGGGCAATATTGTGCGGCATTTCGCGCCGCTCTTCGCTGTCAACCTGCCGTTCGCCCAAACGCGGCTCAAGCTTTTCTTCAGATACATACCAGATCATGGCATTCTCTTGTTCCTGCGTCAGGTCCAGTTCCAGCGCCCATCCATAATGGGCATCGATGATCGATTGGCACGCACCCACCGACATGACAGGATCAAACAACAGGCCATTTGTATCTTCCATACAATCACAGAGCCCGTCGATCACTTCACCATGGGGCTCTAGAACCAGGGCAACCGTCAGTTCCTGCAAACTGCTGGTGCCGCTCTGGCTCGCCATGACAATGGCATTCCATGGATTTTCATCTTGAATCAATGTCAAAAATCGTGAGCGTATCGCACTGAAATCAATCCTTAATTGATCAATACGAGCCTGTTCGAATTGATCGTCAACCTGCCATTCCTGCAGATGAGCACCTGCCTGATCCAGCAGGGCCGCAAAGGCCTGTCGTGTCGCCTCATCCGCTTCGGGAAGCGCCCTCACCCGGGCCAATGCGGTTTCGCGAACCAACATCCAATTGTTGATCAACACCGGATGGCCCACAAGGAATGGTGCCATTCCCAACCCGGTTGAATTGCCAATCCCCAATTGCTTTCGGAACCGGTCTGCAAGTTCTGTGAACGACGTGTCATGCGCAATACTGACCGCACGTGCAACATGGTTGATCAGATCAAGCGTAAATTCCCGGATCAGGTAAACCGTCAGCATTTCCAGGCGAAACGGTTGAGACAAAGACGGACGGTCCAGAAATTCCGCCCGGTCTGCCATGCCAAATTTGCCATTTCCATATACTGCAGTCGTCCGCATCAGATATCCGATACGTCCGATCATTTCCGCATCTGGCTGTTGTCCCTGCGACAGCCTTTCCACCACATGGTCAAACAACCGCACGCTCTTATTGGCCCGTGACAGCACCAGAACCCGCTCGTCGTAACAGCCGGCTTCCTGCTTGGTCGCATGACCGTGCAAGCGCTGAATGTCGGCCTCGTCTGGCCTGCCGTCAAACAACACAAAACACGCGTCCCAGGCCTCGGCGATCACCCGGTCGGTCCGGTGCTCGGCATCAAGGGCTTCGGAAAATGCAATCAGCGAATACACCGCGCCATCCAGCTGCACTTCGTATACCGCATGACCGTAACCGGCCTCATCAAGTTCAAAAATCGGGCGTTTTACCCCAACATCATCTTCGGCCAGTTTTCGCAGCAAGGAGCGCAGAAAACTCAATCGGGTAGGAAAAAAGCTTCCCATGCGTTCCAACCGCATAACCTCATCCGGTGGGCGCAGCGCGAGTTGATCTTCCAGCGACTGGTCGAACTCTGGTGAAAGATGTTCCATTTTTCAGCTTTCCGGCTTTTCGGGTACGAAGGCATGATCATAAAATCTCAGCCAGTTGTCACCCATAATGCCTGCGACTTCTTGTTCGTTGAATCCAACAGCCGCCAGCCCGTTTTCAATATTGCCAAAATCCCGGTTGTCGACAAACCAATCGGGCTGAGGCGGGAAGCCCGCATTGCTGGCACTACCCTCACCAAAATCCAGTTCTTTGCTCCAGCGCCCGTTTCTCATCCATTCAACCACCGAATCGGGCTGATCCTGGCAAAGATCAGAACCTATGCCGAGATGCTCGGCACCATAGGTGGATGCCGCATCCGCAATCGCCTGACAAAAACTTTCAAGCGTGCAGTCCGATCCGTCGCGCAAGTGATGCGGATACAGGGAGAACCCGAGCATGCCACCGGCTTTCGTCAGTGCACTCAAAACTTCGTGGGGTTTGTTGCGCAGCGCCGGATGCCAAACGTCGGGATTGGCATGGGTGATCGCAATCGGACGCGATGACAGATCGATCGCCTCCAGCGTTGACCGATCGGCCGAATGGCTCATATCGATGACCATGCCAACTCGGTTCATCTCCGCAATCGCCTGTTTGCCAAAGCGGGTTATGCCCGGATCCTCGGCCTCGTAGCAGCCAGT
>CAJQPW010000157.1 GCA_905480295.1 uncultured Rhizobiaceae group bacterium | reverse complement strand
TCAGCCTGGTTATCGCTCCTTTGCTGTAATCGACACTCTCCAAAATTGAAGAAAGCCCGGGCTCCGTCCCGGGCTTTTTTTTGCCTTTGGTTTTGATTGGTGGACAATTGCAGTCGGTGTGATTTGCGACACCGGTCGAATTATGCACTGATGGTCATGGTTTCCCTTCACCCCTGGAGAGGATGCAATGATGTTGATTGCCCGAATAACAAACACCGTCCTGGTATTCTGTGCGATGGCACTCCTGTCTGCGGATTGGAGAGCGGCTTCTGCCGTTGAGGTGATTGTACCCTTCGCGCTGGCGCCCCGCACTCCCCTGCCTCCGCCGGTCGGTCTCACCAAACCCGTCGATATGCATCTGTGCCTGGCAGCAGATGTTTCAGAAAGCGTCACCAAACAGGAATACAGTTTGCAGAAACTCGGCCATGCGTCGGCGATCGCCGACCCCCATGTTCTCGACGTTATTCAAAACGGATTGCACGGGCGCATCACTGTTTTATATGTAGAATGGGCGGATCAGAATCAACAATTTCTCGGTGCAGACTGGCATATGATCGAAGATGAAGCCTCCGCCAACAGATTTGCTGAGGCGATCAAGCAATCGCCACCACCTCCCTGGATTGGCTGGAATGTGCGCAACACATCGACCAGCGAAGTGGTCCGTTACTGCCTCGATCAGTTTGAGCGCGCTTCGGCAAACTCCGGCCGGCGGGTAATCGATATATCGTCCGATGGAACCAACAATGTGGGACGACGCATTGATGGGGTTCGTGATTTCGCTGTGAGCCAGGGGGTGGTCATCAATGCGCTGGCGATAATCGATTCCCTGCATCCGTTCACCAATGGTGCACACACCAGGCCCGACGGAGGATTGGTGCAATATTTCAAGACCAATGTGGTTGGTGGACTTGGCTCCTTTGTGCACACCGCGAGCGGGTACAGTTAATTTGGTGAAATGATCAAACGGAAATTCCTGCTGGAGCTGGCCAGCGTCCGCTGACACGCCGCAATTTTTTGAACTTCAAACGGGCCAGAGCGGCAAAATTCTCGCCGTATCTGTGCTTCTGACCATAAGTTAGGTTCAACTTGCGTGAACGCGCTTGCCGCCCACCGATTGAGTTTCTATAAGCGCCCGAGAACAATCAGACGCGACCCCGCGGAGAATACCCATGGCAGGCCACAGTAAGTTTAAAAACATCATGCACCGAAAGGGACGTCAGGATGCGGTTCGGTCGAAAATGTTTGCCAAGCTGTCCAAAGAAATCACCGTGGCATCAAAAATGGGTGGCCCAGATCCTGATGGCAATCCCCGTCTGCGGCTGGCCATTCAAAACGCCAAGGGTCAGTCGATGCCGAAGGATAATATCCAGCGGGCAGTCGACAAGGGATCGATTGGCGAAGGCGATGATTATTTTGAAATCCGCTATGAAGGATATGGCCCGGCTGGAGTCGCTGTCATTGTTGAGGCTTTGTCCGACAACAAGAACCGTACTGCGGGCAACGTGCGGGCCTGTTTCACGAAAAATGGTGGTCAGATGGGCGAAACCGGATCAGTTGGATTCATGTTCGACCGGGTCGGCGAGATAAAATATCCGGCATCGGCTGGAGATGAAGACACCGTGATGGAAGCTGCGATTGAATCCGGGGCAGATGATGTTGTCAGCGACATGTCCGAAGAAGGCGATGGACACATCATCTATTGCGGATTTGAAGACATGGGCGACGTTGCCAACGCGTTGGAAGCAACGTTGGGAGAAGCGGAAAGCGTAAACCCGAGCTGGAAACCGCAGAACAACGTACCAGTGGGCGAAGACAAGGCCGGCACGTTGATGAAATTGATCGACGCCCTTGAAGATGATGATGACGTTCAAAATGTCTATTCAAATTTTGAGATCGATGACGACGTATTGGCCAATCTGAACTGATTGCACACGCGCCGCGCCAGAAATTGTGAGTTTGCGAATTCCCGCCCAGGACCTAAGCTGGAGACCAGATTAGGAAAACGGGAGTTCAGCCATGTGCCATCATTGTGTAATTCAATCAGTCAAGGACCGGATGATCAGCCGGCGGAACCTGCTGACGGCAGGTGGTGTTGGGGCGGCGGCGGCGCTTGCCGGTTCGGTTGGACTGACACCGGGCTCCGCTGAAGCCGGTGGGCATGGAGCCAAGACTGGCATTGGTGAAATCATTGATATGACTCATACACTGTCCCCGGAATTTCCAACTTTCGGCGGCCCTCCGGGCATCGCTTATGATCAGGTCAATAACATGAAAGAACACGGTTATAACCTGTTCAATCTTTCAATTAACGAACACACGGCGACCCACATCGACGCGCCGTTGCACTTTTCCGCTGACGGTAAATCGGTCGATGAAATCGAAGTGGCCGATCTTGTGGTTCCCCTTGTGGTGATCAACATCAAGATGAGAGCCGCAGACGACGTCGACACACAAGTCACGCCAGACGACATCAAAGCCTGGACCGACAAGCATGGTCCTCTGCCTGAACGTTGTTGTGTCGCGATGAATTCAGGCTGGTCGGCAAAAGCCGGCAATGAAGCCGATTTTACCGGACGGGACGCGGAAAAGAAGCTGCACTTCCCGGGCTTTCATATTGAAACAACCCGCATGCTGCTGGAAGAATCCTCGGCTGCCGCAATCGCCGTCGACACGCTTTCGCTGGATCATGGTCCATCGCAGGATTTTGCCACCCACTATGCCTGGTTGCCGGCTGGCCGCTACGGCATTGAAAACCTGGCCAATCTGGACGCCGTGCCGGAAGCCGGCGCGACCATTGTAGTCGGTGCACCGAAAACCAAAGGCGGCACCGGGGGCCCAGCCCGGATATTTGCTGCGATCTGACGGCAAAGTGCCTAAAATCTACAATGTGCCGTCGACGGCCTCGCTCATCGACGGGTCATTGTGCCAATCCCAATAGGTCTGGGACAGTCGGCGGGTCATCTCGCCGGGGGCATTGTTTGAAAATGTGCGTGCATTGATGCGCGTAATGGCGACCGGACCTCCCCCGGTTGTCGTGGCGAATACTTCATCGGCTTCCAACAGCTGTTCGAGGGTGATGTCCGTTTCGCTGACAGGGATCGTGTGATGGTGACAGATCTCCATCGCCACCTTGCGCGTGATGCCCTGCAGCACACCGCTCCGGGCGGTGCTGACGACGCCGTCTTTGACCATGAACAGATTAAAGCCCGGCCCCTCGGTGACATGACCCTCGTGATCGAGCAGCACCGTGTTATCGAAACCCATTTCCTTGGCTTCAAACAGGCCCTGGGTGAAATCGCCCCAGTGGTAGTTTTTTGCTGTCGGGTCAACGGCATCCGGTGCAATGCGGGACGTTGTCTCGGGCACCATGACATGCGCACCGCGCTGCACGACGTCTTCCTTGAAAACCCAAACAAAGGGGACACACCAGGCATAGAAATGATTGTTGCAATAGCGTGGATCGCGACTGCCCGCTTCGGTGGGCTGGCCGCGACTGGCAACCATGGACACATAGGACCGCTGCAGGCCTGACTGCGCCACAATACGGTGCAGAATCGCCCGCATCTCATCTTTGCTCTGCTCCACCGACAGGCGACATTTCTTGATGCTTTGATGAAACCGGTCAAGATAGTCATCCATGCGAAAAAAACGACCGTCCCAAACGTGAACAACATCATAGGTGATGTCGCTATGGGTGAGTCCCCAGTCGGTCACGGGGATGGCTGCCTCGCTGATCGGCATGACTTCTCCCTTCATCCAGGCCGCACCTGCTGCCCAATCCACGTCTGTCATCGCATTCGCTCCCGCGTGCCAAAATTACCAAATGGTGAAAGCCTGACCGGCTCGACCACAAACGCAAATCTGACAACATCAACCTGGCAAGACAAGCGGGAATTGCAAGCCTGTGAGGATCTGCAACTTCCTATCAACTGGCTTGGGGGATGCATCGGCAAACCTGACTACAGGAATTGTGCGCAGCATGGTTCTCGCGCATGCCCAAGTGCGATATCCTTGCAGCACGTGCTGATTTGCAACCAAACAGACGCCGATCACCGGAACGGAAATTGAGAGCGAAAACACCATGTCCGATCTCGTGCGCATCATTGGCATTGATCCCGGCCTTCGTAACACCGGGTGGGGGATCGTTGAGAGTCAGGGCAACAGTCTGCGTTTCATCGCTGCAGGAACTGTCCGCTCCAACAGCAAAGCCGATCTGGCTTCCCGCCTTTGCCAGTTGCACGACGGATTGGCCGAAACCATCCATGCGCATACACCCCATGAGGCAGCGGTGGAAAATACCTTTGTTAACAAGGATGCCGGTGCGACGCTGAAACTGGGACAAGCGCGGGGCATCGCCATGCTGGTGCCTGCCCGCGCCGGTCTGCACGTAGCCGAATATGCACCCAATGCCGTCAAAAAGGCTGTCATTGGTGTCGGTCATGGCGACAAGGCCCAAATCAAACTGATGGTCGGCATGCTGTTGCCAAAGGCGCATTATGACAGTGACGATGCTGCCGACGCCCTGGCCATCGCCATCTGCCACGCGCACCATCGCGGCAGCGCGCAGGGACGTCTGGCTGCAGCCGCAGCTGCATCAACCGGCGCATCCGCCACCACAGGCAAGAAAAGCCAGACTGGACGCTAACTCAAATGTTCTTGACGTGTTCTCATTGGAGACCTATCCAAGAAATTGGTAATTCCTCACCGAAAGCAGCGGCAAAGCGATGATTGGCAAACTCAAGGGCATCGTGGACAGCTTTGGCGATGATTGGCTCATTCTCGACGTTCAGGGGGTCGGGTATCAGGTTCACTGCTCCTCCCGCACGCTCGCAGCGCTGCCATCTGTGGCTGAAGCAACCTCATTGTCGATAGAAACCCATGTCCGGGAAACCGAGATCAAGCTGTTCGGTTTTCATTCGGATTTTGAACGGGACTGGTTCCGGCTGTTGCAGAACGTGCAGGGTGTCGGCGCCAAAGTTGCGCTGGCTATATTGGGCACACTGACACCGTCGGATCTGGCGTCCGCCATCGCCCTGCAGGACAAGGCCATGGTATCGCGGGCCCCGGGTGTTGGTCCCAAAGTTGCCCAACGCATCGTCACGGAGCTGAAAGACAAGGCCCCTGCCCTTTCCGGCGACCTATCCGGCACGACCGGCCTGCAACAGGAAATAGGGGAAGGTGTTGCGCCCCACGCGGTACAGGATGCCGTCAGCGCGCTGAGTAATCTTGGCTATTCGAGCCAGCAGGCCAGTTCTGCCGTTGGTGCGGTGATGCAAGAAGCCGGGGAAGACGCAACCAGCGCCACGCTCATTCGTCTCGGATTGCGGGAGTTGAGCCGGTGAGTGATGAACGCATCATCAACAGCGAAACGCGCTCTGGCGATTTCGATACGGAAATCCGCCCGGAACGATTGGCTGATTTTACCGGCCAGGAACAGGCACGGGCCAATCTGACTGTGTTTGTCGAAGCCGCAAAGCAACGCGGTGAATCCCTCGACCATGTGCTGTTTGTCGGCCCGCCGGGGTTGGGTAAGACGACCCTGGCTCAAATCATGGCCAAGGAACTGGGCGTGAATTTCAGGTCCACTTCCGGACCGGTAATTGCCAAGGCCGGAGACCTGGCGGCGCTGTTGACCAATCTGGAAGACCGCGATGTGCTGTTTATCGACGAGATCCACCGGCTCAACCCGGCGGTTGAAGAAATTCTCTATCCGGCGATGGAAGACTATCAGCTCGATCTGATTATCGGCGAAGGGCCAGCTGCTCGTTCCGTCAAAATTGACCTTGCCAAATTCACGCTCGTTGCCGCCACCACGCGATTGGGTTTGCTGACCACACCGTTGCGCGACCGGTTCGGCATTCCGATCCGGTTGCAGTTTTACACCGTGCCGGAACTGGAACACATCGTGCGGCGCGGTGCGCGCATATTCGGCATCGGTATCGATGATGGGGGTGCGCTGGAAATCGCGCGCCGCGCGCGGGGAACGCCGCGCATTGCAGGCCGTTTGCTGCGGCGCGTGCGCGATTTTGCAATCGTTGATGGCAGTGATTCAATCACAAGGCAGATCGCCGATGGCGCCCTCAACCAGCTCGGGGTTGATCCCGCCGGACTGGATGAGCTGGATCGCCGCTATCTCAACATCATCGGCGCAAATTTTGGCGGTGGCCCGGTGGGAATCGAAACAATATCGGCATCGCTATCGGAACCCCGTGATGCGGTTGAAGACATCATTGAACCCTATCTCATTCAACAGGGCTTTTTGCAGCGCACGCCCCGTGGACGGGTGCTGACGCCCCTGGCCTTCAGTCATATTGGCCTGGCCGTGCCGGGTGGGCTTGAAAGTGCACAGGCAAGCCTGTTTCAGGAAGATCCGGCAGATGGTGAATAGCGGCAGCCTGCAAGGTGATTCCCACACGCTTCGCGAACGGGTGTATTTCGAACATACCGACTTCTCAGGCGTGGTCTATCACTCCCGCTATCTAGACTTTCTGGAACATGGCCGATCTGACTATGTCCGGTTGCTTGGGGTTCACCACACCGCCATGCAGGACGGCCAATACGGTGAATCTTTAGCCTTCGCGGTGCACCGTATGGAGATCGACTTCAAACGAGCCGCACGTATTGATGACGTGGTGACGATCCAGACCAGGCGAGGCACGCTGAATGGCCTGCGCCTGACGTTTAATCAGGCGATCTACTGCGAAGATCAACTGCTGGTTGACGCTGTTGTTACGGTTGTTCTGGTGAACCCGCAGGGTAAGCCGCGCAGATTTCCCAAGGACCTGTTGGACAAGTTGGCGGTGCAATAGGGACCGCCCCGTCTATTGCCATATTTCCTAACGCTTCATTAACCATAAATCCGGCAATGTATTGCTGCATTGTACAGTACCTGAATCATCGGGCGGAAGGCCATTGTTTCACCCCAATTGGCAGCAAAGCAGGGTACCGAACTGGCGAAGGTCCGTCTGTATCTCGTCCCATGCTCCTTTCGCTCCTAAAATTGCCAGAGAACCCTTGATGATGACTTCTTCACGATTCCTGTTCACCGTCCCCGGCCTGACAGCCCTTGCCACCACTTTCGGCCTGCCCAACGCGCATGCCCAGGAGGTTTCGAGAGAAGGATTGGCGTCGCCGGTGGTGGATACATCCCTTCTCAATCTGTTTCTGGACGCTTCACCGGTTGTTCAGGCCGTCATGATCGGCCTGCTGGTGGCTTCCGTATGGTGTTGGGCAATCATCGTCGACAAGGTTTTATTGTTTGCCCGTACCAAGCGTCAGTTGAATAAATTTGAACAGGTTTTCTGGTCCGGACAAAGTCTCGAAGAGCTGTACCGAACCCTGTCTGAACAAAACAACATTGGCATGGCCAACCTCTTTGTCGCCGCCATGGGAGAATGGAAGCGGTCGTTTGAACGCAATGCCCGTTCCCCGATCGGCCTGCAGACCCGCATTGAAAAGGTGCTGGACGTTTCCATGGCCCGGGAAATGGAGCGGCTTGAAAAACGCCTGCTTTTTCTCGCAACCCTTGGATCCGCCGCCCCGTTCATCGGCCTGTTTGGTACCGTTATCGGCATCATGACGTCGTTTCAGGCGATTGCGGGGTCAAAGTCCACCAACCTCGCCGTCGTGGCGCCCGGCATTGCCGAAGCGCTGATGGCCACGGCACTGGGCCTGCTTGCCGCTATTCCTGCCGTTATCGCCTACAACAAACTGTCCGCCGATGCCGGTAAAATTGCCACACGACTGGAAGGGTTTGCCGACGAGTTCTCGGCCATACTTTCGCGGCAAATTGATGAGAAAACAATTGTCTGACCCTGTCAGACCCAGAGTGAACGGAAGTTAGATCATGGGCATGTCAGTTGGCAGCGGTGGCATTTCAGGTGGCCGACGCAGGCGCACGAAACGCCACGCACCAATGAGCGAAATCAACGTCACACCGTTTGTCGATGTGATGCTGGTGCTGTTGATCATATTCATGGTAGCAGCACCTTTGCTGACCGTGGGCGTACCGATTGACCTGCCCGAATCCCGCGCCAAACAGCTGAATTCCGAGACTCAACCGATCACCATCTCTGTCAGAGAGGGTGGCCAGGTATTCTTGCAGGAAACCGAAATTGAAGCCTCTGAACTGATCGCCAAACTCTCGGCGATTGCCAAGAATGGCTATGATGAACGGCTGTATGTGCGCGGAGACCGGGCGACGGATTACGGCACCGTGATGCGTATCATGGGCGCTTTGAACCAGGCCGGGTACAGAAAAATCGGATTGGTAACCCTACAGGAACAGGACGGATAGTTGAAAGCGGGCATTGCAAGCTCACTACTGGCCCACGCTACTCTGCTCACTCTGGGCATTGTGTCTCTGGCTGCGCCACCGCAACTGACCGTTCCGGACGTTGAAGCTTTGCCAATCGACATCATCCCCTATGAAGAATTGACCAAAACCATCCAGGGAGACCGCAAGGCGGATCGCAAACCCAAGCCGGCGCCCAAAAAGACTGCAGTCGCTCCAAGACCGGAACCGGCCGTCAATGTTGGCGAAAGCAAGCAGGATGTGAAAGCCGAAGCACCGAAAATTGAAAGAACACCACCGGTCGAGAAAGTTGAAGCCCCAACACCGAAACCTGCGCCGACCCCGGTGAAAGAAGAAACCCCCGTTCCGACTCCCAAACTGGCAACTGAAAGCAAACCGAAGACCGACATAGCCATGCTGCTCAAAAAATCTGAGAGCGTGGAAACCGAGGTGCCGGTTGAAGAGGTATTCAAGAAACTGCCCGACCGGGTTGCCGCTCCCAAACCCCGTCCGCAAAAGCCCAAACCGGAAGCTGCGCAGACCACGAAACGGAAGACGGAACCCAAGGTTGCTGCCAAACCTGAGAAGAAGGTCGCAGAAACCAAGAAGAAGGTTGATGACATTAAGGCCGTGCTGGACAAGGCAAAGGCAAGTGCCGGCGGTGCAAAAGCATCGACGCAGGAAGCGGCGCTCGGTGCCAAGAAATCGAACAATGATACCAAATTGTCGCAAAACGAACTGGATGCGCTGCGCAGCGCTCTGGAGGGCTGCTTCAATGCCGGAGATCTGCCGGGTCACCAGGACGCGGCATCGATGACGGCACGGGTTACATTCCGCCTGACCCGTTCAGGCGACGTCGATGGCCGTGTGAAGGCGAAAGTGTCCGGTACAAGTGGTTCGACGCGTGGGGTGTTTTCCCGCCGCGTCAAAAACGCAATTCTCGACTGCGCGCCCTACAAGCTGCCGGCAGAGAAATACGATACATGGTCCGAAGTGGTGGTCAATTTCTCACTCAAGGACCTGTTATGAATTATAATCTGGGAATGGTTCCATCCCCTTCAAACTGGATAGTTACAGGATGAAAACGATGAAAAAATTTATGGGCAACCTTTTGTCTCTGCCGCTTGCCGGCGCGTGGATGATGGCACTGTTGCTGCCACTGATGGTGGTTGCCGTTGGATCAAAACCGGCCCATGCCCGGGTCGAAATTGATGTGACGCGGGGTAATATCGACCCGCTGAAGATTGCGATCCCGCTGTTTCTGGGAGACAGCCAGCTCAGTAGAAACATATCAGGCGTGGTGGAAGCCGACCTGAGAAGGTCCGGCCTGTTTGCACCAATTGACCGTGCTGCCCATATCCAGAAGATAACCAACTCCAATTCCACGCCGCAATTTTCCAGTTGGACTGCAATCAGGGCGCAGGCGCTGGTAACAGGCCAGGTGGTCAGCGAGGGCGGCGGACGTTTTCGCACCGAATTCCGCCTCTGGGACACCTATGGAGCCGAGCAGATACTTGGCCAGCAATATTCCACCGACCCCAATAACTGGCGGCGGGTGGGTCACATTATAGCTGATGCGATCTACAAGGCACTGACCGGCGAAAGCGGATATTTCGATACCCGCATTGCCTATGTCGCAGAAACAGGACCAAAGGCCAAACGCATCAAACGATTGGCAATCATGGACCAGGATGGTTTCAACAACCGCTTTTTGACCAATGGTCAGGATCTCGTGCTGACTCCCAGATTTTCGCCATCACGGCAGGAGGTCACCTACATGTCCTTTGCCGGGGGGCGTCCGCGGGTTTACCTGCTGCAAATCGAAACCGGTCAGCGTGAAGTGGTTGGTAACTTCCCGAACATGACTTTTTCTCCGCGGTTTTCTCCTGACGGACAACGGGTCATCATGAGTTTGCAACAGGGCGGGAATGCAAATATTTACACAATGGATCTGCGCTCCCGCAACACCACCCGGCTGACCAATACAACCGCAATTGACACCTCGCCTTCCTATTCCCCCGATGGACGGCGCATTGTGTTTGAAAGCGACCGTGGCGGTCGACAACAGCTTTACGTGATGGGTGCCAACGGCGCTGGTCAACAGCGTATATCCTTTGGCTCGGGCAGCTATTCCACCCCGGTATGGTCACCCCGGGGCGATCTGATTGCCTTCACCAAACGGTCTGGCGGTCAGTTTCTGATTGGGGTCATGCGCCCCGATGGCAAGGGTGAACGCATCCTGACCGAGGGCTATCACAATGAAGGACCCACATGGGCACCCAATGGCCGCACACTGATGTTTTTTCGGGAATCCCCAGGAGCCTCCGGCGGACCTAAACTCTATACAATCGACCTGACAGGCCGCAACGAGCGCCAGGTCAATACCCAGGCCTTCGCTTCCGACCCCGCATGGTCTCCCTTGCTTAACTAGTCGCCGGCCCGCAGGGCGTCGATCAGAGCCACGATATCCTGTGGCGGATCGGCGCTGAACGAAACGGTTTCTCCAGTGGTCGGGTGTCGAAAGCCAAGGCTGCGCGCATGAAGCGCCTGATGATTGAGGTCTTCAAACCTCTGCCGGGCACATGGAGACAGGCGCGCACCCCTGTTTGCAAATTGCCGACCATATTCAGGGTCCCCCAGCAACGGATTGCCAAGATGGGTCATATGCACCCTGATCTGGTGAGTTCGCCCCGTTTCCAGCCGGCACTCGACCAGAGAAACCAGCACATCATCGGGTTGGGCTGGGTCGTTGAATCGCCCCAGAACCTGATAGTGAGTCACCGCGTGTTTGGCATCGACCGCATCTGCTTCAACCACCGATCGCTGCAGACGGCGCGTCGGATGGCGGCCCAGATGGGCATCAATCTGCCCTTTCATCCGCGGCGGCGCTCCCCATACCAGCGCCCAATATGCGCGTTCCAGGGGCCCTGTGCGGCCATGATCGGCAAATTGCTCCTGCAGGTCGAGATGAGCGCGGTAGCTCTTGGCCACGACCATGACGCCACTGGTGCCCTTGTCGAGGCGGTGCACGATGCCAGGACGCTTAACCCCACCAATACCCGACAGGGAACCTTTGCAGTGATGCAGAAGCGCGTTGACCAGTGTTCCCGACCAATTGCCCGGCGCGGGATGTACAACCATGCCAGCAGGCTTGTTGACGACGATGAGATCAGCGTCCTCAAACAGAATGTCGAGAGCAATCTCCTCCGGCTGCGGAATGGCTTCTTCGGCAGGTGGCATGGCATATCGAACCACATCTCCCGCCGAAATCTTAGAGCTGGTTCCGCGGGGTATCTGGCCGTTGATCGTCACCTGTCCCTGCCGGACCAGAGCCTGCACCCGGGCGCGCGAAATGTCATCGGAAGCATTTTGCGAGATGAATTTGTCCACGCGATTGCCATCTGCCGAATGGGGAACCATCAACACTTCCATGGCATCATTGTCTTGCTGCGGGACTATCTTTACCGGGTCTTTGCCGTTATCACCCTCAGTCACAGGCCCACCCAATCTTTATGTAGTTTCATGAGTGACGAAGAAGAACCGCTGGATCCCGCCGTGGAGGCTGTCCGCGTTAAAATGGTTCGTTTGCTGGCTGTTTCAGGTGGCATCATGATGCTTGGGCTTATGGCCGTGTTGTTGGCGATTGTCTACAAGGTCAATCAGGATGTCGAACCAAAAGCTGCTGCGAAAGTCACCCCCAATGAAGCCACGCTGGCCATTCCGGCCGGTTCACGGGTGATGCAGTCCAGCCGTGGGGCAAACCACGTCACCTTGACCCTGCGCCTGCAAGACAATTCGACGCAAATTCTGGTTTATAATCTGCAAGGTATATTGCAATCGACCTATTTGGTTAGGGAAGAATAAACCCCCCCTCAATAAACTGAGCACTCGACTTCTACACTGCTTGAACCGGGAATCCGCCGTGAGCGACGAGAACAACCGTCTGCGCCTGCCTATCGTGCTCAACATACAGGATGGCCGCGAGCTGTTGGGAGACCTGATTGTCAATATCGGCGGCACAATGGAGCGAACCCTCAACAATGAAATGAAGTTCATTTTATTCGGGGATGCAGATGGTTCCGAGCGCATGATTGCGAAAAGCAACATTATGGAAGCCGCCAGCGGCAAACAGGCCAGTCTGCCGGCACCGGCCGCTGCCAATGCCAGCGACAATTCAAGCGCGCAACAACAAACCGCTGCCGAGCCGCAGCCTGCCGCCTCTGATCCCTATGCAACGCTTGGCGTGGCAACAACGGCAAGTGCGGAAGAAATCACCAAGGCCTATGTGGCCAAGGCGCAAGCCTACAGTCCCGACCGGATTGCTGATATGGGCCTGCCCGCGGAAGTCGTCGACTATTGCTCGAACATGCACCGGCATATCAGCGCCGCCCATGCGCTGTTGATGGAAGGTCAGACCCAGGTACTGACCCAGCAGCGCAGCGAGGCAACGGCCTAGCGTTCGTTACATTCCAGACGACAGAATCGGTGGTCAGCTGGCGGGCATAGCCGCTTCCGCGATTTTGGCCCAATAACTGGCTCCAACCGGGATCGCTTCATCGTTAAAGTCATATTCTTCATGGTGCAGGCCATGGGAATCGCCATTGCCCATGAAAATGAAGGCACCTGGCCGCTCCAGCAACATATAGGAGAAGTCCTCGCCCCCCATGACAGGCAGCTTTTCATCATCAACCCGGGCATCACCTACAATCTGCTTGGCAATTCCGGCAGCAAATTTGGTTTGCTCTTCGTGGTTGGTGGTGACCGGATATCCTTCTTCGATGTCGATACTCACCTCTGCTCCATAGGCTGCTGCAATCCCGTTTATGGTTGTTCGGATTCTCTCAACCACCTGGGCGCGGACTTCTCGGTCCAGGGTGCGTATTGTTCCATAAAACTGGGCTTCCTGAGAAATGACATTGTAGGCCTTACCGGCGTGAATAGCGGTTACAGTTACAACGGCAGAGCGGATGGGGTCGACATTGCGGGATACGATCGTCTGCAACGCCTGAACCATATGTGTCGCGACAATGATTGGATCATTGCCAAGATGTGGCATGGCCGCATGCGCTCCCAAGCCGTTGATTGTCACAGTAAACTCTTCCGTTCCCGCCATAATCGGTCCGGGACAGATCGCAAAATCACCAACTGGAAGGCCCGGAGAATTGTGCAGGCCATAAACTTCCTGAATACCGAACCGGTCCATCATGCCGTCATCGCACATCGCCTTGCCACCGGCGCCACCCTCTTCAGCGGGCTGGAAGATCACCACCACGCTGCCATCGAAATTGCGGGTTTCGGCCAGATACTTAGCCGCGCCGAGCAGCATTGCCGTATGTCCGTCATGGCCGCAGGCGTGCATTTTGCCCTCATACTTTGATTTGTGGGGAGAATCGTTCTTCTCAACAATCGGCAAAGCATCCATATCCGCGCGCATGCCCACAACCCGACCGGAATTCGTCTGCCGGCCCTTGATGACACCCACAACGCCGGTTCGCCCGACCTGCTCAACAATTTCGTCCACACCCATCTCGCGCAGACGTTCGACGACAAATTCAGCCGTCTCCTCGACATCGTATAATAGTCCGGGGTGTTGATGAATGGTGCGGCGCCACTCGGTTATTTCGTCATGAAATTCTGCAATTCGATTATAAACTGGCACTGCGCACTCTCCTTGGTCACCGAATTTGAATCTGTGTCATTGTGCCCCAATGTACAAGACGAAAATATGAGGTAAACCTGTTTGTCCAGGACCGTTTTTCACATAAACGTGACAAAATGCGGCCTGAAATACGCTAAATCCACGCCACACGAAAACGCCTTAACCATTGATTTTTAACAATATTAAAATTTTGTAACAAAAAAACAGGCTTTCATCGCTGTTTTACGATGAAATGCCAGAATTTCTACCTATATGAGGAATAAGACAATGCGTCGCTATCATGGCCAAATGGGGTGAGACCGACGCGGCATTATCGAATACGCGATGATGTGATCACGATACGGTCCGGGTTAAACGGCCGATCACTTTGGAGAGGACCATCAAAATGGCAAACGCACTTCCAACAATTTCCGCAAGCGGTAATGGTTTGCAACGCTATATGGATGATATTCGCAAATTTCCAATGCTGGAGCCCCAGCAGGAATACATGCTGGCAAAACGCTTCGCCGAGCACGACGATACCCAGGCAGCCCACAAGCTGGTGACCAGTCATCTGCGGCTGGTGGCCAAGATTGCCATGGGCTATCGCGGCTACGGCCTGCCGATTGGCGAGGTGATCTCCGAAGGCAATGTCGGCCTGATGCAGGCCGTCAAAAAATTCGATCCTGAAAAAGGCTTCCGCCTTGCGACTTACGCCATGTGGTGGATCAAGGCATCGATTCAGGAATATGTCCTGCGCTCATGGAGCCTTGTCAAAATGGGCACCACCGCAAACCAGAAACGCCTGTTTTTCAATCTGCGCAAGCTGAAAGGAAAGCTGAAGGCGCTGGAAGATGGCGAGCTCAAGCAGGAAAATGTTGAGAAGATCGCAGACACCTTGGGTGTTAGCCATGACGAGGTTCGGTCCATGAACCAGAGGCTGTCCGGGGATGCGTCCCTGAACTCACCCATCAAGGCTGCAGAAGGTGAATCCGGCCAATGGCAAGACTGGCTTGTTGATGAAAGCGAAAGCCAGGAAACAACCTTGATCAAGCAGGATGAGCTGGAAGCGCGGCGTGAAATGCTGACGGATGCCATGGACGTTCTCAATGAACGCGAGCAGCGGATCTTCACTGCCCGTCGGTTGTCTGAAGACCCATTGACGCTGGAACAGCTGTCGTCTGAATTCGATATCAGCCGCGAACGCGTTCGTCAGATCGAAGTGCGCGCATTCGAAAAGGTGCAGAAATCCATGGTGACGGCCGCCAAGGAACTGGCCAAGCCAGTTGCTCAGCTGCAGGCGCATTAAGCGCCAAAGCCTGCTCAAACAAATTGGATCCGGCCCGGGTAAACCATCCCCGGGCCGGATTTTTTTATTTCAGTTCGACGGCGTATGTGGACAGCGGGGCGATGGACTTGATCAGACCACTATCCTTCATAAATTTGGCAAACCGTTCATAGCGCCCCCGATCGAGCGCAGCAGGCCGTTTGGCAAAACGCGGCAACGTATCAACCCATGCCCGCCGGTTGAGTTCGTTATCGAGATCCGGATAAGCCTTCAAAAACTGCTGCAACGCCTCGTCTGGATGGTTGGTCAGGTAGAGAGTGGCCTGTTCGACAGCGTCGATGAAAGGGCGGAATCGTGGATCATCAATCCGGTCATTCTTGGCGATGAAAATCAATTCATCATAGACAGGAACACCGTTTTCTTCCGGGTAGAAGGCAATGCCGGGATGTTTTTCAATGTCGAGTTGATTCAGTTCGAAATTACGGAATGCACCGATCACAGCGTCAACCGCGCCGGTGATCAGTGACGGGGAAAGTGCAAAGTTGATGTTGATCAATTCAACATCCTTCAAGCTCAGTCCTTCCTGCTTCAGCATCGCCGCCAGCAATGCGTCTTCAAACCCACCGACGGAAAACCCAACCTTCTTGCCTTTCAAATCGGCAATTGATTTGATTGGGCCGTCTTTCAACGCCACCAAAGCGTTCAGTGGTGTTTCCGCAATGGTTCCGATACGGGTCAGTGGCAGCCCTTCAGAGACCTGCACATGCAATTGTGGTTGGTAGGAAATGGCCAAATCCCCTTGCCCGGCGGCAATCAACCTCGGCGGCGCGCTGGGGTCAGAGGGTGCAATCAGTTCCACCTCCAGGCCATTTTGTTTGAAATAGCCCTGGGTCTGGGCAATGACCAGTGGGGCGTGGTCCGGGTTAACAAACCAGTCGAGATAAACCGTCAGCTTGTCGTCGGACTGAGCCGGCACCATGGTCAGCATTAGTGCAGCAATTGCTGCAAAAACAGATTTCATTATCGTCATTGGAAAACCTTTATGTCAGTGAAGTGGGGGTTCTGGGAGCCCAGAACACCAGTTTGTCGAGGAGAAGATCGATGGCGGCGCGCAGCACCAGCACCATCACGATGAGTAAAACCAGCCCGGCAAACACGGTGTCTGTCTGCATGCGGGCGTTGGCCTGATTGATGACGTAACCAAGCCCACCGGATGCGCCGACCCATTCACCCACCACAGCACCAATCGGTGCCACCGTGGCGGCAACCCGAATACCAGATGCCAGCGACGGCATGGCTGCGGGCAGGCGAAACTTGGTCAGGGTCTGTAGCGGTGAAGAGCCATACATCCGAGCAATATCGATAAAATTCCGATCCGCCCTGGAGAGCCCGTCATTCAATGCCGAAGCAACGGGGAAATAGATGATCAGGGTCGCCATAGCGATTTTCGACCCCAAACCAAGGCCAAACCACAACACCAGAAGCGGTGCGATGGCAAATACCGGCAGGGCCTGGCTGGCGACGATCAGAGGCATGACGTAGAGGCGGGCCAGCGCAAAACTGTTGACGATGAGAGCGGTCAGCACTCCCAGAACCGAACCGAGCAAGAGCCCAAGAAGAATCTCAACCAGGGTGATACCGGCATGGTGAAACAATGACGACCATTGATCTGTCAGTGTAGCCAGGACGCTACCCGGTCCCGGCAGAATGAATGGAGCCGGCTTGAAAAGACTGACCGCCAGCCACCACAAACCAACAAGCACCGCGGTCGCAGAAAGTCCGCGCACGAAAGCATGCATGCCGTCACGGTTCTTGCGGTTTGTCGGGGCCTCACCCACTTGCATCCGTCACTTCCCAAATGTGGGACCTGACCTGATATGCCTATGAAGAAACAATTCCCAACGGTACTCGCCCTGCTGGGATATTTCAGTCCTGTCCCTTCGCCGGCATGACCCGGATCAGGTTCCCGATCGATATTTCGATCAAGGGTCCGGCGTCAAACCATCTCAGCCACAAAACGTGACACCCCTTGGAACGGGACCTTTTTGGCCACACCGGGGGTTATTTGCAAGGGTTAAATTAGATACACAAATCGCGCTGAAGAAAATATTCAGGTCGCTGCACCGATTACAGCTTTGACCAAGCCGCGAAAACTTCCTCAAATATTTTGGCGCCGGGAACACCCTTCTCGATCGTCATCAAGGCCCGACGTCCGGTACGGTATTGCATCGGTATGTCGATCCAGTCACCGGTCTGGAGCAGATTTTCGTTTTTGACCTTGGCTTCATCAAGATTGTTCAACGCAATCAGAAAAATCCCATCTGCTATACGGGCAGGCACACCAATCAGGTTTTCTCCCCGCCCCTGCTCGCTCTGTTTCAATACGAAACGGTTGATCTGACCGATGGAACCACCGGCAAAATCATCGGGAACAGCAAAGACAAGCTCAATCAGATGACTGGCCGGTAACGCTTTGTCAGCATTACGTTTTATGGTCATCAGCAACACCACATTGCGCGGGGAAATCTCGATACGCGCTCGAATGGCAGGCTCCGGTGGTAGGCCGGTGGCAGGCTCTTCTTGAACCACGCTCCAGATCACACGCCCCGCATCAACCGAATTTTCGGTCGGTGTGGCACCTTCTTCATACAAAATGGCATTTTGAGCGACGGGCAGTCCGCCTGCGCGGGGTGCGTTTTCGTTGGCCGCAGGATTTTGAACCGGGGTCAAGTTCTGCAAGGCCGGAGACTGTACTGCTTCCGGCTTCGCGGGCTCCTGATTTTCGCCATTGCTGCCGAGCCGGTTGTCCAACTTCGTTGGCGACAGCAATTCACCAGACGTTTCGGGTTCCGGGTCAGGCGTAATCGTGATGGTCTTGACGGGCTTGGGACGGGTCGGATTTTCAAACAAATCTTCCATGCCGATCTGGGCCAGCACCAGTTCCTTGTTCATCCAGCTGTAATATCCGGCCCCACCGATCACGGCCAGCATGAACAACAGCACGATCCATTTGAGAAAGCGGCGCTTGCGACGCGGTGGCTTGGTGCCACCACTGCCAAAACCGGGTGCATTGGGAATCGCCAGAGTGTCATCATGTGAAGGCCCAAAGGGCGAATCAAATTGAGCCGGAGGCGGTGGTGGTGGCGGTGCAGCATGGGGCTGCCCATAGGCTGGATCGTGTCCGGGATGGTAATTTTGGACAGGTTGCAACGCCGGATCAATGGGGGCGTATTGTGGTGCTGTTTCCTGATGTGGCTGGTGCGCCATGAACTCCTGAGCCCATTGATCCACGGCTTCATCATGAACGGTTGGCGTGGCCGCTTGGGGAGGAGGTGCTCCATAATCGGGTTGATGTTGAGCTGCCGGATCGTAAGCCGGCGGCGGCGCATCATACGCCAGATGATCTGGAGCCGGTGGGGCATTTGGCTGTTCGTGGGCAGGTGGCGCAGCAAGGGGGGTGTCAGCAGGTGCCGGTGGCGCCATTGCTGCTGGTGCGGGTTCGGGTGCCGCTGCTGTCTGAGATTCCGGCATCGCCAGATCATCTGTTGATCTTGTTCTTGATGCAGTTCCGGCCGTAATCGCTTCTGCAAAGGTTTTAGGCGTCGCATTGGGGGGCGCAGGTTCAGTCGGCTGAAGTGGTTCTGGTTCCGGTGTTTCAGGCTGTGGTGGTGTTTCCACGGCACCAGACGCAGCTGGTTCAGGGACCGGTGGTGGTGCAGGCGGTTCCGGTTGGGTTTCGACCACAGGTTCTGGCGTGGCGGGTTGTGCAGAAGAAGCCGGTTCGGGATAGGAAGGGTCAAACCCTCTTTCAATATCAAATACCGCCTTTTCCAGCTTCTCCATTTCCAATTCGAGCGCATCGCCGGTCACCGGTGGCGAACGGTTTTCCAGCTGCCGACGAATCGTCGCACGGGCACGATCATAAAGTTTAGTTCTCAATTGCGGCTTTGGATCGGGAAACCCAGAAAGTGTCCGCTTTAGAACTGCATGATAGTCAGCCATATAATCGCCAGTCTTGTGACCGTTAAACGGTCAATTATTATTACATTCCGTGATATAGCACATTAATCATGAAATGGGTCTTCAACAAGTATCGTATCGTCCCGTTCAGGGCTGGTTGATAACATCGTGACCGGTGCACCGATCAATTCTTCAACATGACGCACATATTTGATAGCCTGAGCAGGGAGTTCATTCCAGGTTCTTGCACCCACTGTCGGCTCTTTCCAGCCTTCCAGTGTTTCATAAACCGGCACCACCCGAGCCTGTTGCCCCTGGCTCGCCGGCAAATGATCGATGGATTTTCCATCGATCGTATATCCGGTGCAGATCTTAATTTCATCCATCCCATCCAAGACGTCCAGCTTGGTCAGCGCAATACCGGTAATCCCGTTGGTTGAAACCGACTGCCGCACCAATGCGGCATCAAACCAGCCACAGCGCCGCTTTCGTCCTGTGACCGTGCCGAATTCGTGACCCTTCTCTCCGAGAAACTGGCCAATTTCGTTTTCCTGTTCGGTGGGGAAAGGACCCTCTCCAACACGGGTGGTGTAGGCTTTGGTGATACCCAGCACAAAATTCAGCGAACTCGGCCCGAGGCCTGAACCTGCCGCCGCCTGACCCGATACGGTGTTTGACGACGTAACGAAAGGATATGTTCCGTGGTCGATATCCAGCAAGGTGCCCTGCGCCCCTTCAAAAAGGATGCGTTTTCCATCGTGCTTGGCGTCGGCCAGCAATTTCCAGACGGTCTCACGGAATGGCAACAACTGGTCAGCCACGGCCATCAGTTCATCGAAAATTGCCTGTTCGGAAATTTCCGCTTCGTTTAGTCCACGACGAAGGGCGTTGTGGTGAGTCAATAATCTCTCAATTTTGCCCAGCAGAGAATCGGGGTTGGCCAGGTCCATCACGCGGATGGCGCGACGGCCCACCTTGTCCTCATAGGCAGGACCGATGCCCCGACGGGTTGTGCCAATCTTGGTTCCCGATTTTGCAGCATCTTCGCGCAATCCATCGAGTTCGCGGTGCAGAGAAAGAATTAACGTGGCGTTGTCGGCAATTCTCAGATTTTCCGGAGATATATTCACCCCTTGTTCTGCAAGACGGCCAATTTCAGCCACAAGCGCATGCGGGTCTATCACCACGCCGTTGCCAATCACGCCCATTTTGCCAGGCCGCACGACACCCGACGGCAACAGGCTCAATTTATAACTGATCCCGTCTATGACGAGCGTATGGCCGGCATTATGCCCCCCCTGAAAGCGAACCACGAGGTCAGCCCGTTCAGAGAGCCAGTCGACAATTTTGCCTTTGCCTTCGTCTCCCCACTGGGAACCGACGACCACTACATTAGCCATGGATTGCAAACCTTCTTAAAATTGCAGGTGTTTTCGGTTTCGTTTCCGCCACCACGAGGCGAAGGTCAAGGGTTGCTTTCACTTTATCCTACTTGTCGACATGTGGGAATGTGATAAGCGTGTCATTTCCGCCCGTCCGGAACATTCTTTTGTCCATCAGATACAATTCCCATTTGTTGCTCATTGTTACCACAATATTGTGGGCGGGTAACGCTATAGCTGGCAAATTTGCAGTGGGGCACATCTCTCCGATGATGCTGACCATGGGGCGCTGGGCACTTGCGCTGGTTATCATCGGTACGATTGCCCATCAACAGATTCGTTCTGACTGGCCCGTCATAAGGCAAAATTGGCCCTATCTGCTGATCATGGGCGGCGTTGGCTACACGATTTTCAATTTCTGCCTCTATTCCAGTCTGCACTACATATCCGCGATTAATGTGACGCTGGAGCAGAGCGCGATGCCGATTGTCATATTCGCGCTGAATTATCTGATTTACCGCACAGGCATCACATGGCTTCAGGTGTTCGGGTTTGTGCTGACAGTGATTGGGGTGGTGGTGACGGTGAGCCAGGGAGATCCGATGTCATTGCTGGCTGTTGAATCCTCAGGATTGAGCCTGGGTGATCTGTTCATGCTGGGTGCCGCACTGTCCTATGGCGGTTATTCGGTGGCACTGCGCTCAAAGCCCGACATGCATTGGCAGAGCTTTCTGGCGTGCCTGATCGCCGGTGCCTTGATATTTGCAACTGCTGGTTGGATATTTGAATATCAGGCTGGTCAGTCCCAATTCCCGACCAGTCTACAGGGTTGGATGGTGTTGATTTATGCTGGGATTTTCCCTTCCCTGCTGAGTCAGGGCTTTTTCATCAAAGGCGTTGAAGCCTTTGGTGCAAACGTTGCCGGTCTTTACATCAACCTGGTGCCTGTTTTCGGTGCGTTGCTCGCCGTCAGCCTGCTGGGAGAACACTTATATGATTTCCATGCCGTGGCCTTCGTGCTCGTAGTCGGCGGCATCATGATCGCGCAGCACAAACCAAACCTGGCTGCGCGATCTTAGCCTTAGCC
Source organism: uncultured Rhizobiaceae group bacterium (assembly GCA_905480295.1). Classification (GTDB taxonomy): domain Bacteria; phylum Pseudomonadota; class Alphaproteobacteria; order Rhizobiales; family Rhizobiaceae; genus Pseudahrensia. The sequence goes on along the minus strand of CAJQPW010000157.1, from coordinate 5,641 downwards.
TAGATGGTGAATTCCAACGGCTTGGCGGAGTCGATTTCCGGCGTCTGACGCAACGTCTCCAGAAATTCCTCAGTCACCGGGACGTCCAGTTCAACCAGAGCAATGGCGTCACCTCCAGCGCGGTTACGGCCCAGATAGAAATTCGCGATATTTAATCCCGCAGCGCCAAAGAGGCTGCCCAGCTTGCCGATAATGCCGGGGACATCACGGTTGGTCGTGTAGAGCATATGTTCTCCGGCCTCGGCTTCCATATTGATGCCCTTGATCTGGATAAAGCGTGGTTTTCCATCGGAAAATACGGTTCCGGCGATCGAACGTGTCACATTTTCTGTCACCACGTTAAGCTGAATATAGCCGTCAAAAACACCCGACTTTTCCCGCGTGGTTTCCATCAGCTTGATACCACGTTCGCCAGCCATCACCGGCGCAGATACCATATTCACATCTGACATCTGGGACCGCAGAAGTCCGGCCAATACGGCGCTTGAAAGCGCCTTTGTATTCATGCTTGCCACATGGCCGTCATACAGGATTTCCACCCGCTTGACCGCTGAGTCCGTCACCTGTCCAACAAAACTGCCAAGCGTGTCGGCCAGCTTGACAAAGGGTGTCAATCGCGGCGCTTCTTCAGCAGAAATCGATGGCATGTTGATCGCATTGCTGACGGCACCACGGGTTAAATAGGCCGACATCTGTTCGGCAACCTGAAGAGCCACATTTTCCTGAGCCTCTTGTGTGGCAGCACCCAGATGCGGTGTGCATACAACATTGGGAAGGCCAAACAACACGCTGTCAGTTGCCGGTTCAGTTTCAAACACATCAACACCGGCACCAGCGACCTTTCCAGACTTCAGAGCTTCGGCAAGGTCGGCTTCGACAATCAAACCGCCGCGGGCACAATTGACGATTCTCACCCCATCTTTCATTTTTGAAAGTGCTGCAGCATCGATGATGTTGCGGGTTTTGTCGGTCAGCGGCGTGTGCAGGGTGATGAAGTCTGCCCGTGGAAACAAGTCTTCCAGTTCGACCTTTTCAACACCCATGGTCTGGGCCCGTTCTTCCGACAAATAGGGATCATAGGCGATGACCCGCATCTTCATCCCGATCGCCCGATCGGCGACGATGGAGCCAATATTGCCAGCACCGATCAGTCCCAGCGTTTTTCCGGTGAGTTCAACACCCATGAATTTCGACTTTTCCCACTTGCCAGCCTGGGTCGATGCATCAGCTGCAGGGATCTGTCGTGCGGTCGCCATCAACATCGACATCGCGTGTTCTGCGGTGGTTATTGAATTACCGAACGGTGTATTCATTACAATGATACCGCGCCGTGATGCGGCCTTGATATCCACATTATCAACACCGATACCGGCCCGCCCGATCACTTTCAGATTGGTCGCTGCTTCGATCAGTTTTTCGGTCGCTTTGGTGGCAGAACGGATAGCGAGGCCATCATAGTCGGCGATTTTGGCCAGAAGAGCATCCTTGTCCTTGCCAAGCGCTGGTTCAAAATCAACGTCGCAGCCATTGTCCTTGAATATCTGAACGGCGGTTGGAGACAGGGCGTCAGACACGAGTACGCGTGGTTTAGCTTGAGTCATGTTATAAATTCCATCTGTGGAAACGGACTTATTGTCCGTGAAAATCAGTTTGCTGAGTCGGATTTAACCAGGGCAAAAGCCCAGTCGAGCCAAGGTGTTAAAGCCTTCAGGTCTGAGGCTTCGACCGTTGCGCCGGTCCAGATTCGCAATCCGGGTGGTGCATCCCTGTAGCCGCCGATGTCGAAGGCGACGCCTTCATCGTCCAGCAATTTGGTCAGGCGCTTGACGAAGGCGTTCTGCGCATCGGCATCCAAAGCTGCGATCTGGGCATCAACAATCTTGAGACAGACCGACGTGTTGGAGCGGGTCGAAGGTTCTTCAGCCAGAAAGTCAATCCAGGGCGTTGCAGCAACCCACTGTTCCAAAACTGAAAAATTTACATCTGCGCGATCACACAGGCCCTCAAGCCCACCAACCGTGTCCGCCCAGTTCAGGGCATCGATATAGTCTTCGACACACAGCATGGAAGGGGTGTTGATGGTTGCTCCGGAAAAGATGCCCTCGATCAGTTTTCCCGCCTTGGTCAGACGAAAGATCTTTGGCAATGGCCACGCCGGTGTGTAGGTTTCGAGCCGCTGCACAGCGCGCGGGGAGAGGATAATGACACCGTGTCCACCCTCGCCACCCAGTACTTTTTGCCAGGAAAAAGTCACTACATCCAATTTCTCAAAAGCAAGCTTTTGGGCAAAGGCGGCAGATGTTGCATCGCAAAGGGTCAGGCCTTCGCGGTCGGCAGGAATGAAATCGCCATTGGGCACGCGCACACCAGAGGTCGTGCCGTTCCAGGTGAAGCACACGTCATTGTCGAAATCGACGGTTTCGAGATCCGGCAGAATTCCGTATTCGGCACTCACAGATTTCACATCGGGCAATTTCAGCTGCTTCACCGCATCGGTTACCCAGCCAGCGCCAAAACTTTCCCACGCCAGCATGGTGACCGGGCGTGCGCCCAACATCGACCACATGGCCATTTCAAAGGCACCCGTATCGGAAGCCGGTACGATCCCGATACGATAATCGTCAGGCACCTGCAAAACACTGCGGGTGAGATCAATGGCCTGTTTCAGTTTGGATTTGCCTTCAGCAGCACGATGGGATCGGCCAAGTGAAGCATTTTTTAAAGCATCCAGTTCCCAACCGGGGCGTTTGGAGCATGGTCCCGAAGAAAAACGGGGGTTTTGCGGCCGCAACTGTGGCGCCGCAAGATCAAGTCTTGCTGTCATAATCTATCCTTCCAGATAGCAAGCCTCTCGTTGGGGAGAGGTGTCCCGCGGTCGGCAATATTGAAAGCAGGATCACGCGTCAACCAAAAATGACGCAATTGGCAAAGATTATGTCGGTGGACATTCTGTTTTCAGTTGCCAGCAATATAAAAGCCGCGGTTTTGGCCGCGGCTTCAACAAGCGAATGGTTTGCAAAGCGTCCTACCAGATTTCGTACCGGAAGCCGGCGCGGATTTCATGCAGCATGATATCGCCGACGGTTAAGTCCTGATAGATTCCGGGATTATCTGCGGCCCGAGCCACACCTGCTTCCCCGATGTAGGTAAAGCGATATCCCAAATCGAGCGTGGTGTTACGGGTCAGCTCATAGGAGACACCCAACATTGCATTGGCAGCGTAGGTGAATGCGTTTTGGGTCGTGTAGTTGCCCTGATATCGTGATTGCAATCCAACACCGCCGGATTGACCACAATCGGAATTCTGAGACCCTTCACAATAATCATTGAAGGTGAAATCGTTCCACGACAGATAGGCAACACCGACACCTGCTCCAACATAGGGCCGAATACCCCAATAGGTTCCCAGGTCAGCATAACCGTTGGCCATGATTGAAGATGCGTTGACCTGAGCATTGACGGAAATAAAACAATTACCGGTCACCGATATCGGTGGGGTGTTGGCATCTCCGTCGTGATCTTCTGTACCACAATTGGGGTAGGAGGCGCGGGTTGAAAAGGCGAGATCATTGAAATGATTCAATCCAATCTCAGCACGCAGACCTTCGGCAAATGTGTAACCGGCAGCAAGGCCGATTGTAATCGGACTGCCGAGTTCAGATTCACCATAGGTGAAATCGGTTTCCACCGTGACTTCGCTCAGCGCTGCTCCAATATCGCCGCGCAAATACCAGCCGGTACCAAATTCTACATTGGTATATTCATAGGTGTCATCATCCGCCAGCATATCTGCGGCATAAGCCGAACCAGACAGTGTTGATAAACCTGCTGAATGCCCAAACAGGGCCAGCGCGGCGGCGATTGAAGTTATTTTTCGGCTGGACGGAAACATCACAGCAACTCCCCTACTACTCTACTTTGACTGAGCGCTGGTGCGATCGCACCTGGCTTCTGGAGTTATGCTTTCTGGAGGTTTGACGGGGCGGCTTGCCGCCCCATTCAATGTCATGAGATCTGTTGCAGGGGTTTCGCCCTACCAGATTTGGTAGCGCAGACCAGCTTTGACAACGTGGCTTTCGATGCCCTTGTCGAAGCCCTGGGTATGGTTGCCTGTCGCCCACTCAAACATGTCACCGGATTCGATGTGGCTATAGGTGTAACCAAGATCGAGTTTGGTGTTGTGTGTAAGGTCGTATGAGAAACCGGCATGCAGAGCCCAGGCAAAGCGCCAGGCCTCGACACCTTTTTGAGAAAGCGCTATCGAACTGCTGGCGTCGGTGCCTGTAAAACCCTCTGTTAAGTCTGGGCAAACAACACCATTATTGAACTGCGTACAGGTGTTGACGCTGTTCAGATTGTTCCAGCTGACATAGGCACCACCGATACCGGCACCAACATAGGGCGTGAAGCCGCTGAAATTACCGAGATCAACATAGGCATTGGCCAGCAGCTTGAAAGCGGTGAAACTGGATGTTTCTTCTGATGCACAATTCAGCTCGCCTGCATCTTCTGCAGCTTGATTACAATAGCCGTAGGTTCTGCCATTAAAATCCGTTTCCATGACGTATTCGCCTGTCAGATCGAAACGGAAATTTTCGTTGGCCTGATAACCGACACCCAATTGGAAGTCATACGAGTCATCAATACTGGACGAATAAAAATCGACCTTTCCACCCCATACGGAGGTGTAGTGTGGGCGTCCAAGTTCATTGAAGTCGTAACTGATGTCACCGCGAATATACCATCCGCCGGCCGCGTGCGTTACCACCTCGGGAGCCTCGTAGACTGGCTCGACCAATAGATCAGCGGCCTGTGCTGTTCCGGTTGCGGCGATAGCAACTGCCCAAAGTGCAGCTGGCACAATCGCCAATCTTTTTAAATTGCTGCCCATTGCAACATCCCTTCTTTACTAAATCCCGCAAATTGCGGGCACTCGTGAATTGCAAGGATGAGGATGGGGAAAATAGGTTAAGGGTGGATTAACTGTGTTTTTTAACTGCTATATTTAACCTTAACAGTGTGTTAAGGGCAGTGTTGACCTCTTTGATTTTGCTGAAAAATAGACCGAAACAGGGAACTATTTTCCCAGTTTTTCTCATGCTCAAAGATCAAGTATTTACATCTTCCAGCGCTGAAGAAGCGGGAAACACCGGCATATTCTGGGGCTTTGTTTTGTTCAGCGTGCAGCCAGAACCACGTCTTCCCCATCGACGGTGGCGCTTAATGTGAGGCCGGTTTCCTGCGCCAACAAAACGGCGTAATAGGGTTGGATGGCGTGGGCCGTCATTTCCCCCTCCATTATGCCGTTGAGCATATCAACAAAATCGCCGGGAACCCGGGCCTTTGGTCCGACACACCTGATTTCAAAGGTGATCGTTTCCCCTTCCCCGGTCAGCGTGATGTGAACCGTGCCGCCGCGCGGAATAGCGCCCAGCGAAATGAGCACAAGGTTGAGCAGAAGCTTCACCCGATTTTTTGGAACGAGGGAGCGGGTGCCGTCCCAGGTGATTTCGGCTTTTTCCCCCTCCATGTAGAGTTTCACGACTTCTTCAGCTTCACCTGTATCGATGGAAGCACCAGCGGAGCCGGACGCGCCGAAGGCAAGTCGGGAGAATTTGAGCTTGGCGGACGCGGATTTGGC
>CAJQPW010000156.1 GCA_905480295.1 uncultured Rhizobiaceae group bacterium | reverse complement strand
GGAGTTGCGAACAGCAAACCGTTCCCCGGCGACACCGCTGAAGTAACATTCGCCTTCGATCGCGCCGTAGAGAACGGTATTGCCAGCGATGATTGAGTTGGCAGCTTCAATCTGAACCGCATCCCTGGGCGGGTAAACGATCAGCTTGCCGTCGGAAAGACCCTTGCCGACATAGTCGTTGGCTTCGCCTTCGACCTCCAGCGTCACGCCTCTCGTCACCCAGGCTCCAAAGGCCTGGCCGGTGGTGCCAGTAAACTTGATCTGGATCGTATCTTCCGGCAACCCGGCGTGTCCGTAGCGCTTGGCAACTTCGCCAGACAGCATGGTACCCGCCGAGCGGTTTACATTGTTGATTTTCAGATCGGCTTTGACCGCTTCTCTCCGTTCCAGAGCCGGCTCAGCCAGGGCAATCAATTTACGGTCGAGAATATCATCGATGTGATGGATCTGCGTCTCGCAATGATAGATTGGAACGTCATCACCCATGTCGGGATCAAAAAACAGACCGCCGAAATCAAGGCCTTTGGCCTTCCAGTGATTGATCGCCTTGTCCCGGTCCAGCACATCAAGTTGACCAATCATCTCGTCGATGGTTGCAAACCCGAGTTCTGCCATGATTTCACGGACTTCCTCGGCAACGAAGAAGAAGAAATTGATGACGTGTTCCGGCTGGCCGGTAAAGCGTTTGCGCAGCACCGGATCCTGGGTGGCAACACCGACAGGACAGGTGTTGAGATGGCATTTGCGCATCATCACACATCCGGATGCGACCAGTGGCGCTGTGGCAAATCCAAATTCGTCAGCGCCCAACAATGCGCCGATTACCACATCGCGGCCCGTGCGCAATCCGCCATCCACCTGCACGGCAATGCGCGAGCGCAGTTTATTGCGCAACAGCGTTTGATGGGTTTCAGCAAGGCCGATTTCCCATGGGGAACCGGCATGTTTGATCGAGGTCAGCGGGCTGGCCCCGGTGCCACCTTCCATGCCGGAAATGGTTACGTGGTCGGCCCGGGCCTTGGCCACACCGGCGGCAACGGTTCCCACACCAACTTCAGAGACCAGCTTGACTGAAATATCGGCGGCCGGGTTCACGTTTTTCAGATCGTAGATCAGCTGCGCCAGATCTTCGATCGAATAGATATCATGGTGCGGTGGTGGTGAGATCAATCCCACGCCCTGGGTGGAATGGCGGACCTTGGCAATCACCGCGTCCACCTTGTGGCCGGGGAGTTGTCCCCCTTCACCGGGCTTGGCGCCCTGCGCCATCTTGATCTGGATCATGTTGGAATTGACCAGATATTCGGTGGTGACACCGAAACGACCGGATGCGACCTGTTTGATTGCCGAACGTTTGCTGTCGCCATTGCTCATCGGCGTGAAGCGTTCGATTTCCTCCCCCCCTTCACCTGTATTGGACTTTCCGCCAATACGGTTCATCGCAATCGCCAGATTTTCATGGGCTTCGGCTGAAATCGAACCATAGGACATGGCACCGGTTGCAAAGCGCTTGACGATGTCTGCCGCCGGTTCAACCTGATCAAGATCGATCGGCTTGCGCCCGGTTTCTTCCGCTGGTTTCAGACGGAACAGACCGCGGATGGTCAACAACCGCTCCTGATGATCATTGATGGACTGGGCATAGGCGCGATAATTGTCCCGGCTGTTGCCACGCACTGCATGCTGGAGATTGGTCACTTCATCCGAAGTCCAGGCGTGAATTTCACCGCGTTGGCGCAGCGCATAGTCCCCGCCCACATCGAGAGCGTGGCTCAGGATTGGAACATTGCCATAGGCTGCCCGGTGGCGTTCGAAGGTTTCCTTTGCAATCTCTTCAAGGCCGATGCCTTCAATGGTTGTCGCAGTGCCGGTGAAATACTGGCTGATGAATTTGCTGGACAGGCCAACGGCATCAAAAATCTGTGCACCGCAATAGGACTGGTAAGTCGAGATGCCCATCTTGGACATGACTTTCAACAATCCCTTGTCGATGGACTTGATGTAGCGCTGGATGACTTCTCTTTCATCCACCTCTTTGGGGAAATACATGTTGGAATGCATTTCGGCCAGGGTTTCAAACGCCAGATAGGGGTTGATGGCCTCAGCGCCGTACCCGGCAAGGGCGGCAAAATGGTGGACTTCCCTTGGCTCTGCTGATTCAACCACAAGCCCAACCGACGTTCTCAAACCCTTGCGGATCAGGTGGTGGTGGACCGCAGCCGTCGCCAGCAGGGCCGGGACCGCTACGCGGGAGGCGCTGAACTGACGGTCTGAAAGAACGATGATATTATCGCCGCCATTGACCGCTTTTTCGGCGCGCGCGCAAAGCCGTTCGAGGCAGTCTTTCATCCCTTCCGGGCCGTGATCGACATTATAGGTGATGTCCAGAACCCGTGATACGAACTGGTTGTCGCCAATGTCGCTGATGTCGCGGATTTTCTGTAGATCCGAATTGCGCAGGATCGGTTGACGCACTTCCAGCCGCTTTTCGCTGGACTGATGGCTGTGGTCGAACAGGTTTGGACGGGGGCCGATGAACGAAATAAGGCTCATCACCGATTCTTCACGGATCGGGTCAATCGGCGGGTTGGTCACCTGGGCAAAGTTCTGCTTGAAATAGGTGTAAAGCAGCTTGGCCTTGTTCGACATCGCCGAAATTGGCGTGTCGGTACCCATTGAACCCAGCGCTTCCTGACCGGTGGTGGCCATCGGCGTCAGCAATATCTTGATGTCTTCCTGGGTGTAGCCAAAGGCTTGCTGACCGTCCTGCAGGTCCTGACCGGTATATTTACGCGGCGACGATTTCTTGCCCTTCAGTTCCTCGAGAACAATCTGGGTTTCACTGAGCCATTTGTGATAATTCTTTGCCGAGGCGAGTTCGGTCTTGATCTCCTCGTCGGAGATGATCGCCCCCTTTTCCAGATCGATCAGCAACATCTTGCCTGGTTGCAGACGCCATTTGGTGATCACTTTGCTTTCGTCGAACGGCAAGGTGCCTGCTTCGGACGCCAGGACAACAGTATCGTCATCAAGAACAAAATAACGGGCCGGACGCAGACCGTTGCGGTCAAGCGTTGCGCCAATCTGGCGACCATCGGTAAACGCGACAGCGGCCGGACCATCCCAGGGCTCCATCATGGCGGCATGGTATTCGTAAAAGGCGCGCCGTTCCTCATCCATCAGCGGGTTGCCGGCCCAGGCTTCGGGGATCAGCATCATCATGGCGTGGGAAAGGGAATAGCCCCCCTGACACAGCAATTCGAGTGCATTGTCAAAACAGGCGGTATCGGATTGCCCTTCCGCCGAGATCGGCCAAAGTTTGTCGATATCGGTACCAAATTCCGGAGATGCAAGCGTCGCCTGTCTGGCGGCCATCCAGTTGTTGTTGCCGCGAACCGTGTTGATTTCCCCGTTATGGGCCACCATGCGATACGGGTGCGCCAGCTTCCAGGACGGGAATGTGTTGGTGGAGAAACGTTGATGCACCAGCGCGAGCGCGGATTCAAAACGCTCGTCGCGCAGATCGCTGTAATAAGGGCCCAACTGATCGGCCAGGAACATGCCCTTGTAGATGACGGTGCGTGACGACATGGAAACAGCGTAAAACGCACTGCCCACGTTCAGATCAGCCGCAATCGTATTGGTGATCACCCGGCGCAGCACATAAAGGCGCCGTTCGTAGGCATCATCATCGATGCCATCAGGGCGGCTGAAGAAACACTGAAAATGGGCGGGTTCAGCCGCCATGATTTCAGGATCCTGGGACAGTCTGCTGTTGTCGACGGGCACCCGGCGCCATCCGATAACCGGCTGGTCTTCATCCTGGGCTGTCGATTCAACAATTGCCTTGATTTCAGCCTGAACGGATTCTTCGTGGGGCATGAAAAAATACCCCAGACCATACTGGCCCTGCTCGGGCAGTTCAAAACCCAGCTCATGGCATTCCTGCTGAAAAAAGCCATGCGGAATCTGCACCAGCATGCCGGCACCATCACCCATCAGGGGATCAGCACCGGTCGCGCCGCGGTGCTCAAGATTTTCAAGAATTCTGATACCGTCTTCAATGATCTTGTGGGACTTCTTGCCCTTCATATTGGCAATGAATCCAAGACCACAGGCGTCGTGCTCGTTGCGGGGGTCGTATAAACCACCCGGACTGTTGCGCGGTGTTGCAGGTTTTGCAGCACTTTGTTTTTTGGATTTCGGATGATCGGCGGTCGGCAGACCGTTAAAAAGATTGTGGCTGTTTGTCATCACTACTCTCCTCACAACTCGGAAGACCCAGTTGCTTCATTCTACCCATTGCGGGGTTTTGTGGGCACAAGGAAAACCCGCATCTCGTGGATGCGATGTCGCACTCCTAAGCCCTGACTGCATTTGCTCTCGAAGGGCAAACAACACGGTTGGTTGTCGATCTTACCCGTTCGGCGAGCAAACACCTAGCTGAGAATGCCGTCAATTTCAAGATGGGTCAGTAATACTGTCCTATTATTGTGTGGGTTTAACCCCGGTTGTTTCCTGATTGCGCAGGGATAATCCGCTTCGCTGCTCCGGAATACATTCAAGTCAGGATCGCAAGGCGAAGTGCGACAAAACGGCCAGTCTGCAACGAAAAACCCGACCGCGCTGTTTGAGCGGGGTCGGGTTCAATATTTGGCTGCATCGGTTGTTCTGCGTCGATTACCCGCACCGATGGCCTGGGGGATTAGCTGGCTTTCTTGTCCTTACCAGCCTTGCCTTCAATCTGTTTGGGGCCCTGTGCTGAAATTTCAATCTTACGGGCTTTCATGGCTTCGGGAATTTCCCGCACAAGGTCGATATGCAACAGGCCATTTTCCAGATGGGCCTGACGGACTTCGACATGGTCGGCAAGCTGAAAACGGCGCTCGAAATTGCGCGAGGCGATGCCTCTAAACAGCATTTCGCCTTCGCCTTCTTCTGTTTTTTTCTGATTTCCCTTCACCAGAAGGGTGTTCTCCTTGGCTTCAATCTCAAGGTCGGATTCACCAAATCCGGCAATGGCCATGGAAATGCGGTAGGCGTTTTCGCCAGTACGTTCAATATTGTAAGGGGGGTAGGCGGGTGAACTCTGTTCGGGCTGTCCCATCGAGTCCAGCAGGTTGAACAGGCGGTCAAATCCGACTGTCGACCGATAGAGCGGGCTAAAATCTACGTGTCTCATAATGTTATCCTCATGTGAGCGATGACTAAATTTTGCAGCCCATCATCTCCAAATGGACCATGATCTGCGCTGCGACAGAGCCGTTGCGGGCCTCTGCCCTCCTGATATGGGGTCGCGCTGACCCAGTTCAAGGTTTTGTGCGGGTTGCACTGAATCTGCTTGAGAAACTGCCCCTGAAGCGTTAGCAGTCCGATATGTCTCAGACCGGACAAAAAAAACCAGTAAGTTTGTTTGCCACTGCAGACAATCCGATCCCTGACGGGGCGCGGACAGGTCGCGTGCAAACGCCTGATGGCGTGGCCATCCGTTACGCGCGCTGGGAACCGCTGTTGCGGCCATCCAAGGGTTCGGTGATCATTCTGCATGGTCGGACCGAATGTATCGAAAAATATTTTGAGACCATCACCGATCTGCGGGAACGCGGCTTTGGGGTTCTGACCTTTGACTGGCGCGGCCAGGGCGGTTCCACCCGGTTGTTGAAAGACCCGAAAAAAGGGCATGTGGAAAACTTCAATGAATACCTGACGGATTTTGAAACGGTGCTGATGGAAATCGCTCTGCCCGATTGCAAGGCCCCGCATTATGTTCTGGGCCACTCAACCGGTTCATTGGTGGCTTTGCTCGCAGCACCGGCGCTGAGCAACAAAATCCGACGCATGGTGCTTGTATCACCCTTGCTTAAACTCAGCGGTTTACCGATGCGCCAATCAACCATGCAGCGGATTCTGGGTGCCCTGACATTTATTGGCCTCGGACGGTTATTTGTCCCACGGGACAAAAGCATTGGAAACCAGAAAACCTTTATCTCCAACAAATTGACCTCTGATACCCGACGCTTTGAACGCAATCGAAATATCGTCGAACATGTCGATGCCCTGGCGATCAGTTATCCGACAATTTCCTGGGTTTTTGCTGCCTGTAGGGCAATGGTTCGGGTCGGTGCACCGGGCTATTCAAGCGCGATTTCGATCCCCACCCTGTTGGTTGCCGCCGGTAATGACACGGTCGTGTCGCCTTCTGAAATCGAGGTTTTTGGTAAAAAAATGCGGTCCGGCGCATTTTTGACAATCACCGGGGCAAAGCATGAATTGCTGCAGGAACGCGACCTTTACCGCGAACAGTTGCTGGCTGCATTTGAAGCCTTTGTACCGGGAACCGAAATCAATCTGTAACGGCTTCGACACGGTTATCCCATCACGAGGCCAGCAGCTCCATCGCCTGGCGGTGGAGTTCGTGATTTGCGGCGGCCAGGATCGTTCCCCCCTTTGATGCATCCTCTCCCGACCAACTGGTAACCAGCCCGCCACCCGCTTCAATAATCGGTATCAGCGCGGCTATGTCATAAATATTGAGGCCGGATTCGACTACAATATCCACATGACCCGCGGCGAGCAGGCAATAAGCATAACAGTCGCATCCGTAACGGGAGAGTTTGACCTCCTGCTGCACCTTGAAGAATTGTTGTTCGGTCGGACTGACAAACAGGTCCGGCGACGTGGTCATCAGCGTGGCTTCATGCAATTGGCTGACGCTGCTGGTTTGCAGCTGTAATGGGTCGGATCCTCGCACCCGAAGACTGCCCTGACCCTCAATGCCGACATAGCGTTCACCGGTAAACGGTTGATCCATCACGCCAGCCACCGGCCGGCCATTGTCATACAGACCTATCAGCGTGCCCCAGACCGGCAATCCGGAAATGAACGCCCGGGTGCCGTCAACCGGGTCAATGATCCACTGGTAGCGGGCCTGCGCACGGGTGACACCGAACTCTTCGCCAACAATACCATGATCGGGAAACCGTTCTTCAAGCAACGTCCGTATTGCTTTCTCAGCCTGCTGGTCGGCTTCGGTTACGGGGTCGAAATCCCCTTTCAGCTTGTTATCAATCGACAGCGGGGTGCGAAAGCGCGGCATGGTTTGAAGTGCGGCGGCTTCGCACAGCTGATCGAGAAACTTGCTCAGTTCAGGGGCAGGGGGCAGGGACATGGAAAATCGATCGAAACTTATTCTGCGGCAATGGATGCAGCGCCAAAGGTGGAATCCGGCAGACTGACAAGGTGGGACAGCACCGTGCGGATATCGGCAGCCAGATCCGCAAATTTTTCGGTCGGCTCCAGAGTGGCCTCGTTGACATACAGACCGCGATTGATCTCGATCTGCACGGCATGCAGACCTTTCAGCGGACGGCCATAATGTTCGGTGATGAACCCGCCCGCATAGGGCTTGTTGCGGGAGGTTGAATAACCCAGTTCGGAGAACCGTTTCAGGATTTCGCGGCTGATATCCCCGTTGCATGAGGTGCCATAGCGATCACCAACAATGATGTCTGGCCGGGTCTGGTTCTCGTTGCGACCACCGGAAGAGGGCATGGAATGGCAATCCACCAGCACAGCATGGCCAAAGGATACGGTTGACTGGGCCATCAGCTTGCGCAGGGCTTCATGATAGGGTCGATAGATGTTTTCGATGCGCCACATGGCATCATCCAGGCTTGGCTTTTCGGCATAGATCTCGAAATTCTCCGCAACCAGGCGGGGAACGGTTCCCAACCCGCCGGCAACCCGCATCGAGCGGCTGTTGGCATGGGCCGGCAGGGGTTCCTTAAACAGCTTGGGGTCAAGCTCATAGGGTTCACGGTTTACATCCAGCCAGGCGCGGGGGAATTGTGCCGCCAGAACCGGGGCGCCGAGTTCCACGGCGCTGGCAAACAGTTCGTCAACAAACACATCTTCCGACCGGCGCAGATCCTGAGGTGACAGCCGCGAGGCGTTCAGCAGGCTTTGTGGGTAGCAGCGACCGCTATGGGGGGAATTGAAAACATACGGAACCCGTTGTTCCGCCGGTGCATAGATCTGGAACGCCGGATAGCCATCATTGTCAAATTCACACCGTTGCACCAGATTCCATCCACAGGTTCGAGGTTGAGACGACTGTGTCAGTTGGCGCAGGGCCTGTCCAGACAACGAAAATGCTTATTCCCCACCACATTTTGCAACTTGTTTATCCGATATTTACTTCAGTTGGTTCATTATGGGAAAGTGACGTCGCATTTTGGCCGTTTAGCCGATTTATGCCCGCAAATCAGGAATAAGAGACAAGTATGAATAAAATTCTCCTGGCAGAAGATGACAATGATATGCGGCGCTTTTTGGCCAAAGCGCTGGCCAATGCGGGATATGATGTCATCTCCTACGACAACGGCGCCAGCGCCTATGAACGGCTTCGCGAGGAACCGTTCACGCTGCTGCTTACCGATATCGTCATGCCAGAGATGGATGGCATCGAACTGGCCCGTCGCGCCACCGAGCTGGACCCGGATCTGAAAGTCATGTTCATCACCGGGTTTGCCGCTGTCGCGCTCAATCCGGAATCAGAAGCGCCGCGTGATGCCAAGGTTCTGTCCAAGCCGTTTCATTTGCGGGATCTCGTCAATGAGGTCGAAAAAATGCTGGCAGCCTGATTGGCTGAATTTTTGCGGCATTTGCCATAAACTTGCAGTTGACGGCTACCCTAAAATTGTGGTGTATCCGCGCTGGTGACACTCTTTTGAATGTCGCTTCCCGAACGGTGCAGAACAGGTTTTGCACAACCGTTTAATGGACGGGCGATTAGCTCAGCGGGAGAGCACTACATTGACATTGTAGGGGTCACTGGTTCAATCCCAGTATCGCCCACCATTGATCTCACTCTTCAGACGACGATGGGAATGGCGTGTGCCGCGTGCCGCGTGCCGTATGCGGCGCGGCAAACAGGTCCTTTTGCCCACAATCAGAAAAACGGGGTGGAACATACCGTGCTCAGATCAGGCGGTTTGGATTTCTGTTTATGATCATGATGTACGTCGACCCAACGGGCGCGGGCGAGTGGTTCGGACACGGTGAGACCCTGCAAAAATGAAAAGTGCTTAGGCCGGGCGGGCGATGGTGAATTGTTTTATGATCCCGACAGGGTGCGCGACCGCATTCAGGTGGTAACTGAGAGCAGCAGTGCGGATATCTTATATAATGCTGCCTATTGTCACCGGGCGCACAATTTGGGAGCCTTCCCGGTGCTTTCCGGTCCGCCACAGCGCCAGCGACAACGGCAGCGCCAGCGGCAAGAGAAACAGCACCAGCGGCAAGAACGAGAACGGCAGCAGCGAAGATGGATTGCAGCACCAAACCGCCATTGCTGCCGATGGCGATGCCGACACTCGAATTATCGAAACCCCCACAGCGATGGCGGCGCAAGGGAGATGGTTGAACCGGTCTGCACACGGAACCGTGCTGACCGGATTTCAGCACAACCACACAACCGCGCGTTGCTGTTGGAAGCCGGTGGCAACACAGCCATCAGGCATTCTGGATCGCCCGGTCTCAATTCCACCCGCAAACCGCACCCTGGTCAGACTGATGGGAGGCGCGGCGGCTTTCGTGTTTGCGAACTCACGCCACCCACAACCCCGTCCGCATCCAGACAGCGAAGAGCTGTCCGGCGCTTATGCGCCGCCCCCGCGGAGCGGCGACGCAGTCGCCTGCGTGAGCGAGACCTTACTCACGCCCCACACAACCCCGTCCGCATCAAGACAGCGAAGAGCTGTCCGGCGCTTATGCGTCGCCCCCGCGGAGCGGCGACGTCAGTCGCCTGCGTGAGCGCAAACGTCTTGCGAGAATCAAACCGGGCGAGACCTTACTCACGCCCCACACAACCCGGGCGATAGCCCACCCCCGATACAACCCTCTCAACCCTGCATTCTTGCCGTTTTGCAGCCTGTTGCGGGTGGTGGATGGGCTGTGGACAGGCATCCGCATATTATGGCCGGTCAAAAAATGCGGCTTCTGGAAACTGCGCATGATTATCAAACGCCCGCATTGACGCAGATCTGATCCCCGACGATGGATAAACGGCTCCGGAAGGCAAGGCGCCAGACCCGTGATTGCGCCATTCAAAACACGACAAAAGGCTGGGTTCGCCGCGCTGTGGAGGCCCCCAGACCGACATTCAAAAGCCGTGTTGCTGGCACCCACAACATATTTCAACGGCGGGGCATTGCGGCAGTTCTGGCGGCTGATTTGGATGCAAAATGATTGTGCAGGCCTTTGATTGTAGATTGCAGTCATTCGAACAAGTTATTGAAAATAATCAACAACTTGGGAAGTTTTATGCTGGACGGAACAATAATTGCGCGATAGCGTCCACCTGTCGGGTAAGCTGGCATGGCCACACTGCCTGGCATCGTATTGCAAGTCTGAAGCGGAAACCGCCGCTGCGGGTCACTCTTATCTGATCACGCTTCCCTTCTTCCATATTGATCAATCCGCAATTCTTTCGAATCGGAAAGTTTTGCGCATGGCTGCGTGTCGGCCAAACGAGGGGAATGCAGGTTATGGAACGGATGGTTACAGTTTGTGCTTCAGATAGATCGTGGGCTTATAGTTTTCACATTAGAGTCGAACAGAGGGAAGGGAATGCCAAGACATTCTGGTTTCAGTATTTTGGCCCGTCCCAACAGATAGTAATTGAAGACGCGGATCGCGTTGAGATGTTTCATGATGATCTTTCTAACAGCTACGTAATTGGGTTAAATTCCGACCCATCGAACGGGCATTTTCTTGAAACAATATTCATATGGGCAGGTTCAGTCGTTGGCTACCTGGAACTGCCTCTGGGTGTCAGCGAAGACCAGTGGCAGGATGTGACCTATCATGTCCCAGCTGCGATCGCTCTGGATAATCTGTCGGTGGACGAGAGTGATGCCGGTGCGGTGATTGGTGCACTGACGGTGAGCGATCCGGATCAGGCGGATGGTCACACGTTTACAGTCAACGACGCCCGGTTTGAGATTGTTGCTGGCGAATTGCGTCTGAAGGTGGGTGAGAGCCTCGATTATGAAAACGAAGCCAGCGTCACGGTGACGGTAACCGCCACCGATGCGCAGGGTCTGTCGGTCGAAGAAGACTTCACGATTGAGGTGGGTAACGTGGCCGAAGGCCCGGGCACCTACCGCTTTGTCGGGGCGGATGACCGGGACTCCTCTGGCTTTTCGGTTTCCTCCGCCGGAGATGTGG
>CAJQPW010000155.1 GCA_905480295.1 uncultured Rhizobiaceae group bacterium | reverse complement strand
ATAGGTGAGGCCGAAATCATCTTTCAGGTCACTCATCAAATTGAGCACCTGCGCCTGCACAGAAACATCCAATGCTGAGGTCGGCTCGTCGCATACGATAAGCCGCGGTTCCGAAGCCAGGGCACGGGCAATACAAATTCTCTGTCGCTGACCACCGGAAAATTCGTGCGGATATTTGTCGGCATCCAAAGCTGACAGGCCAACCTGTTCCAGCAGGCGTTCCGCCATGCCTGTGGTGTCACCATCTCGGGCTGCTACCGGCTCAGTGATGATGTTGCGTACCCGCCAACGTGGATTAAGGCTGGCGAAGGGGTCCTGAAAAATCATCTGAATGTCGCTGCGTACCCGATCAACCGCTGCCGGATCGGTGCTGCGAAAGAGATCTACCTCTTCGATTTCAACGCTGCCTCCAGATGGTGGCAACAGGCCGACCACCATCTTGCCAATGGTCGACTTTCCCGACCCGCTTTCCCCGACCAGGGCGTAGACCGACTTTTCTTCGATTGTCAGACTGACATCCGACACCGCTGTCAGCAACGCCCTGGGAAGTCGTTCGATCAACCGATTGAGCCACGGTTTTGATACGTCGAATATGCGTGTCAGATTTTCCAATACGACGAGGGGCTTCATTTCTGCTCCCCCCCGGCAAACCAGCATGCTGCCCGATTGTCTCCCGCTGCCAATGTTGGTGCAGGATCGCTGCTGCAACGGTCTTTGGCTCGTGTACAACGCGGGTTGAACGCACAGCCTTCAGGCAGGGCATCCAGCCGCGGCATTGCTCCGTCAATCTGATGCAGGCGTTTTTTCCCGGCCGAGGCCAGCGGCGTCGACCCCATCAAGCCGATGGTATAGGGATGCATCGGATCAGACAGCACATCGCGGGCAGGTCCCAATTCGGCCATGCGCCCGGCATACAGCACTGCTACCCGGTCTGCGGTTTCGGCGATCACTCCCATATCGTGGGTGATCAGCATGACGGATGTTCCCCGCTCACGGCACAGCCGCTTCAGCAGCGCAATGATCTGCGCCTGAACGGAAACATCCAGAGCGGTTGTCGGTTCGTCCGCAAGAATCAAAGATGGCTCTGCGCATAGGGCCAGCGCAATCACCACACGCTGACGCATGCCGCCGGAAAATTGGTGGGGATAGGCGTCCATGCGCTGTTCGGCAGCGGGAATACCAACTTCTTTCAAACCATCAACCGCGCGTTGGCGGGCTTCAACCTCCGATACATTGAGGTGTTCGACAATGGTTTCCATCAGTTGTTCACCAATGGTCAGCAACGGATTCAGCGACGTCAGCGGATCCTGAAACACCATGCCAATATGTTTGCCCCGCAACCGCCGCAGGTCTTCACCGCGAAGCTGATCGATGCGTTCGCCATGCAACAGAATTTCTCCACCAGAAACACGTGCTGGCCGGTCCAGCAACCCGATGACTGCATTTCCCGTCATCGATTTGCCAGCACCAGACTCGCCGACCATGCCAACAATCTCGCCGCGGGCAATGTCGAACGTCACGCCATTGACCGGGCGCAATAGCGCATGCCGGGTGGGAATTTCCACCACCAGATCGCGAACGCTTAAAACCGGAACATCCATCAGCGCAACTTCGGATTCAAGGCATCGCGCAACCAGTCACCGAGCAGGTTCACGGAAAGCGCCAAGGCCAAAAGGGTGATGGCAGGAAACAGAATGATCCACCATTCACCGGAAAACAGGTATCCCTGACCAATGCGGATCAATGTTCCCAGTGAAGGCTGGGTTGGCGGAGCACCGACGCCCAGAAACGAGAGTGTGGCTTCGGCGATGATGGCAAGGGCAAGCGAAATGGTGGCAATTACCAGCACCGGTGACAGGACATTGGGAAGGATGTGGCGCAACATGATTGCCCCTGGCCGGCGCCCGATGAGGCGTGCTGCCTGAACATATTCCTTGTTTTTTTCAACCAGCGTGGCACCTCGTACCACCCGGGCGAACTGTACCCAGTCCGAAAGGCCAATGGCGATTATCAGCACCCAGATGGCCATTTCATCGCGCATGTCGACCGGTGTTATTCCCTTAGCGATGCCAAAAATTAGCATCGCCACAAGAATGGCCGGAAAGGTCAACTGAACATCGGCCACCCGCATGATCGCCGTTTCCGTCCAGCCCCCGACATAACCGGCAATCAGGCCAAGACTGACTCCGAGCACCAGAGCAAACAGCACCGCCGTAAAGCCAACGAACAGGGAAATGCGCATGCCGTATAAAATCGTCGAGAATACATCACGCCCCTGATCATCGGTTCCAAGCCAGAACACGTCACCGGTAAAGGCGTTCGGTTCCATTGGCGGGGAAAATCCGTTCATCAAATTGAGCGATGCCGGATCAAACGGATTGTAGGGCGCGACCAGCGGCGCAAACACTGCTGCAAAAACCAGCAACAGAACAAGCGCCAGCGACACCACCGCAACGGGCGAATGGCGAAATGACCACATGAAGTCCGAATTCCAGGCGCGGGCAACACGTTCCATCATCAACCCTCAGACACGGTCCGGTCGATCCGCAGTCGCGGGTCGATGGAAAAATAAAGCAGGTCGACGACCAGATTGATGCCAACAAACATCACGGATATCAGCATCAGATAAGCGGCCATCACGGGAATATCGACGAATTGGATCGCATTGATGAAAAGCAGACCCACTCCCGGCCACTGGAATACAGTTTCGGTGATGATGGCAAAGGCGATGATCGCCCCCAATTGCAGGCCAGTAACGGTGATTACCGGTACCAGGGTGTTTTTCAGGGCATGATGAAAGTTTATCGCCCGCTCCCGAAGCCCTCTTGCACGGGCAAAACGAATATATTCTGCGCGCAAAACTTCCAGCATTTCCGAGCGGACCAGACGCATGATCAGTGTCATTTGATAGAGGCCGAGGGTAATCGATGGCAGGATCAGCGCCTTCAATCCGGATGCCGTGAGAAATCCGGTAGACCAGGAACCAATTTTCACCGTGTCACCACGACCGAAACTGGGCAGCCAGCCCAGCT
>CAJQPW010000154.1 GCA_905480295.1 uncultured Rhizobiaceae group bacterium | reverse complement strand
TTAGCGTTTGGAGAACTGGAACGAACGACGGGCTTTAGCGCGGCCGTATTTTTTCCGTTCAACAACGCGGCTGTCGCGGGTAAGGAAGCCACCGGATTTCAGTGTTCCACGCAACTCGGGCTCGTAATAGGTGAGAGCCTTGGAAATACCATGGCGCAGAGCACCGGCCTGACCGGAAAGACCGCCGCCAGCAACGGTTGCAACAATATCAAACTGTGTTTCGCGATCGGTCGCAACCAAAGGCTGTTTGACAACCATCTGCAAAACAGGACGCGCAAAATACTCGGTGAAATCCCGTTCTTTCGTCGCTTTTTTGTTTTCCTTGCGGTTGGCCTTTTGAACGTCGCGCTTTTTGACAGCACCTTCAATGATGATGCGGCCTGTACCCGGCTTCAGCCAAACACGCGCCACGGCGTCTTTACGTTTGCCGGTTGCGTAGGCACGACCCAGTGAATCGACCTTGCGCTCATGCACGGGTGCTTCAGGGTTGCCGGCCAGGGAAGGGTTCTCCGCGATTGCTTCAGCCGCTGCGGTGTCGGTAGCAGCCTGATTAACGGCAGCACCCAATTCCTCAAGTGAGTTGATTTCAGCCATGACTTACGCGTTCCTTTTGTTTTTTGAGTTCAACGCGGCCATATCGACGGCCTGGGGCTGCTGAGCTTCATGCTTGTGCTCAGGACCCGCGTAGACATACAGGTTTTTCATCTGGCGACGGGACAGCGGTCCGCCGGGCATCATGCGCTCAACGGCTTTTTGCATGACGCGTTCGGGGTAACGACCTTCCAACAGGGCCTTGGCCGTACGCTCTTTAATGCCGCCGGGATAACCGGTGTGCCAGTAGTATTTTTTGTCGGTGAATTTGGCGCCGGTGAAGGCGACCTTGTCAGCGTTGATTATGACAACATTATCGCCGTCATCCACATGGGGAGTGAATGTCGGTTTGTGTTTGCCACGCAGACGGTTGGCTACATAGGAAGCGAGGCGGCCCGGAACGATGCCTTCTGCATCGATCAGAATCCAACTTTTCTCCACTTCCGCTGGTTTTTGCGAAAAGGTTTTCATGAATTTCGAAGTCCTAATAACGTTCAAAGACGGAGTTGGCCCAGTTTTCTCATACCTGGCCCCGAATAAATCGAGGCCCCACAAGAATGCGAGGCCGGTTGGTGGTGATATAGAAAACACACGCCGCTGGGTCAAGGCGAAAAATTTCATTTAGATTCAAAAAGTGCAATAAATTCAACGCATTAAAAATGAGGTAAAATAATACCGCTATTAAGACGGCTGCGTGCCAACCAAATTGTTACATCAGCTCGGGGGTATCGCATAGGTTCCGGTGGCGTGGGCGATCACGGCACTGTCTCCAGCCTGACAGATCGTTGTTTCAAACACCATCAGTCGTTTGCCCAGTTTAAGGATTTTACAATGCGCCTCCAGCAGTCCCGCGTCCGCCTTGCGCATAAAATTGATGTTCAGATTGGTTGTGACGGCGAGCGCCTGCCGACCGATGTGGGACAGCACACAGGCGTAACCGCCCATGTCTGCCAGGGTGAAAAGGGTCGGGCCGGACACCGTGTTCCCCGCACGAATATGTCGATCATCGGTTTCCAGTTGAACGACAACGACACCCGGTTCAATCGATGTCACGCTATATCCGGGAAACTGATCCATGATCTGCGGATAGACCTCGGCGATATAAAGGTTGAGTTCGGTGGGCGTCATTACCGGTCGTAAGTCAGTCATGCAGTTTAAGCCTTTGGATTGATGGGGCGGTTCGACGTCCAGTCGAATGTGCCATTGTCGCGTTCACGGACCGTTTCCTTCCAGCCCTTTTCCTCTGAACGGTGTTTGAAATTCATGCCCTCCGGGGAATGACGGGTGATGCCATCAAACAGGGTGGCGAATTTTTGGGTGTTCAAAAGACCCATGGCCTCAATCGCCTGGTTGATGACTATTTTCTGCATCATCAATTGATTGGTTGGCACGGTGGCAATGCGCTCAGCGAGGCGGTCGACCCAGGCATCAAGCTCGCCTTCAGGCACCGATTTCAGAACCAGTCCGATTTTTTCCGCTTCTTCGCCATTGATGCGGTCGCCGGTGAACAGCAGGCGTTTGGCCTGTTCTGGTCCCACGCGGTAGGTCCACATCGCTGTCGTCGGGCAACCCCAGACCCGGGCCGGCATGTATCCTATTTCGGCATCGTCGGCCATGACGATCATATCGCAACATAACGCAATGTCCGATCCACCAGCGGCAGCAAAACCGCGCACTTTTGCAATTACCGGTTTGTGGGAATGCCAAAGCGACATAAACAACTCGGTGTTGCGGTGCATGAACGCATAGTCCTGCATCGGATCCCAGGGCATGTCCTGGGTCAGTGCATGCCCATCGCCTTCCTGCGAAGAGGCGTAATAGGTGAGATCATATCCGGCACAGAATGCCCGGCCGGCACCACTTAAAATGATGACATGGATTTCGTCATCGGCATTGGCCTCGGCCACTCTGTCGGCGATGGCCTGGGGCATATCCCCGTCAATGGCGTTTAGGACGTCAGGTCGATTCAGGGTAATCCGGCCAATTCTGCCATCTTTCTCCAGAAGAACTGTATCATTCATACCTGTAGAGTCCTCTCAGTGCTTGCGCAGACTTTTGCAACAAACTATCCAAGGGGCAACCGGATAATCGAGGATGAGCACAGATGGCAGAAATCCTGAAAATCAAAACACCCGACGACCTGGGTGACGCTGTTCTCGTGCAGCAGAAGCTGGACGGTGGTGTGCTGCGCCTTGTGCTCAACAATCCTCCCGCAAACACGCTGTCGGAAGCGATGTTGGCTGCGATGAAGGGGGCGCTTGAAGCGGCAGAAAGTGATTCTGCCGTGCGGGTTATTATCATCGCTGCCAATGGACATTTGTTCTGCGCCGGGCATGATTTGAAAGAATTAAGCACCCATCGCGAAGACCCCGACCGGGGCCGCGCCTATTTCGATGAACTGATGGAAAAATGTGCAACCGTGATGCAGGCCATAGTCAACCATCCCAAACCGGTGATTGCCGAAGTCAACGGACTTGCCACGGCCGCCGGGTGCCAGCTGGTTGCGTCAGCGGACCTGGCGATAGCGTCGGAAGACGCAACCTTTTGTACGCCTGGCGTTCATATTGGCCTGTTCTGCTCGACCCCGATGGTTGCCCTGTCGCGCAATGTCGCTCGCAAACATGCCATGGAAATGCTGTTGACCGGAGAGGCAATCACACCCAGCCACGCCCGGGAAATTGGCTTGATCAACCGGGTTGTTCCGGTCGAATATCTGCAAAAAATCACCCTGCAATATGCCCGCAATATTGCCAGCAAATCGAGCCATACTTTAAAAGTTGGAAAACAGGCCTTTTATCAGCAGATCGACATGAACCTTGCCGATGCCTACGCCCATACAGCGACCGTCATGGCGGAAAATATGATGGCACAGGACGCCAAAGAAGGTATTGGGGCATTTCTCGAAGACCGGAAACCGGAATGGTCTGATGAATGATCGGGACCGCTATAGCGACGACCACATCCGCAAGATTCTGCTTTCCGTGCGGTCTGTGGCAATTGTCGGGGCCAGTGCCAACAAGGTTCGTCCGTCCTATTTTGTAGCTACTTACCTGGCTGCAAAAGGCTATGACGTCTATCCCATAAACCCCGGATGGGCGGGTAAGACGATCGCTGATGCGATGACCTATGCCAGTCTGGAAGAACTTCCCGGTCCGGTGGACATGGTCGATTATTTCAGAAAGCCTGACTTTCTGCCGGAATTCGTATCTCAGATCGTGCAAATGCCGCAATTGCCAAAGGTCGTCTGGCTGCAGTTGGGCATTCGTGATGACAAGGTTGCCGAGGCCTTGGAAATGGCCGGTATAACGGTGATCCAGAACCGCTGCCCGAAAATCGAATATGCCCGCCTGTGTGGAGAAATTGGCTGGTGCGGATTTAACCGTCGGGTAATCTCCAGCAAAAAGCCGATCCTGAAGCCCGGTTTTCAGCATTTCAGCCTTGGCAATGACCGTGTCTGAACCACGGTCGATTATTATCGACACTGACCCCGGACAGGATGACGCTGTTGCTCTGATGTTGGCGATGGCCAGCCCAGAACTGAATATTTTGGGCATCACCACCGTCGCCGGCAACGTGCCGTTGCCTTTGACCACGCTCAATGCCCGCAAGATCTGCGAACTGGCCGGGCACCCGGAAATGCCCGTCTATGCAGGTGCAGACGCACCTCTTTCACGTAAATTGGTCACGGCAGAAAATGTTCATGGCCGCACGGGTCTGGATGGACCGGACCTGCCCAAGCCGACAATGCCGCTGCAATCACAACACGCAGTGGATTTCATCGTGGATTCAATCATGGCCAACGCACCGGGTGAAGTGACCCTTTGTGCGCTCGGTCCACTGACCAATCTGGCGCTGGCACTTCAAAAACAGCCGCTGATTGCTGAACGCATTCGGGAAATCGTTCTCATGGGGGGCGGGCTATTTGAAGGAGGCAACGTTACCCCTGCAGCCGAGTTTAACATCTATGTCGATCCGGAAGCTGCCAAAATCGTCTTTCAGTGCGGCGCCCCCATCACTGTCATGCCGCTGGATGTGACCCATAAGGCATTGACCAGCAGAGTACGTGTTGAAGCGTTTCGGGCGCTGG
Organism: uncultured Rhizobiaceae group bacterium; assembly: GCA_905480295.1. Lineage (GTDB taxonomy): Bacteria > Pseudomonadota > Alphaproteobacteria > Rhizobiales > Rhizobiaceae > Pseudahrensia. The sequence goes on along the minus strand of CAJQPW010000154.1, from coordinate 741 downwards.
CGACACCAGTTGGCAGAGCAACCGCTGAACTGCTGGATTTCTTTGAGCGCTATGACGAAGCCAAATATGGTTCCGATGGCGGGCCGCTGCATGATCCCAATGTCATCGCCTGGTTGCTGGAACCGGAAATATACGGCGGCCGCCAGATCAATGTTGAAATCGAAACGGCCTCCGAGTTAACCCGCGGCATGACGGTCGCTGATTGGTGGCGGGTTTCCGATAGACCAGCCAATTGTTTTTATGTGCGCGATCTTGATGATCAGCGGTTTTTTGACCTGTTACTGGAGCGGTTGGCGACATTGCGGCCAGCCAGATAGTTGCGGAAAATCAATACTCTATTCAGATATTCAGTGATAATTGAGAAAAATGTTCTGCCGATTGCCCGGTGGACGATGTATTCCGCCTTTGACGTGGCAGACAGTCTGCCCGATAACAGGCGATCAATCTTGTTAATGAATTATTTGGAGACGCCCCATGAGCACAAGAGAACCTGGTTTTGATACCCTAGCCATCCACGCCGGTGCCCAGCCTGATCCAGCCACCGGAGCGCGGGTAACGCCCATCTATCAGACCTCGTCTTTTGTCTTTGATGATGTTGATCATGCTGCGTCGCTGTTTGGCCTGCAGGCCTTTGGAAACATCTACACCCGCATTACCAACCCGACGACGGCGGTTTTAGAAGAGCGCGTTGCAGCCCTCGAAGGGGGGACAGCTGCGCTGGCTACAGCTTCGGGACACTCC
>CAJQPW010000153.1 GCA_905480295.1 uncultured Rhizobiaceae group bacterium | reverse complement strand
GTCGAATATCATTCGAGAGGAGCTTCTTGAGAACTACTGCGTGAAAGAGGAAAAAGTCGTTACCATTTACGAAGGCGTTGATGACGCATATAAGCCTCGCTCGGGGCACGATTTGGAGCGTGTCCTCACTCCCCTGGGGCTGAAAGAAAAGCAGTATGTATTGCTGACGGCTACTCTGGAGCCTCGCAAGGGTATCGATGTGTTGCTGGACGCATGGAGTCTTCTGCCTTCGAGCCTGCGTAAGGCTTTCCCGCTGGTGATTACGGGTTCAGCCGGATGGAGGAATAGTGCTCTGGTAGACAGGATAGAAGCATTTATCGAGGAGGGCACGGTACACCATCTGGGTTATGTGCAGGCTGATTTGCTGCCGTATCTTTTTTCAGGTGCTTCAGTATTTTCCTACCCGTCTGTTTACGAGGGTTTTGGGTTGCCGGTGCTGGATGCGATGCGCAGCGGCGTGCCTGTTGTTTGTCGCGCGGGTACCTCTATGGCAGAGTTTGCAGAGGGTGCGTGTGTGCTTTGTGATACTGGCGAGTCGGAAGAGTTGGCCTCCCACCTTCAGCGACTATTGGAAAGTCAGGAAGAGAGGGCTGTCTGGGCGGAGCAAGGACGTGCGCAGGCGGAAAAGTTTTCGTGGAAGCGGTGTGCCGATGAGACCTTGGCGGTTTATCGCGCTATAGCGTAATTTTGCTTGGTCTCGGTCTTGTTAATAGGTTCATTGAGCGAGCATCCATTGCAGGGTCTCTTCGAGCGGTCGGTATTCAATTGAACCGAGACATGTTCGGAGTTTTTGGGGATCACCGCATAGCTCGTATACTTCGTTCTTGCGCACGAACGTGGGGTTTACCTTAATCTCTATCTCATGCCCGGTCAGCAATGAGAGCAGTTCGGCTATTTCGGAAAGACAGTAAGTCGTGCCACTGCAGATATTGTAAATCTCTCCTGCTTCTGCGTGATCGAGGAGGTTGAGATAGATCTCGCATATCGAACGTACATCATTGAACTCCCGTCTGACAGAAGTATTACCGAGCTCTATCTGCGCGGCCCGGTCATTGAAATGCTGGATGAGCTTGGGAATGACGAAGCGCTCATCGTGTCCTAGCCCGGTGTAGTTGAAAGGCCGGAGTATAGTGATAGGGAGTTTGTCCTGATAATTGCGAGCAAGGTACTCTGCTGCTAGTTTGCTCATCGCGTAATGGTTTACGGGAGCAGCCTCGGTCGTCTCACAAATCGGGTTGCTGATTGCATTGCCGTAGACATTAGCACTACTGGCCAGCAATATCTTTCGCGGTGGTGTAACTTGCTGCGAAAGCGCCTCGAGTAGATTCAGGGTTCCAAAAAGGTTGACGTCGTAAAGTTCGTGCTCGTTCTCATGCGTCACAGCGGCTATTGCTGCCAGATGAACTACGTAGTCAAAATGTCTGTTCTTTAGCTCTTCAGCGACATCTCTCCCATTCACGAGGTTAGAGAACAGGTCGTAAACCTCGTAGCTGCGCGCGTGTGCGGCGGATGAAAAGTGATTTCCCGTAAAGCCGTCTGATCCGGTTAAAAGAAGCGACTTACCCATTTGAGTAAGATCTGCCTGCCTCGTTGCGTCGCAGGTCCGCCTTGACCATCATTTCGCATAATTGCTCCAATCCTACCTTTGGTGCCCAGCCAAGTTGGGATCTCGCCGCGGTAGCGTCGCCAATCAGGGTGTCGACTTCCGCGGGTCGATAGTATCTCGGGTTAACGCTAACGAGCCTGCGACCGCTGCTATCCGATGCGTATTCCTCCTCACTTTCGCCGTGCCACTCCAGCATGATATCGACAGCTGCAAACGACATGTTGACGAAATCTCTGATGCTTTGCGTTCGTCCCGTGGCTAGGACGAAGGTATTGGCGCGTTCCGCTTGCAACATGTGGTACATGCCCAGTACGTAATCCTCGGCAAAACCCCAGTCTCGTCTCGCGTCCAGGTTGCCAAGCTCAAGTGAATCCAGCTGGCCAAGTTTGATGCGTGCTACTGAGTCACTGATCTTGCGTGTTACGAATTCTTTCCCGCGGAGTGGCGACTCATGATTGAACAGGATGCCACTGGTGGCAAAAATATCATAGGATTCGCGGTAGTTTACCGTCATCCAGTGAGCATATAGCTTGGCTGCGCCGTAGGGGCTACGGGGATAAAATGGTGTTTTCTCTGATTGTGGCATTTCCTGTGCTTTGCCGAACATTTCCGAGGTTGATGCCTGGTAGAATCGAATATCTCGATTGACGATACGAATAGATTCAAGCAGGTTGACCGCGCCCAGCCCGGTGATCTCTCCAGTTGTTATGGGTTGCTCAAAAGACACGCCGACAAAGCTTTGCGCGGCGAGGTTGTAGATTTCGTCGGGTTCTTTTTGTGCCACGAGACGGATGCAACTGGATAGGTCTGTAACATCGTGTTCGACTAATTGAAGGTTGTCGTGGGTTGAGATGCCGAGTTCTTCTATACGCCAAAAATTGACTGAACTTGTGCGCCGGTAGGTGCCGATGACACGGTAGCCTTCGCTAAGCAGAAGCTTCGCCAGGTAGGCGCCATCCTGGCCAGTGATACCCGTTACAAGCGCTTTTTTCATCGTTTCTTTATCACGTTCATGGCTTACTCCGTTACCCGAGCCCAACAAATTCCTCAGGTGGTTATAATCAGGCGCAGCGCCTGCAATTGCAAATTCGCGTGCTGAATATGGATTGCACATTCGTCCATGCGATAACGAAGATGATCTATCTCCTCCTGCCGAATCGATTGATTTACCTCACGAAGGGCAATAAGGCGCAGCAATTCCGCATCCAGTGTCTCTCTCATAGCTTTTTCTGACTCCGAGAGTATCTGAGCGAGTCTTTCCTGTGCGAGGTCTTTGGCGAGCGACATCTTATTCTCCACGTCGTCGCCAACTTGTTTGATGATCGCAAGGGCTGTCGGTTTTTTAACCTTTTCAATGAACTCGTTGAGGCGCTCATGCGGAACAATTTTAGCCAGATCTTTACCTCGAGCGTCTACCAGCAGGCGCATCGGGCTCAATGGCAGAAATCGCTCTACTTGAAGAGAGCGCGGTGCTACACAGTTAATCGTGTAAAGAACTTCGAGGAGCATAGTCCCTGGTGCTACGCCTTTCAGTTTGAGCGTGCCAAGGGCCGCGTTGCCCA